>JAICIE010000035.1 GCA_025924515.1 Jatrophihabitans sp. | reverse complement strand
TGTCTGTTGATCACGGGAGTGGGTGGCGGGAATCGCGGGCGCGGCGCCTGATCCCGCAGTATCGGGCGCACTATCCCGCGGCTTTCCGCAGCGGCGCGGGCAGGTAGGCCGCGCCCGGTCCGCCGGTGGCCGCGATGTCGGCCGGGTTCTGCAATCCGCAGGTCTTCAACGACAGGCAGCCGCAGCCGATGCACGAGTCGAGTCCGTCGCGCAGCCTCGTCAGCGCGGCGATCTGGTCGTCGAGCCGCCCCCGCCACGACCGCGACAGCCGCGCCCAGTCGGCGCGCGTCGGCGGCCGCTCCTCGGGCAGGGTCGCCAGCGCAGCGGCGACTTCCTCGAGGGACAGGCCGACATTGCGGGCCGCCCGGATGAACGCCAGGCGCCGCAGCACGCTGCGTTGATAGCGCCGTTGGTTGCCGGACGTGCGGGTCGCCCGGAGTAACCCCTCGCGCTCGTAGAAGCGCAACGCAGACGGCGCGAAGCCGCTGCGGTGGGCGACCTCGCTGACCGTCAGCAGATCGGTGGTTCGCACGGCATCACGCCTTGACTTGAAGTCGACTTCAACTACGAGGATGGCCGCATGACGACGACATCGCAACCAGTCGCGCTGGTCACCGGCGCATCGAAGGGTCTCGGGCGGGCGCTCGCCCGCGCGCTCACCGACCAGGGCTGGCGACTCCTCGTGGACGCCCGCCGAACCGGATCGCTGGCCACCGAGCTGCCTACCGCCATCGTGATTGCCGGCGACGTCACCGATCCCGGGCATCGGGCCGCGCTCGCCGCGGCCGTGGAGAGGCTCGGCCGGCTCGACCTGCTGGTCAACAACGCCAGCGACCTAGGCCCGTCACCGCTGCCCCCGCTGGCGCGCTACCCACTGGATGCACTGCGCGGGGTGTTCGAGACCGACGTCGTCGCACCACTCGCGCTCGTACAGGCCCTGCTGCCGCGGCTACGCGCGGCCGGCGGGACGGTGTTGAATGTCAGCTCCGACGCCGCCGTCGAGGCCTATCCCGGCTGGGGCGGCTATGGCGCGGCCAAGGCGGGGCTCGACCAGCTCAGCGCCGTCCTCGCGGTCGAAGAGCCCGAGGTGCGCGTCTATGCCGTCGACCCGGGTGACATGCGCACCGACATGCACCAGGCCGCCTTTCCGGGCGAGGACATCAGCGATCGGCCGGAACCCGAAACGGTCGTGCCCGCGCTGCTGCGGATGCTGGCCGCGCGTCCGGCGTCCGGTCGCTACCGGGCAGCTGACTGGGCGACGGTGTCGGCATGATCCGCGAGTTCGCGATACCGGACGGGGCCGAGGCGAGCGCGCCGCCGGCGGCGCGAGACGGCGTGCGCCTGCTCGTAGCGCGGCCCGACCGAATCGAGCACACCGAATTCACCAGGCTCGCCGACTTTCTTTCGCCCGGCGACCTGATCGTGATCAACACGTCGGCGACGCTCCCGGCTGCGGTCGACGGCCGCCGCCCGGACGGCCGAACGGTCACCGTCCATTTCGCCACGGAGCTCGACGACGGCACCTGGGTGGTCGAGCCGCGCCCGAGCGCGGACGCCACCGGTCCGGTCGGTGACGTCGAGCCCGAGGAGGTGATCACTCTGCCGGACGGCGTCCGCCTCATCCTGCTGGCGCCGCAGCCATCAGGCCAACACCGGTTGTGGCGGGCGAAGGTGGGCGCCGAGGGCGGAATCCCGGCGTTCCTCGCCCGACACGGCCGGCCTATCCGCTACGGATACGTGCCGGCGCCCGTTCCGCTCGCTGAGTATCAAACTGTATTCGCCCGCGAGCCGGGCAGTGCGGAGATGCCGAGCGCGGGTCGACCGTTCACCGACCGGCTCGTCACCGACCTCGTGACCCGCGGCATCGTCCTCGCGCCGATCACCCTGCACACCGGCGTCTCGTCACAACAGGCCGGCGAGCCGCCGCAGCCCGAACGGTTCCGGGTGCCGGGCGGCACCGCGCGGCTGGTGAACGCAACGCGGGCGCAGGGCAATCGAGTGATAGCCGTCGGCACCACCGTCACCCGCGCGCTGGAATCGGCTGTTGACGACGCCGGACGGGTGCGTCAGCGGTCCGGGTGGACGGATTTGGTGCTCGGCCCGCATCGTGCGGCCCGCACCGTTTCCGGCCTCATCACCGGCTGGCACGCGCCGGGCGCGTCACACCTGGACCTGCTCGAAGCAGTCGCCGGCAAGCAGCTCGTGCAGCGGGCTTATTTTGAGGCCGTCCGCGCCGACTACCGGTGGCACGAATTCGGGGACAGCTGCCTGTTCCTGCCGTAATGCGTCGGGATCCCCTTCGGCGAGTTCTACGTGCGGCGACGACCGACGTAGTGGATCCCGTTCGCCGAAATCAGCCCGGCGGCGATGGCCGCCTCCTCCTCGGCGCTGGAGACTCCGTCGAGGTCGGCGAAGAAGTACGGACCGTCGCCGACGAGCGCGGTGTCGAAGCGTGCTTGCAGGCCCCGGACTATTTCGTCGCCGGTATGCAAGAGCTCTGCGGCCATGAATTCCCGGAAGTAATCCTCCCAACTATGCCTGGACTCGCGCCAACGCTCGCGGTGGTGCTGCAGCCACCCGTCCTGGTCCGCGGCGAGCCGATCGAAGCACCAGCGTGCCGCCGCTTCGTCGAAACGTTCGTGTGCCCACTCGGCCACGACGATAGTGCCGGCCGGTTTGAGCATCGAGCCGATCCGGTCGAGCACCGCGTCGAGGTCGGCCACGTGATGCAACGACACGGACGCGAGCACCGCGTCCAGTGGCCCGGCCGCGTCGTAGCGCTCGAACTCGACCTGGCGGTACTGCGGTCCGTCGGGCGCGTGCGGATCCACGCCGACCGCGTCGTAGCCCAGCTCGCGCAGGCGCGGGACGAAGCCGCCGAGCGGCCCACAGCCCAACTCGAGGACGGCGGCCGGCGCCGCGGGTAGATGGCTACGCACGAACGGCCAGGTCGCCGCGAGCCACGCCTCATCCGACACGAGCTCACCCTCCTCCGTCGATGTTGCAGGACGTGGCGACCCTATCGACCCGGCATTGACGCAACCGACCAGTTGCGCTAGCGTCGCAACCGACAAGTTGCTACCTCGTTGGAGGATTTCCATGGGTTTTCCTGATCGCATCGACCGGACCGTCGAACTCGCTCACCCTCCTGCGACGGTGTGGGAGGCCCTGACCACCGCGGACGGATTGGCTGCCTGGTTCGGCAACGAAGCCGAGATCGAGCTGCAACCCGGCGGCTCGGCGCGGATGCGCTGGACGGACGGGCCTGCTGTCGAGATGCGGGTCGAGCGGGTCGAGCCGCCGACGGTCTTCGGATTCACCTGGCCCGTGTACGGCCTGCCGAAAGACGATCCGCGCCGCACATATGTCGAGTTCACCCTGGAGCCGACCAGCGCCGGCACCCGCCTCACGGTGGTGGAAAGCGGATTCGCCCAGCTGCCCGAGGAGGCTCACCGGACCGCCTTCGACGGCAACACCAGCGGGTGGGCGAGCGAGTTGGGCGAGCTGGTCAGCTACCTCGATGCCGCCTGACAACGAGGCAGTGGCAGAACAGGTCTTCGTCGCGCTTGCCGACCCGATGCGCCGCAGCATACTGGCCGCGCTCGCCGAAAAGGGACCGACGACCGCCACCGACCTGGCCGATCAATTGCCGATAACGCGGCAGGGAATCGCGAAACATCTCGCCCTCCTGGCCGCGGCCGGACTGGTCACGGCCGAAGCGGGCCAGGGGCGCCGCGTGCAGTACCGACTGCACCCGGCGCCGATGCAGGTGGCACAGCAATACCTGGCCGCGCTGGCTCGCGACTGGGACCGGTCGCTGGAGTCGTTGGCCGCGCACCTGGAACGCTCGGCTGGCAGGGGTCGACCCGGTGCAGGACGAGGACGGCATGCTTGAGCGGAAGACCGGTCTGCGGCGCCGTCGACGGGGCTAATGCCTGAAGGTAACGACTTGGAGGATGACGATGACTGATCACGCGACCGGGACCCGCGAGCAGTGGCTCGCCGCCCGCCTCGAGCTGCTGGACGAGGAGAAGCAGCTGACGCGGCGCGGCGACGAGCTTGCGCGCCGACGCCGCGAGCTGCCCTGGGTGCGGCTCGAGAAGGAATATCTTTTCGATACCGATGAGGGCAGCGCGTCGCTCGCCGACCTGTTCGGAGGACGCTCGCAGCTGCTCGTCTACCACTTCATGTTCGGACCGGACTACACGGCCGGATGTCCGGCCTGCTCCTGCATCGCGGACGGCTTCAACGGGTTCTCGGTGCACCTGGCCAACCACGACGTGATGCTGTGGGCGGTGTCGCGGGCGCCACTGGCCAAGCTCCAGACGTACCGGAAGCGGATGGGATGGACCTTTCCCTGGGCCTCGTCCTACCGCAGCGACTTCAACTTCGACTTCTGGACGTCGGTCACCGAGCAGCAGCAGCGCGCGGGCGGCACTCAATACAACTTCCGCACGTTCGACGAACCAGCTGACCCGGACGTCGGCAAGGACGGGCCGCTGGCCACGTGGGCGGCCACGACCGGGACGGACTGGCTGACCTACACGCGCGAGGCGCCGGGCATGAGCGCATTCGTCCTCGACGACGGCGTCGTCTACCACGCCTACTCGGCGTACGCCCGCGGATTGGACGGCCTGTGGGGCATGTACCAGTGGCTCGACCGGGCGCCGCTCGGACGCAACGAGGCACGCGCCGGCGACGATCCGCTGAACTTCTTCCGCCGGCACGACGAGTACGACGGCGCCTCCTGAAACGGGTCCCCCGACCCTCCGCGGGTGCGGGCACGTCGACCGTGCACCCGGCCAAACGGACGTGCGGGTCGCTGCTCCCCAGCCGCGCCGGCTGAATGCTCGCTTTTCCGTTCGGAGTTGAGCCGGGTTATTCCTCGAATCGACGTCCACCTTTTGAGAAGCTCCACACGTTACCCGCGTGGGACCCGGGGTAGTAATAAGCCGCGCGGTACTCGCGCCGATGGAGCCAAGACTGGCTCCTGCCTTTCCCCTCATCACACCGCGCGTGGCCGAAGACCGGCTAGCGCCAAATGCGGCACGTCCTATCGTGCCATAGTCAGGAGAACCGCAGTGACTTCAACCACCACAGGTGCCACCCGCCACGTTGACAGCGCGGCCGGCTTGTCACAGGTCGACGGTCAGCGCCCAGAGCGACGCACGACCGAGACGAAGGCGTCGACCAAAACCACCGAATTCCTGGTCTATCTCGCAGCGGTCGCCGCCGTGATCGTGACCGCACTGGTCGTTGGCCGGGACGGAGCGGGTACGGACCCATTCAGCGCGCTCGACGCCATCCGATACATCAGCTTCCTGACGATCGGCTACATGATCGCTCGTGGACTGGCGAAGTCCGGAAGTCGGGACGCGTACACTGTCCAAGGTGCCTCGAAGCACTGACGTCGCACTCGGTGCCGCCCCGTCGCGAGACGGGGCGGCACTTTCGTTCCGAGTCACCACCTGACGATCCTCGTAGTTCGCCCGGGCGATCGGATATTGACCAACTGGCAGGAGCACGGATGAGCACATCAGCCGGCAGTGACGCGACCGACGAACCGAACCGTTACGCGCCGTTCGGCGACGGCGGGTACCGCCGGACCGAGGAACGCCCGGCCGAGTCCGATCGTGAGGTGCCCGAGGCAGTGAATCCGATGGTGTTCCGCACTGCGGACGACGAAGACCTCTCGTCCTGACACCACGCCGCCGCGTCAGCGGATCAACTGTGTGGCGAGGTCGATGAAGCCGCACTCCAGGTCGACGTCCTGGGCAGCGATGAGCTGGACGCAGACGTGATCGGCGCCGGCATCGAGCTGCTCGGTGATCCGCGCAGCGACCCGATCTGCGGTGCCGATCGCGACGAGGGAGTCCACGAGACGGTCGCTGCCACCGGCGGCGATCGTCGTCCGTGAACCCCAGACGTCGCCAGTTGGTGACGTAGTTCGTCAGCTTCAGGTAGTTCCGCAACGCGCCGCGCGCTAGATCTCATCCGCGGGCCTTGTCCGAGTCGAGCACCACGTGCTGCTCGGGGGCGAGCAGCACGTCCGGGCCGAGCACTTCGCGAGCCTGCCGGGTGCTGCGGGGTCACCAGGTAAGCGTGAGCGCCTGCGGTCCGTAACCGAGTTCCTCCAGCTTCCGAGCCAGCTCCGGGCTCGGTGGCCCGCCGATCCAGACGCCGATCAAGCCCAATTGACGGCGCTCACTCAGGCGAATCTCCTCACACGTCGGCTGGTCGTGACACGTGACCAGCGCCCTGCGCGCCGCCACCCGGGCTGAACCAGGTCGGCGACGCAACGGAGGTCGCGTGGCCGCCCCTCACGATTCAACTCAGACCTTCGCACGACCAGCACGGGGCCCGCACCGGTGCAGGCGAGCCGCACACTCGTATCGGCGCGCCGCGTGAGCGCATTCGTCCTCGACAACGGCGTCGGCGACCACACCCGCGTACGCCGACCGTTCGGACGCGCGCCGCGATTACCAGTGGTCCACCGGGCGTGGCTGGGTCGCGACGGCGCCGTCCGAGTGCGATCCGCTCAACTTCTTCCACCGGCAGGACGACTACGACCGCGCTTCCTCGTCCCGCGTGAGCCACGCGGGGCTAGGACCCGTAGATGCAGTCGTCGCAGGTCGCCAGGAGGTTTTGGAAGTGCACCGTCAACCGACCGTTGGTGACGGCCGAAGGCAGGCTTGCCACCACCGCGACCGCGCCGCCGCTTTGCAGCGCCGGGTCGGAATCGCCGGCGACCACCTGCCACGTCGTCGGCTCGTCCACTGACGCCGCCCAGGCTCGAGCGTGCAAGGAGGTCGGCGTCGCGCCGTCGGCGCCGAACCGGACGTTGATCACAGACTCCGGCGAGTAGGTAAGTCCCGATGCTGTGCCCGACGCCAACGTCGTCTCGACCCCACTTACGACCTTGACGAGCCGCAGAACCACGTTTCCGTCCGGGCGCAGCGACAACTTGGCCGCATAGCGGCTGTCGCTCGTCGTCCGGCGCGTCGAGAAGGAGACCTGTACCGGCGAACCGACAGGAGTTCGGTCCACCGACACCCCGATGATTCCGGTGGCCGAGCCCCTCACTGCTGCGGGCAGGTACGCCTCGACCGTGGTGGCGGGGTCGAGGCGCATCGACCCCGCATACGGCGCAACGAAGGTGCGGTTCGCAGTTCCGACGATCGTCCAGGCGCCACCCGTGTTCGAGTTGCCCCAGCCGGCGGTGACATAGCGTCCGAACTCATCGATCGCGTAGTTTGCGTTGGCGAAGAAAGTATCGGGATTGGCATAAATTCTGTCGAGCAGAACCGTGGTCCGATTCGTGGCAGCCGCACTGAGCTTCGTCACCAACCCGACCGCCCCGGCGACCTGCAATTCCGGTGCGGGGTCGCGGGCTGAGAGCTCCGCGTGACCCGGCTGCGTTCCGTCCGCCGACTTGACGGAGGCGGACAGGTACGTCGGTGCGGTTCCCGTCGCGTGAACGCCTAGTTGCAACGGCGAACCGGGACCGCACGGCAGACCGTCCACCGGGGTCGACGCGAGCACCGTCAGGATGCCGCCGACCGTGCGGGTCACGGCGAGGGTGGTGCGTCCGTCCGGCGCGCACGTCACCCGCGCCGCGTAGGCCGTGCCGGCGGCGACCCGGCGCATCCTCAGCGAGATGAACAGCGGCCCGCCAACGGGCAGGCGCGCCGGCGTCACCGTCGCGCCCGCCCAGCCGCTGGTCACCGCCGGGCCGACGTAGGCCTCACGCCTGGCGCCGGCCGCAGGGAGGACGATCGAGCCGAGTCCGTTGCTGGCGGAAAAGTTCGACATGGTCCCGACGATCGACCAAGGCCCGCCGGTGTCAGCGGTGCCGAAGCCGCTCGTGACCGTGCGGTCGAACGAATCCTCGACGAACGGGCACCATTCTGGGCCGTAGCAGGCCGCGCGCGCGGCTTGCGGCGCGGCGAAGAGCCCGCACAGCACACTCAGCGCTGCGAGTACCGCCAGGTAAGCCGGCCGGATCGAATTCGACATGAGGTCCCTCTCGCGACGGCCGGCCGAAGACGCGAACGCTAGGCGCAGGCCGTGATTCCTGAGAAGGGACTTAGGTCCCGGCGGCCCTGATTGTCGGTTCCGCCGGTCATGCAGCGCTGGAAGGTCAAGACGGCGCGATGCGCGGATCCGGCAGGACACCCGAGCGCCGCCTATCACACTCGCGGGACGGATTCCCGCTCGACGCTGTCCTCCCAAAATCCGGGAGAGACCCGTATCAGAGCGGCGAACCTCGACTCCGGCTATCAGTGAAGAGCGACCGACGCCACCTCGCCCGGGAAGGCCGGGGAGCCCGACAACACAAGACGGTGGCGACCCGCCCCTGGATCCGCACGGCCCCGCACGACCGTTTGACAGATCCGGCGATGGCGAAGGGAAAGATCCCGTGACCGAAGTGAGAACGCCGGGAAGTGGGCTCCGTCAGATCCGATCCAGGCGATTCCCCGCCGTCCTCCTGACGGCGACTCTCGTCACGGCCGGCGCGCTCGCACCCGCTTTCGGCGCTGCGCTGCGCCGGCCGGCCCCCGGAGTGGTGGGGATGCGGCACGAGCAATTCGGCACAGAGGTCGTGCGGATCCACCGTGGCCAGAGGCTGCACCTGGAGAACGACTCGCGCTGGATCCACATCATCGGCGCTGGGCGCGGTGGGCACTTGCGGCCTCCCGGAGCGGCGCCGGTGGCGGATCTCCGGCTCATGCAACAGAACGACTCCTACGTAACCGGCCGGTGGAACGTTCCCGGGACCTATTACCTGACCTGCTCGGTGCACCCGGAGATGACTGTGAAGGTAGTCGTCACCCGTTGACCAGCACCGAGAAAGCAGCTATCTCGAGAGGAGGTGAAGAAATGTCCGCTCTTCTGCGCAGCGTCAAGCACGCGCGGTACGCGATGGGGTCGCTCACGGCCGTGCTGTTCGCGACCGGCGGGGGCAGCTCTTTCTGATGCCCAGGCGGGGCCGCTCCGCGCATGCGCGGCGCGGCTCCGCCATCAATGCAGACGTGTTCGTCGGCTGAACAGAGGAGCATTCTGGTGTTGGAAACCGGCATCCGGCAGATGCGGATGGCGATGAGTATGGCCCTGGGCCGTCGACTGTCCACGGCCAACCTCGCGCGACTGGTCGAGGACGCGCTGGCAACGCTGGACGAGTTCGGGGAGCCAGGCGCAGATAGCGCGGCCCTTCTCGACGGACCGGGCGCCGACCCGGCTGCGCAGCCAGAGCTCGTTGCGGACAGCCTGCGCCGTACCGCGACGCGGTTGGCAGACCGCTCGCCGTTCTACGCGCGGCGGTTCGTCGCCGCTGAAATCAACCCGCGTCGCATCGACACCGATGCACTCCGCCGAGTTCCGGTGACCTGCAAGCGCGACCTGATCAGGCGCCCGGCCGAATTCCGCTGCGCGGGCGCCACACCCCATCTGGCGACCCGCACTACCGGCACCACCGGCCGTCCTGCGGAGATTTGGCTCTCGCGTTACGAACTCGAACTGTGGGCCGGGCTGGGGGCGCTCGCAGCCGTGCTGCGCGATGACCTGCGCCGCGACGACGTGCTGCAGATCAGCGTGAGCTCGCGCGCCACCGCGTCGGTGCACCTCAACGCCGCGACCTATCGGTTGGTGGGCGCGGGCTGCCGCGTACTCGGTACAGTTCCGCCGGACGAGGCGCTGGACGCGCTGGCCGAGGACGGCGCCACCGTGCTGCTGACCTCTCCGAGTTACCTCGGCGAGCTCGTCAATGCCGCTGGTCGCCGCGGCCTCGGCCCGGACGACTTCCGGCTGCGCCGCATCGACGTCAGCGGTGAGGTCCTCTCCCCCAGCCTGGCGGCCGCGGCGCGGCGGACCTTCGGAGTCGCCGAGGTCAAGGACAACTTCGGCATGACCGAGGTCATCCCGGTCACCGGACGACTGTGCACCGCCGGCCACCTGCACTTCGACGCCACCATGGGATACGTCGAGGTCCTCGACCTGCACACCTGCGAGCCCGCCGCGCCGGGCGAGTTGGGCACGCTCGCGATCACCCCCTACTACCCGTACCGGGAGTGCATGCCCGTCTACCGCTATGACACCCGCGATGTGGTCCGGGCCCTGGCGCCGGATCACCTCGGTTGCGAGGCGGCAACGGCGCCGGCGAGCGGTGTCGTCCTCGGGAAGGCCGACGCGCTGCTGCGACTGCCCTCCGGCACGATCGTGACACCGCGCGACCTTGTGGAGGCGGTGGAGTCGCTCCCGACCTGCCCGTGGCCGGCGCGCTATGCGGCCGAAGTCGTCGACGGCCGGTTGCGGGTAACCCTGTCGGAAAGCGCGGTCGCCGGACTCGGCCATGCCGGGACCCGCGAGCACCTCGCATCATGCGGCATCGAGGCCGACGTCGCCGTTGTCGACGACGCGGAGGCGCAGTATCTGCGCGCCGTACGCAGTGATCTTCACGAGACCACGTTCGTGTCTTCCCCCCAGCGCCTCGGAGCCTGATATGTCGCTCGTCTGGCCGACGATCCTGGTGTTGATCGTCGCCGTCACGTCGGTTCTCGTGGTCAGCGGCGGTGCCTTGTTCTACCTACATCGGGTGCGCTTGGAGCGGCCCGCAATCGGTCGATTCAACCGCCGCGACATTCTCCTGCTGTTCGGGTTCCTGGTGGCCCTGCCGTTGCTGTACGTGGTCGTGCCCCAGTGGCTGTTGACCGGATTCCTCATCGTTACATTTATCGGTTCGCTTTCGATCGGATATCGCCCCGTGCTGCGCCGCACGTGGCTGTGGTGGTCGATCGGGCTTCTGCTCGGGTCGAACATCTGGCTTGCCCGGACGATGCTCGGCACTCTCGCCGGCTGGGACCTGTACTGGGCCGAGAACAGCCTCATCGTCGCGCTCGGCGCGATCGCCGTCGCGAACCTGTACGCACAGGGCGGCATGCGCCTGCAGCACGTGTGCTGGTTCGCCCTCTTCCTGGCCTTCTACGACGCTATCTTCACGCTTGTCTGGCCGATCACCAACGAGCTCACCGAGCGT
Source organism: Jatrophihabitans sp. (assembly GCA_025924515.1). Lineage (GTDB taxonomy): Bacteria > Actinomycetota > Actinomycetes > Mycobacteriales > Jatrophihabitantaceae > JAICIE01. Next base: position 18,145 of record JAICIE010000035.1, on the reverse strand, counting down.
TTCCTCGGTTATCCGCTCGACCCGTCCATGGGAATGCGGTTCGGCATCTACAACGCCACCATCGGCCTCGGCGACCTGCTGATCTACGCGCTGTTCCTCACCACCGCCGTCAAGGCATACGGGCGTCATGTCGTCCGCGCGGTCGTGGCGATCATCGTGGTCTTCGGAGCGGCCGCGCCGGCGCTCGCTCCGCTGCTGTTCCGGCAGCTCATCGACGCCCGCACCGACCTCATCGTCCCGGCGCAGACGCTGTTCGGGCCGGTCGCGTTCGCGTACTACCGGTGGGCGCGGCGGCGGTACGGCGCGGAGCGGACGACGGGGCAGTTCGTCGCTAGCCTGCGCGGTCGGCCGGCCGCCCTTCCCGACCGCGCTCTAATCGCGACCGTCGGTTGAAGCGAGCCTCCGGCCGTTCGAAGGTAGGCCTGGTCAATGGCGCTGGCGGAGCGACCGGTGTCCGGATTCGTCGCTCGTTGACCGCCCCGTACCCGTCCTACCGAGTGTCGCGCTCCAAGCCCTGCGCCGGCCTCGTACGCTGAAGGGCAATCGCGATGCGCTGGAGCGCTCCTCCCTGCCGTATCCAGGGCGAAGACCCGGCACGATACTGACCTTCGATTGCGCCGGCGTTCGCCCGCTCAGGTGGGAGGTAGCGGTCTAGATGAACAGCGCCAAGTCAGTAAAGCCACGAGTTCGCGTGCATGCCGATCGCGCGGCGATCGGCGTGGCGGCGGCTGCCGAGGTAGCCGATGTCCTCTGTGCCGCGCTTTCACACAGCGCCACCGCGAGAGTGGTATTCGCCGCGGCACCGAGCCAGCAAGAGACGCTATGGGAGCTGCGCAAGCGTGCCGACATAGCCTGGCCAAGAGTCACGGCGTTCCATATGGACGAATACCTAGGGTTGGATGCGACGGATCCGCGCCGGTTCGGAAACTGGCTACGTGCCAATCTGTTCGAACACCTTCCCGTCGGCACGGTGCATTACATCGGGACGACTTCCGGCAGCGCGGAGGAAGAAATCGACCAATACAGCACCCTGATCACAGCAGAAGCTCTCGACCTCGTCCTGTTAGGAATCGGCGTGAACGGACATCTGGCGTTCAACGATCCGCCGGCGGACCTGAACACGACAACCGTGATGAAGAAGGTGACGCTCGCCGAGACCAGTCGGCGGCAGCAGGTGGACGACGGCATGTTCGACTCGATCGATGCTGTGCCGAGGGGTGCGCTCACCCTGACAGTGCCTGCCCTCCTCAGCGCACGGGCGATAGTGTGCGTGGTGCCCGGGTCGAGCAAGGCGGCTGCGGTCCGCGCGACGCTCGAGGCCGACGTATCAGGCGTCTGCCCGGCGACCGCATTGCGAACGCACCCGAACGTCACCATCCATCTCGATGAGGATTCCGCCCGCGATGTTCTTCGCCGCTGAACGCGCCGCGCTGAGCGATCCGGAGTACGTCACCGGCTTCCGAGAGCGTGTCCGTCGAACATGACGACGGTGCTGGGGCGCGACCCCCGCAGTGGACGGGTCATACGTGTCGATATCGAGCGGGGCTTCATCGCATCAGTGGAGACGTCGAGCGACACGGCAGGCCCGGACTTGCCCTGGATCAGCGCGGGCCTGGTCGACCTGCAGGTGAACGGCTACGAGGGTCACGATGTGAACGGGCCCGAGCCGCGCGTGGACGAGGTCGAATCCTTGGTCCTGGCGCTGCGGTCCGTCGGGGTGACGTCGTTCGTTCCGACCATCGTCACAGCGAGTCAGGATCAGATCCTGGCCCGACTGGAGGTGCTGGCCGAGGCTCGAATCCGCGACAGCGCCGTCGCGGCCGCGATTCCCACCGTTCACCTCGAGGGCCCGTACATCTCCGATCAGGACGGCCCGCGCGGTATCCACGACCCCGCACACATCCGCGCGCCCGACCTATCCGAGGTCAGGCAATGGCAGCGGGTCAGCGCCGGCCTCGTCGGAATTCTCACCGTGTCGCCCCATTGGCCCGCGGCGACAGAATTTGTGCGGGCTGTCGTCGGGCTCGGCGTGCAAGTCGCCATCGGCCACACGCATGCTTCGAACGCCCAAATTCACGCAGCCGCCGATGCCGGCGCGACACTTGCAACTCATCTCGGGAACGCAACGCACGCTCAGCTCCCCCGACATCCGAACTATGTCTGGGCGCAACTCGCGGATGTGCGACTGCGGGTCGGCCTGATCGCCGACGGGCACCACTTGGATGCAGACACCTTCGTCGCCATGCTGCGAGCCGCCGGGACGGATCGAGCCCATCTGGTCTCCGATTCGGTTGCCATCGGTGGACTGCCGCCCGGGCGCTACGAGATGTTCGGCGCCGACGTCGAGCTTTCGCGAGATGGGCGGATCAGCCGGCTCGGAACTCCCTTCCTCGCGGGTGCGGCCCTCAGCCTGAACCACTGCGTCGCGAGGTCGGTCCGACTGGCGGGACTCCAGCTCCGCGACGCCATCCGTCTAGCGACAGCGAACCCCGGCCACGTACTGAGAGGAACGCGGCCGCACCTGGGCCGGCTGCGCGTCGGAGCACCGGCCGACGTGATCACGTTCGACTTCGAGGCCGGCGACGACGAGCTGCGGATTCGTGAGGTTTTCACCGGCGTACCAGCGCGGTGACCTCGAAGCCGGGCCCGCCGACGAGCGGGTGATATCCGCACGACGAGCGCCGCAGCCATGGTCGGGGCTGGCCCGGTGACGCGCCGGGGCCGAAGCGGTTCGGCCCCGACGACCGGCGCGTCACCGATGTGCTGACGAGTCGGGCGCGGACACCGTCAGGCCGCTCGGCAGCCTGACGGCGTTCGCGATGTCCGCTCGACACCTAGCACTGCGGGGTGCGGTTACTGACTCCTGTGCCGTTGGCGAGCGCCTTCAGCAGCATTCCGGTTTCCGGCGTGCCGAGTTTCACGAACATCGGAACGTCGGCGAGGCTGACCGGGTAGTGCCCCAGGTTCGTCCGTCCGCTGACGACGCACTTGTTCATCACGTCGTACCACCGTCCGGCCGGGACGTGAACACTTCTGCTCGTCGCGTTGGCGAGCACGGGCGCGGCCAACAGGGAGTCGCCGAACAGCCACTCGTCGCTGATCGTGTAGGACCGTTGGTCGTTGGGATAGTCGAAGAAGATCGGCTTCATGATCGGCTCGCCACTGGCGACGGCGCGGTCGACCTGCCGCATCAGGTACGGCCACAGCCGTTCGTGCAGGTGGATCGCGGCGCGGTAGAGATCGACCGTCTGCTTGTCGTAGCGGGTGGGGTTGACCGACCCCATCATCAGCGGCGTCAGCGCTTCGGCCTGTGCCCACCGCACGAGGACGGCCTTGCTCGGGCTCTTCGGCGGGTTCGAACCGTCCGATCCACCGATCATGTCCATCTCGGTGAAGGGATAGCCGATCGTGGAGATGGACAGGGCCTGGTGGGCGGCGGCGCGCAGTCCGTCCCAGTTCGTGCTCTTGTCGATCGCGTCGGTGGCGAAGCCGTAACGCTGCGTCCCCGTCCAGGCGCTGGTGATCATCCCTTGGCCGGTCAGGTTGTACTGGTCGATGAAGTTCAGCCCGATTCGGAGGTAGTCCCGCTTCGACAGGCCGTCATACCGCTGGCACTTCGGGTCATAGATCTGGGTGTCGAATTTCCAGCCGTCGATGCCGTAGCGCTTCGCGAGTGTGTCGATCTGCTTCTTGAGCCACGCCCGCGCGGCCGGGTTCCCGAGATCGACGAGCCCCGGATGGTCGCTGGGGCTGCCACCCCCGAACCACGTGGTTTGGCAGGACGTGTGCGTGCCGAACGGGATCGGGTTGCTGACGGCCTTGAGCAAGTAGCCCTGCTTGTCGAGGTAGGGCCACAGGACGGACGCGCGGTCACCGTTCCGGTTGTCGTAGAAGGTGTCCCACAGACCGAAGTGGTAGCCCATGGCGTGGACCTTGTCGATCATGGCTTTGGGATCGGGGAACTTGTCGGGCTGGTTGAAGGCGTGGTCGGCGTAGCCGGCCGCCCAGCCGTCATCGAGCTCGACGGTGTGGCCTGGGAGGTGGGCGTCATGCAGGGTTTTCGCGTAGTGCAGGAAGCTCGCCTGCGTGACGCCGAGCTGCAGGTCGCCCCAGTCGTTCCACATCGGGGTTCGGTACTGATACGGAAGCGTGTCGCTCTTCTGCGGTTTGCCGGCGATCCCGATGTAGTCCTCGTAGACGGCCCGCGGCGTCGATTCCACGAACACCGTCGCGTCGTAACGGCGTGATTGACCGACCGCGGGCGGTCCACCGGGGTCGCTGTCGTTGGAACTGGTGCTGTTGGTGACAAGAAGGCTTGCCCGGCCGCTTCCACCGACGTTGATCTGGACGTTCATCACCTTCATGGTGTCGACCCAGATCCCTGCAGCGGACTGGGTGAACCAGAACGGGTTGTGCACGAAGTAGGAGAATGGTCCCACCTCGTTGTCGTTGACGTCGCCGGAGCTGAGCGGCCAGGGCTGGTTCTCGTACGGACCGCCCTTGTCAGTTTCGACGATGCCTTCGCCGTACCAGGCGCCGGCGGACGCCAGCGCGTACTCGCCTCCGACAGAGGAGACGACCCGCGGCTCGCCATTCACCTGCCAGTGCACCCGGTAGCGATCCGCGCGTGGCTTGATCGTGTAGGTGACGGTGGCACCCGGGTCGGTCGTCGCCAGTCGCAGGGACACCTGCCCGTCATGCCAGCGCGCGGAGGTGACGTGGGTGGCCGCGTAGGCCTTCCCACCGGCCACGAAGCGCACCGCGGCGTCGGTCGCCCGGGCCCCAGTGGTCGCCAGGACACGATGCCCGGACCGTACAGTTGTCACCTGGAACGGATTGGTATGGACCACGACACGATAACCCGGAGCCCCCTGCGAGGCCGGCTGGGTGAGGACGAGGGAACTGTGGGCGGCGGCGAATCGCGCTGAGCTGTTCGAGGTTTGCGCGTGCGCCGGGACGCCGCTGGCTTGAGCCAGCGCGGCAGACGTCATTGACAGCGCAGCCAACCCCACTCCCACAACGCGCAACGGCGCCGCCCTCAATAGGTCCGATCGGTTCGCTGAGCGGTGAGGTCGCATGCTGGCGCTCCCGTCACGTGAGGGCCTGCGCAGGGTGGGTTCCGCTGTAGAAATCGGACGTTAGGACCGCAACTGTCTGCTCGTCAAGGGAATCGACTTGGAATCTTCCGCGGATCGGAAGATTATTATCGGCAGGCCCTGCAATCCCGTTCGACGTCAAGGCCATATCCCCCACATCCGTTCATCAGGAACCCTGACGCCCAGGGCGGACAATCGATCGAGGTGCGGGCCTAGCCGTTCGAGGAAGGCGCCGTAGTCGGCCGTATGCGCCCAGGCCCGGTCAGCGATCGCGCACAGCCGCGGAAAGGCCAGCGCGTCTACGGCCGCAGGTGTCGGTAGGTACTCGGTCCATATTTGCGCCTGGGTCCCGAGGATCCGCGCGGCGACTTCGGCGGGCTCGCCGTCCGGCACCGCGTCGAAGCCGTATGCATCGCAGAGCGAGGTCAGGCAGCCTTCCCGCGACAGCGGACGGTCCGGTTCGGCGCAGGCCGAGAAGTCGAGATAGACGGACTCCTGTGGCGCCATCACCACCCGTTGCCCGCGGCGCGCGGCCTCGACGCCGTAGGTGGCTTCACGCCACGCCATCACCACCACATCCCCGCCGAGGGCGGGGTCGCCGGCCGCCTCGTCCCAGACCACCGGCACCCGTCCTCGCGCGCGGACGAACTCGCACATCCGCCGGGAGAACCAGGACTGCAGGAGGTCGGCGCCCGACAGCCCGAGATCAGCGGCGCGCGCCCGGGCGAACGGCGAGGCAAGCCACTCGCTGGTCGGACACTCGTCACCACCAAGATGCACATGCCGCGCGGGAAAAACGTCGAGGACCTCGTCGAGGATGTTCTCGACGAACCGCATCGTCGACTCCCCGGGGTTGAGGACGGTCGAATGTATGCCCCAGGACGTCGAGACCTCGAGCGGGCCGCTGACGTCGGTGTTGCCCAGCTCGGGATAGGCGGCGATCGCCGCCGTGGTGTGCCCGGGAAGGTCGATCTCCGGCATGATCTCGATCCCGCGGCGGGCGGCGAAGGCGACGAGGTCGCGCAATTCGGCCTGGGTGTAGTAACCGCCGTGCGGAACGCCGTCGTATCGACCGTCACGTCGGTGTCCGAGCGGCGATTGGCTGCGCCACGATCCCACCTCGGTGAGCCGTGGATATCGCGCGGAGGAGAAGCGCCAGCCCTGGTCGTCGGTGAGGTGCAGATGCAGCGTGGTCAGCTTGTGCGCGGCGAGGACGTCGACGTAGCGCCGCAAGTCCGGCAACGGCATGAACCAGCGTCCGACGTCGAGCAGCGCGCCGCGCCATAGCAGCCGAGGGGCGTCAATGATTCTCGTGGCAGGCAGACGCCACCGCTGCGGCGTTCCCACCGGCCCCGCGAGCTGGCGCAGCGTCTGCACGCCGGCGCGCAGCCCGGCGAGAGCGCGGGCGCGGAGGTGCACCAGCCCGTCGTCGACCAGAAGGAGATATGCCTCCTCCCCCGCCGGGACGTCCGCCTCGTCGAGGGTGACCACGACCGAGCCCGGTTCGGGGTCGGCGAGCGAGGTCAGCCGAGGCGTCGGGCCGTCCTCGTTGAGGTACTCGCACAGCAGGGTCCCGACGTCGCGTGCGGCGGCGCTGCAGGCGACCACTCCGCTGAGAGCGACATCGCCGGTCAGGGCAACGACCTCGCGCGGCTCCGGAAGCAGGCCGCGCAGCCGCTCGGCGACCGCGGTCGTCATCGGTCCCCCGCCGAATCGCCGACGCCGGAACCGAGGGACTTATTGAGAACGACGAAGGTGCGCCCCATCCGCGCGCCGGCTGCCCGTTCGTAGAACGAGGCTGGTCCGATCCAACTGATCTGCGCGACCGCGAGTCCGGCCGCGGCCATGTCGTCGAGACAGGCGTCGAGCAGCGCGCGGCCGATCCCGCTGCCGCGCTCGCTCGGCACGGTGCCGAGCGGGCCGAACAAGTCGGGCCGGTAGACCGCGTACGCGGCGAACCCCACCAGTCGGCCGGCGCGTTCGGCGACGAACCCGGTGGGCAGCGGCCGGCTCAGCGCGAGCGTCATCTCGTGTTCCCAGGGCGAAGGGAAGTGCTCACGAACCAGGGTGCGGACGGCCTCGACATCGCCGGCCCGTCCCCGCCGGATCTCGGGATGCGCCCCGCCGAGCCCCGGCGGTGTCCGGCGCGCGGCGAGATCGACGTCCATGTTGTGGGCGACCTGCTCCTGCCGAAAGCCGCAGCGCTGGGCGAGGGCGAGCGCCGCCGCGTAGTCGACGTCGATGCCGGGCCACGCGTAGTACCAGAAGCTGCCGCCGGTTCGCACCGCCTCGCAGCCCGCGCGCGCCAAACGCCGCAGCGCCTCCGCGACCAACGCAGTGCCGAGTCCGCGTCGGCGGACGGCGGAGGCCACGGCGATCCCGTCGAGCGAACCGACTCCTTCTGACACGGAGGCGTAGCAGAATCCCTCGACATTGCCCTCCCACGACGCCGCCAGCCGCAAGAAAGGGCTCACGCCCGGCCGGAAGTGCAGCAGGTCGACCACTCCCGCGGGGTCGACCCGTTCGCGCCCGAGCGCTTCCTCGGCGATCCGGCGCAAGGCGGGCACGTCCGCCTCCGCAGCAGAACGCACGGCGGGAGCCGCGATCCCGCGAGAAGGCGACGGAGCGCTCACGGCTCCTCCTGTCTTGACGGCGGCTTGTCCCGATCCCGCGAGACGCGCATGGTCACACAGTGATCACCCTCGGGCCGGCGGCTCCGAGAGCCTGAAGCTGTGCCGGATCGGCACCGTCGTCGGTCACCACGTCGCTCACCCGGTGCAGTGGCGCGATGCGCGCGAACCGCACAACGCCGATCTTCGAGCTGTCGGTGATGACGACGCTGCGATCGGCGCGGTCGAGGAAGGCCCGGTCGGTCTGCGCCTCCATCTCGTCGTGAGTGGTGCAGCCTTCACGGGCCGTCAGCCCGTCGACGCCGATGAACGCCACGTCGAGGTGGTAATTGGCCAGCATCTTCTCGGCCGCCGGACCGATCAATTCGTAGGACGAGCGGACGATGCCGCCGATCACGACGAGTTGCAGCCCAGGCGAACCTGCGAGCTCCGCCGCGATGTTGATCGCATTGGTCACTATCGTGACCCCGCGGCGCCCCGCCAACACCCGCGCCAGCTCGAGCGCAGTCGTGCCACCCGTCATACCGACGACTGCGTCGTCGGCAACGAGGTCGGCTGCCGCGCGTCCGATTCTGCTCTTCTCGGCGTGGCGACGGCTGGCCTTGATCCGCACGGGCACCTCGTCACCCGGATCGACGGCCAGGGCACCCCCGTGTGTGCGTACGATCTGGCGGCTGGCGCTCAACCACTGGAGATCGCGGCGGACGGTGGCCCCCGAAACGCCGAGGCTGCTCGCGAGATCCTCGACGTCGACCCTTCCGTGGTCGGCGACGCGGTCGAGGATGGCGCTGAGCCGCTCGGCCTTCCGCACGGCGGAGATCGTACCGGGACGCTCAATTTTTGCGCAATTGGTCACCTAGAGTGACGGGTCGCGCGGTAAACGCGCCACAGGCCATTGACGGGCTGCTCGAGGTGCTCCTATCGTCGGGCGCACTTGCGCGAGTGCGCAGTGCCGGCCAGCCCGCGCTCCCACTGCTCGTCCGGCCACGGAGATCTCCCGACACGGGTCTTTTCGAGGAAGGCGTCCACGACATGACAACAAGGCGGCTGTCGACCACGCCCACCCGAACGGCGGTGATCGCCGCACTCTCCGGCGCAGCATTGCTGCTGGCGGCGTGCGGCGGAGGAAGCGGCTCGGGGTCCGGGGGATCGAGCAAGACGCGTGGCGCCAGCATCACCGTGGCGCTGGCGTCGGATCCGCCGCCGGCCTCGACGCTCGCAGCGTTCACCAAGCAGACCGGGATCAAGGTCAAGTGGGTGAACATCGACTGGGACAGCCTGCAGACGAAGATCTCCGCGGCTGCAACAGCCAAGACCTACTTCGCCGATGCCACGGACGTCGACTGGTCGCGGGTCGGACAGCTCCAGAAGCTGGGCTGGTTCTATCCGATGGAGGACTACGTCAACACGGCATCCCTCAAGTCGGACATGCCGCAGCTGGCGTCGTTCACCGTCAACGGCCACGTCGTCGGCATCCCGTACGACGCGTCGTACATGGTGACGACCGTGAACAAGAAGATGTTCGGCCAGGCGGGCATCAAGACGATGCCGACGACGATCAATCAATACACGAGCGACCTTAAGCAGTTGCAGGCCAAGGGCATCGCCAAGCACCCGCTGAACATTCCGTTCGCAGCTGCCGAGGGACTGTCCACCTACTGGTACGAGACCACCAACGCCTTCGGCGGAGGCGTCCTCGACAGCAATGACAAACCCCTGTTCAGCACCCCGGGGTCGCCCGGATACAAGGCCGCTCAGTGGATGGTCAGCGCAATGCGGAGCGGGCTCGTGCCGCCCGGCAACATCAACGTGACCGACAGCCAGGGTGAGTCGACGCTGATGGCCAAGGGCCTGGTCGCGAGCACGTTCTCGGACTACTCGGGCCTTGTCGGAGCCCTGTACAACGACAAGTCGCAGTCGACGGTGGCCGGGGACGTGGTCTACCTGCCGACGCCAGGCGTGAACGGGACGGCCGCGAACCTGTCGAACCCCGACGGCATCGGCATACCGAAGCAGGCCAAGTACCCGAAGGCCGCCGCCGAATTCATCAAGTGGTTCACGTCCGCGAACACGCAGGAACAGTTCAGCGGGCTGCAGGGCGCCGGAAAGGCCTGGAGCGCGTTCACGTTGGCCTCGCATCTCAGTGCCGTGCAGAAGCTCGCCACCTCCGGCGGCCTCGCGGGCGGCCAGCAGCTCGCGCAGTTGCTGAAGACCTCGAAGCCCGTCTTCCCGCACGGCGCCCCGATTTGGTACCCGAAGTTCTCCAACGCCGTCTACACCAACCTGCACGCCGCAGCGACCGGGTCGCTGAGCGTCGACCAAGCGATCAAGGCCATATCGAACGCGGCGAAGAGCCTCTCGAGCGGGTCGTGACGACACCTTCCTCACAGGGTCCGGTCGACGTCCTCCCCGTCGTCGAGCCGCCGTCGCCGCGGCCGGCGAGGAGGCGGGGCCGGAAGTCGATTGGGTCGGGGATGCAGCGCCGGCGGCGACTCGACCCGCTGCCGTACCTGCTGGTCGCGCCGGTCGCGATCTTCATCGTCGGCCTGGCCCTGGTGCCGGCGGTGTTCACGATCGTGCAGTCCTTCTACACGGTCGACGAGCTCGATCCGCCGACCCGGCTCAGCGGGTTCCACAACTTCATCCAGCTCTGGCACAACTCGTCCGTCCTCACGAGCGCAGCGAACACAGGGTTCTACGTCCTCGTGGGGGTCGCGCTGTCGACGGTGCTGGGCATCGGCATGGCAGTGACGCTGCAGCGCTCGTTCCGCGGCCGCAGCGTGGTGATCGCGATCCTGATCCTTCCGTGGGCCCTTCCCGGCGTCGTCGAGGGCATCCTCTGGACCGGGATCTTCGACCCGAACGTCGGGCTGCTCAACAACCTGGTGGCGACCCTGCACCTGGGCAGCGGCAATGCCGTGCTGCTCGGCCACAACCGGCTGCTCACGATCACCCTGATCGAATTGGTGCAGGTCTGGCAGATCACCCCGCTGTCGGCGCTGCTCATTCTCGCGGCGCTGCAACTGATCCCCGGGGAGCTGTACGAGGCGGCGGAGATCGACGGCGCCGGACCGTGGCGGAGCTTCGCGAGCGTCACGCTGCCGCTGGCCCGCGCCGGCATCGCCGTCGCCGTGGTGCAGGCCGTGATCGCGACGCTCAACGTGTTCGACCAGCCCTACGTGCTGAACGGGGCTGCGCTAACCGGATCGTCGGTGACCGAGCAGACCTACTTCATCAGCTTCCAGAACCTGAACTTCGGCCAGGGCTACGCGCTGTCGCTGCTCATCACCGTCGTGACCCTGGTGATCTCACTCGGCGTCGTGCGTTTCATCTACAAGAAGGTCGAGCTGTGAACCGTCACCGGCGCTGGGCGCGAACGGTCGGCATCGTCCTCATCGTCATATGGTCGATCGTGCCGATCTATTGGGCGGCCAAGGCGAGCGTGCAGACGGAGAGCGACGCGCGCGCCCGGCCGGCCCAGTACGTGCCGCTGCACCCGACGCTGAAGAACTTCACGAACCTGCTGACCGGCAACGGCGACCTCGCGACGAGCATCCGTCGATCGATGATCAACATCATCGTCGAGTGCGCCGCCGCGACGATCGTGACGGTAGTGCTCGCGACGCTCGCCGCGTACGCGTTCGCGCGGATGCGGTTCCGAGGACGGACGGTGCTGTTCTACGCGGTGCTGGCGACGATGGCCTTTCCCGCCTACACCACGCTCATCCCGCTCTACCGGATCATGAGCGACTTCGGGCTGGTCAATACCTACACCGGCATCGTCCTCGTCTACGTCTCAGGCTTCCTGCCGTTGGGGACGTGGGTGTTGCACAACTACTTCGCCAGCCTGCCCGCGAGCATCGAGGAAGCCGGGGTCATCGATGGCGCGAGCCGCGTGCAAGTGCTCTGGTACGTGCTGCTGCCGCTGGCGCGGCCGGGCATCATCTCCACGGCGCTCATCACCTTCCTGTTCGCCTGGGCGCAATTCCTCTTCCCGCTCGTCCTCTCCAGCGACCTGTCGACCCAGCCGCTGACCGTGACCATCGCGGCGCTCCAGGGACGCCACGTCGTCCCGACGACGCTGCTGTCCGCCGCCGGCATTCTCGCCATCGCGATTCCGGCAGTGATCGCGCTCGCATTCAACCGGTACATCGTCAACGGCCTGTTGGCCGGCAGCACCAAGTGACCGGCACGGCCTTAAGGAGGCAACCCTTGCAACAGAACTCGATCGTCCTGATCGGTGCGGGCAGCACGGTCTTCACGCCCGGGCTGATGACCGACCTGGCCTCGTCGCCGGCGTTCTCCGGCTGGACGGTGCATCTGGTCGACCTCGACGCCGACGCCGCCGAGACGATGGCGCGCGTGGGGCGGCGCATCGCCGAGGAGCGCAAGGCCGATCTCCGGTTCGAGCCGCACACCGACCGGCGCGAGGCGCTGCCCGGCGCCACCTTCGTCACCACGACGATCGCCGTCGGCGCGGCCCGGGGATGGCTGCTCGACATCGAGGTCCCGGCCAAATACGGCATCGCCCAAACGGTCGGCGACAGCGTCGGCCCGGGTGGCGTGCTCCGCGCGCTGCGCCACGTGCCCGAGCTCGTCGCCATCGCCCGCGACGTCGAGGAGCTCGCACCGGGCGCCTGGATGATCAACTACAGCAACCCCCTCACCGCCAACGTGCGCGCCATCACGTCCGCCACGTCGGTGCGGGCGGTCGGGCTGTGCCACGGCACGATGCACACGCTCGCCTCGCTCGCCGGTGATCTCGACGTGCCACCGGCAGAGGTGCACGCCGTGTTCGCCGGGCTCAACCACCTGTGCTGGCTGCTCGACCTCCGTCACGGCGCGGATGATCTCTACCCGCGGCTGCGGGAGCTCGTCGCCGAGCGGTCCGGCGGGATCGACGCGCCCGCCACGAGCCGTGAGGGGGTGCACCTCGCGATCTCGGCCGATCTGATGCGCACGTTCGGCAAGTACCCGGCGCCGGGCGACCGGCACGTCTCCGAGTTCTTCAGCTGGTACCTGCGCGGCGCCGACGGCGAGCACCTGCCGTGGGGACTGCAGGGAGGACGGGACGACACGATGCGCTACATCGCCGAGAAGTCCGACCTGTGGGACCGGCTGCATGCCCAGGCCGACGGCACGCTGCCACTGGACAGCACGGACAACCAGGAGGCCGAGCGGCTGGTGTCGATCGCCGAAGCGATCGTGACCGGACGCGACCACGTCGAGCTGGCCGTGAACCTGCCGAACAACGGCAACATCGCCAACCTGCCGCCGACCGCCGTGGTCGAGGTTCCGGCCGTCGTCGGCGCCGCAGGAATCACCGGTCTGTCGGTGGGCCGGCTGCCGGACGCCATCGCCGCCGTCCTCACCGCCCGCGCCCAGCAGCAGGAGATCACGGTCCGCGCCGCACTCACCGGCGACCGCGACCTCGCCGTCCAAGCGCTGGCGCTGGACCCGCTGGTGCCCGACCCCGCAACCGCCGCGGCAATCCTCGACGACGCCGCGGCCGCGCACGGCGGCGCGCTGCAGCGCTTCGCAAGCAGCACAATTGCGGCATGACCACCGTTATGACGCATTCCGGGACGACGCTGCGCGCTTCTGCGGGGACCCCGCCACAGCACCGCTCCGCACAGAAACCTGCCTGCCTTGGTTGGAGCCCTGCGTGAGCGCTGCACCCGACGCGGATCCCGACGCAGCCGGTGGCGGCTGGACCCTCCGCGAGATCCGCCAGCAGCCCGAGGTCTGGCAGCAGGTCGCTGACGAGGCTGCGGCGCGCCGCAAGGAGGTCGCGGAATTCCTCGCGCCCGTCCTCGACTCGCCGGACGCGCGGATCGTGCTCACCGGAGCCGGTTCGTCGGCGTTCGCCGGAGGGATCCTCGCTCCCGTCCTCGCCCGTCGGTTGGGACGGCGCGTCGACGCCGTGGCGACCACGGACATCGTCTCCAACCCGCAAGAGGCGTTCGCCGAGGACGTTCCGACAGTGTTGGTCTCGCTGGCCCGGTCGGGCGACAGCCCGGAGAGCGTCGCCGCCACCGATTTCGCCGACCGGTCGCTGAGGACCGTGCGGCACCTGGTGGTCACCTGCAACCGCTCGGGCCGGCTGGCCCGCGAGCATGCCGACCGAGCGACCTCGCTCGTGCTGCTCATGCCCGAGCAGACCAACGATCGCGGCTTCGCCATGACGTCGAGCTTCACGAGCATGGTGCTCGCCGGCTGGTTCGCCCTCGACCCCACCGCAGCGGCGACCACGGACGTCGCCGCGCTCGCTGCGGCGGCGCAGGAAGTGCTCGACCTAGCCCCTGGAACGCTCGCCCGGGTGGCGTCCGCCGGGTACGAGCGGGTCGTCTTTCTCGGCAGCGGAGCGCTGACGGCGCTGGCGCGTGAGTCGGCGTTGAAGCTGCTCGAGCTGACCGCCGGGCGCGTGGTGAGCTACTTCGACTCCCCGCTCGGCTTCCGCCACGGCCCGAAGGCGGTGGCGCTGCATCCGGGCACCCTTGCGGTGGTCTACATCTCCAACGACCCGTACACCCGCCAGTACGACGAGGACATCGTTCGCGAGCTGCGCGCTGCCCTCGGCGCCGAACACGTCGTCGCCCTGACCGCCCAACCGGACCTGATCGAGGACGCCGGCACCCGCCGCTGGGTGCTTTCCGGTCTGGAGCAGGCGCAGGACGTCGCGCTCGCCCTGCCGTTCCTCGTCCTCGCGCAACTGCTCGCACTGCAGATGTCCCTCGCGCTGGGCTGCACGCCCGACGATCCCGTCCCCACCGGCGAAGTGAACCGCGTCGTCAAGGGCGTCACGGTCTACCCGCTCGACGATTCGTGAGCCTGTTCCTCGGCGTGGACGGCGGCGGGACGAAGACCGCTCTCTGTCTGGTCAGCGGCGAGGGCGAGGTGGTCGGCTCGGCAGTGGTGCGCAGCGCTTACTACCTCACCGCGCAGGACGGCGACCTCTCGCTGGTGGCCGACGTCCTCGCCGAGGGCCTCGCCGCGGTGTGCGCCGCAAGCGGCGCGCGACCGGCGGACATCGACTATGCGTTCATCGGACTGCCCGGGTACGGCGAGGTCAGCGCCGACGTTCCGGCCCTCGACGCCGCGCCGCGCGGGGTGCTCGGCCACGACCGGTACGAGTGCGACAACGACATGGTGTGCGGCTGGGCCGGCTCGCTGGGCGGTGCGGACGGGATCAACGTCGTCGCAGGCACCGGTTCCATCGCCTACGGCGAGTGGCACGGACGCCGGGCCCGCGCCGGCGGGTGGGGCGAGGTGTTCGGCGACGAGGGATCCGGCTACTGGATGGGCATTCGCGGGTTACAGCTGTTCTCGCGGATGAGCGACGGCCGGTCGGCCCCGGGCCCGCTTCTCGAGGAGCTGCGCCGGCATCTCGACCTGTCCAGCGATCTCGACGTTCTCGGTCTGGTGCTGAGCCGGTGGCGCGGCGGGCGCAGCCAAATCGCCTCGTTGGCGCCGGTGGTCGTCTCGGCCGCGCGCGCGGGAGACCGTTGCGCCGCAGCCGTTCTCGAGGACGCCGGGCGAGAACTCGCCCTGCTCGCCGACGCGACCCGCCGCCGGTTGATGCCGGACGCGGCCGGCGAGGTCCTCCCGGTCTCGTGCTCCGGCGGGATCTTCGCCGCCGTCGAGGTCCGGCGCGCATTCACCGACCACCTGGCCGGGTTCGGCAACTACGAGCTGCGCGAGCCGCGGTTCTCTCCGGTGATTGGCGCGGCGGTGCTTGCGGCCCGGCGGGCCGGCGCACCGCTCGGTTCCCCGGCCGTCGACCGCCTCAGCACGCCCTGACCCCTCTCGCCCGCTGCGGATCCGCTCGTTGCGGGGCTGCTCGCTGCGGACCCGCTGGTTTCGGGCCCGGCGGCGCCCGATCAGCGTCCGGACAGCTGACGTTCGAGCGTCTGCGCGCCGTCGGCGTGCATCCGCACGAACAGCGGCGTCTGGCTCAGCGTCGCGTGGTAGTTCGACAGGGTCGCCGGGCCGACGACGACGCGGTTGCGCAGGACGTCGAACCACTGCCCCGCCGGCAGATGCACCGTCCGTGTCACACCGGGGGTGAGTACGGGCGCAGCGAGCAGCCCGTCGCCGAGCAGCCACTCATCGCGGATCGTGTAACTCGCCCGGTCGCGCGGGAAGTCGAAGAACAGCGGCTTCATGATCGGTTCACCGGTCCGTACGGCCCGCCTGACCTGCTCCAGGATGTAGCCGGCCAGGCGTTCGTGAGTCCGGACGGCCGCCTTGTAGAGGGCCACCGTCTGCGCGTCGTAGTGTCGCGATCCGGCCTGGTTGGAAACGCCGAGCGGTGACGTGGAGGAGTACATCAGCGGCATCAGAGACGCGGCCTGCGCCCAGCGAACGAGCACCTGCTTCGTCGGTGGTGTCTGGGCCTCCGATCCGCCGATCATGTCGGTTTCGACGAACGGGTACCCGATCGTGCTGATCGCCATGTCCTGCGCGACGCCGACCTGCAGCGCGTTCCAATCGGTGCCTTTGTCGATCTCGCGGGTTACGAAGCCGTACTTCTGCGATCCGGTCCACGAGATGCGCACGCCGGCGCCCTGCTGGTTGAACATGTCGGTCAGATTGGCGCCGAGTTTGATGTAGTCGAGGGCGGTGTACCCGGGGTACGGGGCGCACGACTCGTCGAAGAACCGGGTGTCGAACTTGAACCCGTTCACGTCATAGGTGCGCTGGAGCTGGCGCAACTGCCCGACGTACCAGCGCTTCGCCGCTGGATTGGCGAGATCGACGATGCCGGCGGTGCCGTTCCACCATTGCACGTCGCAGACCTTGCTCGAGTCGGTCTTCGACCGAAGCAGGTATCCGTGCCGGGCGGCATAGGAATAGTTGTTGGCGTCGGTGTTGATCCAGAGCGTCATCCACAGCCCGAACTGGTAGCCCATGTTGTGGATCTGCTCGGACAGCCGCTTGGGAGAAGGGAACTTGCTGTTGAAGTCGAAATCGCCGTAGTGGGTCATCCAGCCGTCGTCGACCTGGATGGTGTGCCCGGGCACGCCCGCGCGGTGCAACCCCCGCGCCCACCGCAGCACCGAAGCCTGGCTGACCGCCGTGTAGTACTGCGCCCAGGAATTCCACAGCGGCTCGGCGTACTGCTGCGGCGTCGCGTCACTCTTGCGCGGTGTACCGGTGATCCCGATGTAGTCGTGGTAAACCGCGCGAGCAGTGCGCTCGACGAAGACGGTGGAGTCCATCTTCGCGCTGCCGTCGATCGCGTATCCCATGACGTTGCTGCGCTGCGCGTTGAGGGATGCGTCCATCACGCTGCGGGTGTCGACCCAGATGCCGGAGCCCCGCTGGGTGAACCAGAACGGGTCGGTCATGAGGTACTCCGCCGGGCCCATGGCCGGGTCGTCCACCTTGCCGGAGTCGAGCGGCCAGGGCTGGTCGGTGTACGGGCCGCCGTTCGGGGTCTGCGTCTCGCCCTGGCCGTACCAGTGCCCGGCCGAGGAGATCACATAGTGGGAGGCCACCTGCGTTGCCGTCTCGGGCCCGCGCACCGACCACTTCAGGCGGTACCGGTCCGCGCTCGGCGTCAACCGCAACATCACGGTGTCGCCCGCCGCGGTCGTGGCCAGCGTCAGCGTCAGCGCTCCGGAATTCCACTGGACCGATCGCACCCGCGTGGCGGTGCGCCAGCCGGCGCTCGTGCTGAAGGCCAGCGGTCCGAACTGCGGGTGCGCGGGACCGGTGGTGCTCAGCACCACGTGCCCGTCCCGGATCGTCGTGATGCGGAACGGGTCGCGATGGATCCGCACCGTGTAGCCCGGGGCTCCTGAGCTGGCGGGGACGGTCACCGTCACGCCGGTGCGCGACTGCGCCATGCTCGGCCGGTCCCCGGCGGTGTGCGAGGTCCCGGCCTGGGCGGCGGGGAGGCCGCCGGCCATGGCGAACGCCGTCACGGCGCTGCTGACGATCGCCACTGTCGCGAAGCCGCGCCGCGAGGATCCGCGTGTTGTCCACTTGCGCACTTGCGCCTCCCGAGTCGAGCCCAAACGTGATCAGTCGCGCAAATCTGACTGACCGCCTGAACATACGCGCTGCCGCGGAGCGGTCAAGGGGTTGCCGGTTCGGCGCGGCGGTCGGTTTCTGGAAGACCCCAGCGGACGCCACGCGACCCGACCAGTAAGCGTCCAAGGCTGGTCACCGACGGCGGCGAGTTCCGTCACGCCGAGCCTCCTGGGCGGCTGACCGCACTCCGCCGCCGCTGATCAGCACTGGCGCCAGAGGGTGGTGCGGATGCTCCCGAATCCGGTCGCCGGTGAAGCATTCGCCTACTTGACATCAACCGGACACCAAGCGTTGACTGCACGCACCGAACTGGCCTAGACCAATGCCGGGGGCCACTCGACGGACGACACGTCGGACGCGCCGGCGTTCTTTTATTCGGTT
>JAICIE010000034.1 GCA_025924515.1 Jatrophihabitans sp. | reverse complement strand
GGACTCGCTCGAGGAGTTGAAGGCTCGACGCGCGGAGGCCCAGTCGGGCTCCATCGACGTCGACGAGACCGAACTCGCCGAGTCCCTGGAACTGCCCGGAGCGGACCTCTCCAGCATGTCCGGAGAGGAACTCACCGTCCGCGTGTTGCCGAAGCAGGAGGACGAGTTCACCTGCTCCAGCTGCTTCCTGGTGCACCACCGCAGCCGGCTGGCCCGCGAGCGCAACGGTCAGTTGATCTGCCGCGACTGCGCGTAGGGCCTCGGCCCGCGCGAATCGAGCGCTTTGGTCGACCCGGGTAGCCTTTCGGCCGCCCGGGTCGCAGCTTGTTTCGCGATGTGCTCCCGTATCCGATGGTTCGGCAGCGCCGCTGCCTACAAGGACGCGCGCAGGCTCATCCCGCCGTCCAGCACGAGCACCTGGCCGGTCACCCATCCGGCATCGGCGGAGGCCAGGTACGCCGCCGCGGCGGCCACGTCCTCCGGCTCGCCCAGACGGCCCAGCGGATACATCGCGGCGGCGGCGGTTTCGTCCGCCTCGTACAGTGCCGCGGCGAACCGGGTGCGCACGACGGCCGGAGCTACCGCGTTCACGCGCACCCGAGGGGCCAGTTCGGCCGCCAGCTGGATGGTCAGTCCGATCAAAGCCGACTTGCTCACCCCGTAGAAGCCGATGCCCGGCGCCGGATGCAGGCCTGCCGCCGAGGCCACGTTGAGCACCGCAGCGCCGGCCCCGCGGCCGAGCCCCGCGGCGACGGCGCGGCGGGTCCACTGCAGCGCTGCCAGCACGTTGACGTCCATGATCTTGCGCGCGGCGCCGTCGTCGAGTCCGGTGAGCGGCCCGTAGGCCGGGTTGATGCCGGTGTTGTTGACCAGCACGTCCAGCCGGCCGTAGCTGCGGGTGACGGTCTCCAGTGCCTCGGCCTGGTGGTCGGGATCGTCGGCGCGGCCGGCGACGGCGACGGCGTTGTCCGCGCCGAGCAGCGTGACGGCCTCGGCGAGCCCCTCGGCCTTGCGCGCGGTGATGACCACCCGGCCGCCTTCCGCGACGATCCGGGCCGCGACGGCCAGGCCGATGCCGCGGCTGGCTCCGGTGACCAGGGCGACCCGCCCGGCGTAGCGCCGGCCCGGTTCGGCGGCGGGCAACGAGCTCATCCGTCGGACAGTAACGTCCTCGGCCGCGGCCTCGGGCGGCCTCAGCCGGCGTGCCGGAGGACCTGCACCACCCGCTCGGGATGCCGGCTGCTGAGCACCCAGTACGGCGTCGGATCCTCGGGGTCGTCCAGCCAGACCTGTACGCCCGGACCGATCCACGGGCGGATGGACACGAACGCGGCGGGGTCGCCCTCGCGCCCGACGATTCGGCGCAGCGTCAGGGCATTCAGCGCAACGGCTCCGCTCACGTACTGCAGCGGCAGGTGGGCGTCGCGGATGCGCAGTTCGCCGCCGCTCACCTCCAGCGTGCTGCGTCCCATGGACCACAGGACGGCGAGCGCGAGCGGCACCAGGACGGCGTACGGCACCCAGTCGGTGATCCGGACGCCGGACATGTGGAACTCGGCACCGAGCAGGACCGCGATCCCGACGGCGATCGGATACCACCACCACGGCGTGCGCAGCGGCTCCCGATAGAGGACGCCCGAGGCCGTCCCGGACGGCGGCATCTCGCTGCCAGAGCTCACCAGCCCGAGGGTAGCCTTGCGGCCCGTGGACGGCGCTGGGGTCGAGGTTCTGGTGCAGCGCCTGTGCCCCGACGTTCCCCTTCCCCGCTACGCGCTGCCGGGCGACGCCGGCGCCGACGTCGTCGCGACGGTGGAGGTGACGCTCCTGCCGGGGGAGCGGGCGGTGCTCCCGACCGGACTGGCGGTCGCGGTCCCCGACGGCTTCGCCGCCTTCGTCCACCCGCGCTCCGGGCTTGCCGCCCGCGCCGGGATGGCGCTGGTCAACGCGCCGGGGACGGTCGACTCGGGGTACCGGGGTGAGGTCAAGGTGATCGTGGTCAATCACGACCCCGTCCATCCGCTGCGGCTGCGGCGCGGTGAACGCATCGCGCAACTGGTGTTCCAACGGGTAGAACGGGCTCGGTTCGTCGAGGTCGCCGAGCTGCCGTCCTCCGCCCGGGGCCGCGGCGGCCACGGTTCGACGGGCGGCGCGGCGGCGCTCGGCCGCCCCGACCGACCGCATCGGGCAGAGGAGAGCTAGCACGGTGGCGCTGCGACGCAAGAACAAGCGCACCGAGCGCTCCAAGCTCGACGCCACCCCGCCGTGGGAAACCCGGCTGCGTGACGAGCCGCCGGCCACCACCGGCCCCTTCGACGAGCGCGACGCGCCCGACGACGAGGTGGCCCGGATCGACCTCGGCGCCATCCGCGTGCCGGTCCGGGAAGGCATGGATGTGCGGTTGGAGGTGAACGAGGCCCAGCAGGTCGTCGCCGTCACCTTGGCGGCCCCGTCCGGGACCATGCAGTTGGGTGCCTACGCGGCGCCGCGCAATGAAGGGATCTGGGAGGACGTTCGCGGCGAGATCGCCGAGTCGCTGCGCGCCCAGCGGGGCGCCCCCAAGGAACGCCCGGACGGACGGTTCGGCACCGAGCTCGTCGGCACACTGGCTGCCGAGGGCGGGCGGCTCCCGGTCCGCTTCGTCGGGATCGACGGCCCGCGCTGGTTTCTCCGGGCGATGTTCGTCGGTCCGGCCGCGGTCGAGGACCGCCAGGCTGCGTTGTTCGAGCACGTCCTGCGGCAGGTCGTCGTGGTCCGCGGGACGGATCCGCTGCCGGTCCGCGACCCCATCCCGTTGCGGCTTCCCAAGGAACTGGTCCTGCCCGGCGACGAGCCGCCGGGCGCGGCGCCGAACGGAGCTCCGCCGGTCGGCTGACCCAGCTCGCGCACAGCGCGGGCGCGTTCCCGCGCGGCTACCCTGATCACTGTGGCGAACCGCCTGTCCCTGCGGCACCGGCTGACCGCGAGCCCCGAGCGTCTCGACGCCGAGGAGCTCGAAGACCGTGTCGACAAGTTGTCGTGCGACCGGTGCGGTGCGCTGCACCGCGGGGAGGTCGCGGAGGTGACCGGCCGGTTGCGGTCGGTCGTCCTCACTCCCAGCGGGAACGTCCCCACGCTGGAGGCCGAGCTCTTCGACGGCTCGGGAGCCGTCCAGCTGGTGTGGCTCGGCCAGCGCCGCATACCGGGTATCGAGCCCGGCAAGCGGGTGCACGCCCGGGGACGGGTCGGCGTGCACGACGGGCACCTGGCGATATACAACCCGTGGTACGAGCTGTGCGGAGCGTGAGCGGCGACGCTGCCGAAGGCTCCGACGAGCGTAGCGACAGCCTGCGCGAGACCTACCGCGCGCAGCTGCGCGCCGGTATCGGCGGGTGGAGCGGAACCTTCGTCACGGCCCTGCCCACGGCGGTGTTCGTCGTCGTCAACGCGGTGGCGTCGCTCCGGTCGGCCATCTACGCCGCATTGGGGACGGGCATCCTGCTCGCCGGCTACCGGCTGGTGCGGCGCCAGTCCGCGCAGCAGGCGATCGCCGGGCTGATCGGCGTCGCGGTGGCCGCGGCGATCGCGGCACGCACCGGGCAGGCGCGCGGCTACTTCCTCGTCGGCATCTGGACCAGCTTCGCCTATGCGGTGCCGTTCGCGGTGTCTGTGCTGGTCCGGCGCCCACTCATCGGCCTGCTCTGGGAGTTCCTCGACCCGACGCCGGGGATCAGCCGTTGGTACCGCTGCCGCCCGCTGCTGGCCGCCTACACCGTCGCCACCCTCTTCGGGACCGCGGTGTTCCTCGCCCGCGGCATCGTGCAGCTGGTCCTGTACGGACACAACGCCACGGGCTGGCTCGCGGTCGCCAAGATCGCGATGGGCTATCCGCTGTACCTGGCGGCCGTGGCCGGTGGCTACTGGGTCGTGCGCCGGGCCCGCCACCGGGTGTCCCGGCCCGAGCCCCCGGCGGCGGATCCGCCGGCTCAGCCGTCAGCCCACGACGCTCTTCCGGATCGCGGCCTCGGTCTCGGGTAGCGCGACGAAGAGCAGTTCGTCGCCGGACTCCAGCGGCTCCTCCGGTCCCGGGCTGATGACCCGGGACCCCCGCACGATGGCCACCAGCGCCGCGTCCTTGGGCAGGTCCAGGTCGCGCACCGAACAGCCGGCGCACACGGCGGAGGACGGAACGGTGACCTCCACCAGGTTCGCCTGGCCCTCGCGGATGGAGAAGAGCCGGACGAGGTCGCCGACCTCGACCGCCTCCTCGACGAGGGCCGCAAGGACCCGGGGCGTCGAGACGGCACGGTCGACGCCCCATGCCTCGGTGAACAGCCACTCGTTGGCGGGATGGTTGATGCGGGCGACCACCCGCCCGACGGAGAACTCCGTCTTGGCGAGCAGCGACACCACGAGGTTGACCTTGTCGTCGCCGGTCGCGCCCACCATGACGTCGTAGTCCTGCAGCTTGGCCTGCTCGAGGTTGGCCACCTCGCAGGCGTCGCCGAGCAACCAGGACGCCTCGGAGATCCGCTCGCCATCGACCTTGCGGGTGTCCTTGTCGATGAGCAGGACCTCATGCCCGTTGGTCAACAGCTCGCGCGCGATCGACCGGCCGACGGAGCCGGCGCCGGCGATGGCGACCTTCACCTCGAGACCACCTCCGGCGGCCGGCTGGCCGCCTGCTTGACCGCGGGCACCGCGGCGACGGGGGCGAGCAGGTGCAGCGCGTCACCGGCTTGCACGATCGTCTCCTCGTCGGGCACCTGCCCCGCGCCGAACCGGGTCACGATCGCGACGCGGCCCCCGGTCGCGGCCTCGAACTCGCCGACGCTGCGGCCCACCCAGGCCTCGTCGGGCGCAACGTGCAGCAGGGCCACCGCCCCGGTCGGGTCGCGCCAGGCCTCGGTCGTCGTCTCGCCCAGCAACCCCTTCAGCAGCCTGCTGGAGGTCCACGGCACGGTGGCCACCGTCGGGATCCCCAACCGCTCGTAGACCTCGGCCCGTTTCGGGTCGTAAATGCGGGCGATCACTCGGGAGACGCCGAAGGTCTCGCGAGCCACGCGCGCCGCGATGATGTTGGAGTTGTCGCCGCTGCTCACTGCGGCGAAGGCGCCGGCGCGCTCGATGCCGGCCTCGATGAGGGTGTCGCGGTCGAACCCCACTCCGCGGATCGGACGGATTCCACGGGACTCGGGGTCGTCGCCGAGGCGCCGAAACGCCAGCGGATCCATGTCGATCACTGCGACGCTGTGGTCGAGGTGCGACAGGCTCGTCGCGAGAGCGGTTCCCACGCGCCCGCAACCCATGATCACGATGTGCACCGCGGGAGCACTCCTTCCGCCGGACGGTCCGCCGCGGCTGGCGTCGGCCCGCGATCCATATCCAAGCATGCGCCGTGACGCGGCAGCGGTTGTGGACAACACCCTGCAGGACGCACCGGAACCGTCGTAGCCCTGCGTATGTTGTGGTCCGTGGCGTTCGCGACCCGCGTACTCAAACGGCTGATCATCGGCAGTCCGGTGCGCAGTGAACTCGCCGGCCACTCGCTGTTGTCCAAACGGCTCGCGCTTCCGATCTTCTCCAGCGACGCCCTGTCCAGCGTCGCGTACGCCACCCAGGAGATCCTCCTCGTCCTCACCCTCGGCGGCACGGCGTTCCTCTACCTGACTCCGTGGATCGCCGCCGGCGTCGTCGTCCTGCTGGCGACCGTCGTGACCTCATACCGGCAACTCGTTCGCGCCTATCCCACCGGCGGCGGCGACTACGAGGTCGCCAGCACCAACATCAGCCGGCAAGCCGGGCTCGTCGTCGCCAGCGCTCTGCTCGTCGACTACGTGATGACGGTCGCGGTGTCGGTCTCGTCAGGGGTCGACAACATCATCTCGGCGTTCCCGTCGCTGCACACGCACCGCTTGCTGATGGCGCTGGTGTTCGTGTTCCTGCTCGCGTCGGTGAACCTGCGCGGCATCCGCGAGGCGGGCACGGCCTTCGCGATCCCGACCTACGCCTTCGGCGCCGGCGTCATGGTCATGATCGTCACCGGGGTCGTGCGGACTCTGGCCGGCGACGCTCCGGTGGCCGAGAGCGCCAAGTACGGCGTGCACGTGACCTCGGGATACGGCTCGCTGGGCCTGTTCGCGCTGGCGTTCCTCACCCTGCGGGCCTTCTCGTCCGGCTGTACGGCGCTGACCGGTGTCGAGGCCATCGCGAACGGCGTTCCGGCGTTCAAGCCGCCCAAGTCGAAGAACGCCCAGGCGACCCTGGTGATCATGGGATCGTTGGCGATCACCATGTTCGCCGGGGTAACGGCGCTGGCCATGATCAGCAAGGTCAGGGTCACCGAGAACGCCTGCGACCTCGTTGGTTTCTCCCACTGCACCACCGCGCCGCAGCGGACGGTCATCGCGCAGGTGGCGAGCGCCGTGTTCGGCGGCCCCACCACGGTCGGCTTCTTCTACATCCAGGCGGCGACCGCGCTCATCCTGGTCCTCGCCGCGAATACTGCCTTCAACGGCTTCCCGTTGCTCGGCGCCGTGCTGGCCCGCGACCAGAACCTGCCCCGGCAGCTGAACAACCGCGGCGACCGCCTGGCGTACAGCAACGGAATCATCGTCCTGAGCGTCGTGGCCGCGTTCATCATCGCCGTGTACGACGCGAACGTGACCCGGCTGATCCAGCTGTACATCGTCGGGGTGTTCACGTCCTTCACGCTCGGGCAGACGGGGATGGTGCGGCACTGGAACAAGCTGCTGCGCGCCGAGCGTGATGCGGCCGAACGCGCGCGGATGTACCGCTCGCGCACCATCAACGGCTTCGGTGCGTCCCTCACCGGGCTGGTGCTGGTCATCGTGGTCATCACCAAGTTCACCAAGGGCGCGTACCTGGTTCTGATCGCGATGCCGATCCTCTACATGATCATGCGGGGGATCAACCGGCACTACTCGCGGGTCAACAAGGAGCTGGTCACCGACCAGACGGGGCTGGTCCTGCCCGCGCGCAACCACGTCGTGGTCCTGATATCGCGGGTGCACAAGGCGACGCTGCGGGCGTTGTCGTACGCCCGGGCGACCCGCCCCGACACGTTGACCGCGCTCACCGTGAACGTCGACGACGAGGAGACGCGCCGGCTTCTGCGCGAGTGGGAGCTGCACGACCTGCCGGTCAAGCTGACGGTGCTGGAATCGCCCTACCGCGAGGTCACGCGCCCGCTGCTGGACTACATCAGGGGTCTGCGGGCCAGTGACCGAGACGTCGTCAACGTGTTCATCCCCGAGTACGTCGTCGGTCACTGGTGGGAGCAACTGCTGCACAACCAGTCGGCGCTCCGGCTCAAGGGAAGGCTGCTCTTCCAGCCGGGCGTGATGGTGACCAGCGTGCCGTGGCAGCTCGAATCCACCGGTGCCGTCGCCGAGCGCCCGATCCGGCCCGACGGTCCCGCCGTGCCGCCGCGGCGTGCGCCCGAAGTTGAGACGGACGGTCACCGGGAGGTGCCCCGGGCGCCGGCCACGCGTGTCTGAGGACGCGCGGGTAGTGGCGCTGGAGGTCGGCCCGCCGGCCCACGGCGGCTTCTGCGTGGCCCGGCACGAGGGCCGCGTCGTCTTCGTGCGGCATGCGCTCCCGGGCGAGCGGGTGTTGGCCCGCGTCACCGAGGACCGGGGCGGGTCCTACTGCCGGGCGGACGCGGTCGAGATCCTCGCCGCATCCCCGGACCGCGTCGAACAGCCCTGCCCGCACGCCCGCCCGGGTCGCTGCGGCGGATGCGACTGGCAACACGCGACCCCGGACGCCCAGCGCCGGATCAAACGGCAGGTCGTGCTCGAGCAGTTCGCCCGCATCGCCCACGTCGAGGCCGGGACACTGCTCGGCGCGGTCGAGGCGCTGCCCGGCGGGATGCTCGGCTGGCGCACGCGGATGCAGTTCGCCGTCGACGGGCAGGGCCGGCCCGGACTGCACAAGTCCCGCTCGACCGAGGTCGAGGTTCTCGACGCCTGCCCGCTGACCCTGCCGGGCCTGGACGCGGCCGTGCTGGGCCGGTCCTGGCCCGGGTTCGCGGCGATCGAGGTCGCGGTCGGCGACGACGGCCGGCCCGCCGTGCTCGGCCACCGTCCCGCCCCGCCTGGTCGGGACCGCCGCCGGCGCCGGGCGCCGCACCGGGTCGAGCAGCTGGCGGGGCCGGCTCGGCTCGACCACCGGCTCGAGGGACACCGTCTTGCCGGCTCGGCGGCCGGGTTCTGGCAGGTGCACCCGCACGCGCTCGCCACCTTCGCCGCCGCCGTGCTCGACGGGCTGCGCCCCCGGCCGGGGGAGACCGTGCTGGAACTGTTCGCCGGAGCCGGCGCGATGACGGTGGCGCTGGCCGACGCGGTCGGGCCGTCCGGCCGGGTGCTGGGGCTGGAGGGCAGCTCCGTGGCGGTCGCCGACGCCCGGACGAACCTGGCCGACATTCCGTGGGCTGAGGTTCGAGCGGCCACCGTCGACGCCGCGAGCGTGGCGAAATGCCGCGTCGCTCCCGACCTGGTGGTCCTGGACCCGCCGCGCACGGGGGCCGGCCGCGCAATCACCGAGGCGATGATGGGCCTTGCGCCGCGCGCCATCGGCTACGTCGCGTGCGATCCGGCGGCGCTGGCCCGCGACGTGCGCGCCGCGCTCGACGGCGGCTGGAGGCTGGCGTCGCTGCGGGCGTTCGACGCCTTTCCGATGACCGCGCACGTGGAGTGCGTCGCCGTGCTCATGCCGCCGGGCGCGCCGTGACCGCGTCGGCAACCGCGTCGGCAACCGCCCCGGCGGAGGCCCGGAATCGCCGTGCCACACCGTCCGGACCGATGCGTCGTTCTACTGTGGAACCGTGACGCACCCTCCGAAACTGCTCCGCAGGAACTGCTGCGCGCTTTCGCGGGGATCCCGCGTGCGGCGCAGACGCACCCTGGGCTGCTCCCCGGAAATCGCTGCGCACTGTCGCGGGGAGGCCGCATGAGTAGCGTCCTCAACCGGATCACGGCTCCGGCTGACCTGCGCTGGCTCACCGCGGAGGAGCTGGCGTTGCTCGCCGCCGAGATCCGCGACCTGCTGGTGCAGACGATCTCCCGCACCGGAGGCCACCTCGGCCCGAACCTCGGCGCGGTGGAGCTCACCATCGCCCTGCACCGGGTCTTCGACTCGCCGACCGAGCCGATCCTCTGGGACGTGGGCCACCAGGCGTACGTCCACAAGATCCTGACCGGGCGGGCCGAGCGATTCGGCACCCTGCGCCAGACCGGCGGGATCTCCGGTTATCCGAACCGTGCCGAGAGCCCGCACGACTGGATCGAGAACTCGCACGCCTCTACCGCGCTGTCCTACGCCGACGGTCTGGCGAAGGCCTTGGCCGTCCGGCAGGAACGCCGCCCGGTCGTAGCCGTCGTGGGCGACGGGGCGCTCACCGGAGGGCTGTGCTGGGAGGCGCTGAACAACATCGCCGCCGCCGACCGGCCGGTGATCATCGTCGTCAACGACAACGGCCGCTCCTACTCGCCCACCATCGGCGGATTCGCCGAACAGCTGGCTGCGCTGCGGCTTCGTCCCGGCTACGAGAAGGTCCTCGGGCAGGTCAAGGAGACGCTGCCGCGGGTTCCGGTCGTCGGCCCGCCGCTGTACGAGGCGATGCACGGGGTCAAACGCGGGCTGAAGGAAATGATCGCCCCGCAGGGCATGTTCGAGGATCTCGGGCTGAAGTACTTAGGCCCGGTGGACGGCCACGACCTCGCCTGTCTCGAGCACGCGCTGACCCTGGCCCGGGGCTTCGACGGTCCGGTGATCGTGCACGCGGTCACCCGCAAGGGCTTCGGGTACGCCCCGGCAGAGAACGACGAGGCCGACCAGCTGCATCAGTGGCGTCCGATCGACCCGGCGACCGGGCGCGCGCTGCCGCGTACCGGGCGCACCTGGACGAGCGTGTTCTCCGAGGAGCTGGTCGGTCTCGGCGAGCTGCGCGACGACGTGGTGGCGATCACCGCGGCGATGTGCGAACCGACGGGCCTGACCGCCTTCCAGCAGCGCTTCCCGGAGCGCGCGTATGACGTCGGCATCGCCGAGCAGCATGCCGTCGCCTCGGCCGCCGGTCTTGCGAGCGGCGGGTTGCATCCTGTCGTCGCCGTCTACGCGACCTTCCTCAACCGCGCCTTCGACCAGGTGCTCATGGACGTCGCCTTGCACCGGCTCCCGGTCACCTTCGTGCTCGACCGGGCCGGCATCACCGGCGACGACGGACCGAGCCACAACGGGGTCTGGGACCTCGCGGTGCTCGGCGTAGTGCCCGGAATCAAGATCGCCGCGCCGCGCGACGAGGCATCGCTGCGGGTGCAGTTCCGCGAGGCGGTCGCCTGCTCGGACGGTCCCACCGTGATCCGCTTTCCGAAGACCCCGCTGGGCGAGGACGTCCCGGCGGTTCGCCGCGTCGGCGGGGTGGATGTGCTCGCCGAACCGGGGCCCGATCAGCCGGTCGACGTCCTCGTCGTCGCAGTCGGCGCGATGGCGGCCGACCTGCTCGATGCGGTGGAGGCCGTGCGGCAGGCCGGGTTCTCGGTGCGCGTCGTCGATCCCGGCTGGGCGACCCCGGTCGACCCCACGTTGATCGACCTGGCCCGCGACGCTTCGCTGGTCGTCACCGCCGAGGACGGCGTGGTCGCCGGCGGCGCGGGGGCGCGGGTGGCGCAGGCGCTGGGCGCCGCGGCCGTCGACGTGCCGGTGCGGCACCTCGGGGTCCCGGTCGAGTTCCCGTGCCACGGCAAGGTGTCCGACGTCCGCGCCTGGGCCGGGCTCGCCGTCCCGGATCTGGGCCGCCGAATCGTCGAGTGGGCGGTCGCCGTCGTCCCCGACACCGAAGATTCTGCGTCGTCGCCCGAGTCCGCCGCGCCGCGCCGACGCGACGCCCGGGCCTGAACCGCCCGCCGGGCGATAACGGAGCGGTTCGAACGGGCGAAACCGCGTTGGAACCCCGTAAGCTCAGCGCGCCGGAGATCCGCACAGGACGGATCCTGAGTGGTGCGGAGGGATAGCGATGCGCGTATTGGTGGTCGAGGACGAGAGCCAGCTCGCCGAGGCGGTGGCTCGTGGTCTCCGCCGCGAGGGGATGGCCGTCGACGTCGCCTTCGAGGGCGACGACGGCTATCGCAAGGCTGCGCTGACTCGATATGACGTCGTGGTGCTCGATCGTGACCTGCCCGGGATGTCCGGCGACGACATCTGTCGGCGCCTGACCGACGAGGGCGTCCTCACCCGGGTGCTCATGCTGACGGCCAGCGGGACCGTCGAAGACAAGGTCACCGGTCTCGCGCTGGGCGCGGACGACTACCTGCCCAAGCCGTTCGCGTTCGCCGAACTCGTGGCCCGGGTGCGTGCGCTCGGGCGACGCACCACGCCGGCCGCCCCGCCCGTCCTGCACGCCGGGGACCTGGTGCTGGACTCGTCGAAGCGCACGGTCACCCGGGGCGGGCATCTCATCGACTTGACCCGCAAGGAGTTCGGCGTCCTCGAGACACTGCTCATGGCGCAGGGCGCGGTCGTCAGCAGCGAGGAGCTGCTCGACCGGGTCTGGGACGAGAACGCCGACCCGTTCACCACCACGGTTCGGGTCACGATGATGACGCTGCGCCGCAAGGTCGGCACCCCGCCGATCATCGACACCGTCGTCGGATCGGGGTACCGCATCGTGCCGGACCTGTTGCACAGCGGCGACGGAGGCGACGGCGCCGTCGGGGTGGGCGCCGGTTGGTCCGACGGCGAAGGGGAGCCAGCGTCGTCGTGAAGCTGAGCAGGCCGCCGTTACGGCTGCGCATCGCGCTGCTGTACGGCGGCCTGGTGCTTTTCGTAGGCGTGTCGCTCCTCGTGACGACGCTGGTCATCTTGAACAACGAGCTGCACGGCGCCGCGCACACGCAGGCCTACAACGCGCTTCTTCGGCTCGGCGCTCTCGGGTTCGCGGTGATCGTCCTGATCGGCGCGGTCGGCGGGTATTTCATCGCCGGCCAAGCACTTCGGCCGATCACCCGGCTCACCCAGACGGCCCGTGAAATCACTGCGGACACGCCGGACAAGCGGATCACGATGGGCGGCCCGGAGGACGAGGTCCGCGGCCTGGCGGACACCCTCAACGGCATGCTGGCCCGCCTCGACGCGGCCTTCGAGAGCCAGCGCCTGTTCGTCGCCAACGCCAGCCACGA
This sequence comes from Jatrophihabitans sp., assembly GCA_025924515.1. Classification (GTDB taxonomy): domain Bacteria; phylum Actinomycetota; class Actinomycetes; order Mycobacteriales; family Jatrophihabitantaceae; genus JAICIE01. The sequence goes on along the minus strand of JAICIE010000034.1, from coordinate 17,603 downwards.
GTTGCGCACGCCGCTCGCAGTGATCCGGACGGAACTCGAGGTGACCCTGTCCGATCCCGACGCCGACGTGGCGGAACTGCGGCGGATGGGCGAGGTGGTGCGGGCCGCTACCGAGCGCGCGCAGCGTCTGGTCGACTCGCTGCTCACGCTGGCACGCCTGCAAGCGGTGGAGCGCGGCCGGCTCGACGTCCGGGAGCCGGTCGACCTCGTCGACCTCGTTCCGGCGGTCCTGGCGGCCGCGGACAAGGAGGCCGCTGAGAAGACGGTGCGGATCGAGACCGACCTACACCCGGCGCGCACCGTCGGCGACCCGCGGCTGCTCGAGCGGCTCATCGGCAACCTGGTCGAGAACGCCATCCGGCACAACGTGCCCGACGGTTCGGTCCGCGTGCTCACCGGCACGGCCGAGAACCGGGTGTGGCTGGAGGTCTCGAACGGTGGTGCGGTCATCCCGCCGGGCGAGGTCGACCGGCTGTTCGAGCCGTTTCGCCGCGGCGGGCCGGTGCGCACCGCCACCCGCGGCGCGGGGCTGGGCCTGGCGATCGTCCGGCTGATCGTCGACGCCCACCGCGGTCGGCTGAAGGCGACGGCGCCGCCGCTCGGTGGCCTGGCCGTCCGCATCGACCTGCCGCACTTGACGGAGGGGTCCGGCAGGCTGCGGCCGGGGGACCCGAAGGAGCTATTCGCCGCCGAGTGACCCCAGCGCCGCCGCGAGCGGTGCGGCCGTCAGGTCGACCTGCCAACGCCGGGCGCCCAGCTCGGTGAGCCGGGCCCGGATCTGCGCCTCCTCCGGCGGGTCCGGTGTCTCCCAGGCCAGCGCCCGCACGACGTCGGAGGCGAGCAGGTTCTGCGCCAGCACGGACCGCCGCTCGGCCGTTGCGGACACGACGCTGCGGCAGGCGGCCAGCCGGTCCGCCGCCGCGGGATCGCGTTCGCGCCACCGGCTGACCGGCGGCATCGGGTCGGTGGAGGTGCCGGCCATCGGCGGGAGCTCGGAGTCGGGCAGGGCCAGCGCCTCGCGCACCGCGCCGAACCAGCGGCCGAGCTGGCGCCGCTGCCGCGGTCCGCTGAAGACCGGCAGCGCGGCCAAGTCCTCGGAGCGCTGCGGCAGGTGCATCGCGGCGTCGACCAAGGCCGAATCGGGCAGGACCCGCCCGGGTGCGACATCGCGCTGGGCGGCGTAGCGGTCCCGGGCGTACCAGAGCGCGCGTACCGCGGCCAATTGCCGCCGGTTGCGTACCCGATGGATTCCCGACGTCCGCCGCCAGGGTTCCGCCCGGCCCTCCACCGGCCGGGCCTGCCGGACCGCCTCGAACTCCTGGGCCGCCCAGTCGAGCTTTCCCTGAGTCCGGAGCTCCGCGATGAGCGCGTCGCGCAGCGGGATGAGCAATTCCACATCGAGCGCGGCGTAGATCAGCCACTCGTGCGGCAGCGGACGCGTCGACCAGTCTGCCGCGGAGTGCCCCTTCTCGAGGCGCACGCCCAGATGCTGCTCGACCATCCTGCCGAGCGAGACCCGCTCGTCGCCGAGCAGCCGTCCGGCCAGTTCGGTGTCGAACAACGACCGGGGCGCCAGGCCCAGCTCCGCCAGACACGGCAAGTCCTGGTTGGCGGCGTGCAGGATCCACTCGGCGTCGCCCAGCGCATCGTTCAGCACGCTCAGCGCGGGCAGGGCAACCGGGTCGATGAGCGCGGTGCCGACCCCGTCCCGGCGCAGCTGCACGAGATAGGCCCGGGAGCTGTACCGATAGCCGGACGCCCGTTCGGCGTCGACCGCGACTGGTCCGGAGCCGGCCCGCATCCGCTCGACCAGGTCCGCCAGTTCGGCGCTGGTCGTCAGCGGCTCAGGAACCCCGTCGACCGGCTCCCCCAGCAGCGGCGCAGCCGCTATCGCGTCCTCGGGCGTCGCCGTACCGCTCGGGTCGGCCACGTCAGGACGGAAGGAGAGCGACGCCCTCGGGAGGCAGTCCGGCCGCCGCGCAGAGGACGTCGACGAAGGCAAGCAAGTGCGGGGACATGTCAGCAGTGTCCGCCGTCCAGGAGGCGCGCAGCTCGACCTCGACGGTGGTCTGCGGCCCGGCCAGGTCACCGAATCGGGTCGAGGTCGTCTGGGTGACCGTGCCCCCGGCCGCGCGGAACGGCGCCGCACGCTCGGCGAGGGAGTCGGTAAGCCAACTCCAGCCGACCGCGGGAAGAAGCGGATCGACCCCCATCTCGGGATCGAGTTCGGCCGAGGCGAACGCGACGAGACGGAAGACCCCGTCCCAGGCTTCCGCGCCGTCCGGGTCGTACAGCAACACCAATCGACCCGTTGCGAGCTCTGCCTCGCCGTCCGGATGCACGTCGGCGGAGACGGCGTAACTCCACGGAGCCAACCGCTGGGGCGGGCGCAACGGCTCGACCCGGACCTCGGCGCGCACCGGGGTCGCCGCCAGACTCGCCACCGCGTCACGGAACAGCTGGGGGCGCGCCCGCTCCTCGCCGGTCGCGGGGGCCGGCGGGTCGGGTGGCGGTTCGCTCACGGTCCGCAAGTTGCTCGACGCCATCGTCACGCGACCGCGCGGCCGGAGCTTCGCCGCGTGGCCAGCGCAACCAACTGCGGGTCGACCAACACCGCCGTCAGGCAGACCGAGCAGATCCACTCGGGGCAGTCGGAGCCGTGGCCGTCGATGCAGTCCGGCCGGTCGGCGGGCTGGACGGTGCCACAGGACGGACAATCGACGAAACACTCGAGCTCGACGGGCATCGCGGAGCTCCTCGGAAGGCGCGGCCCGGCGCGTCGTCGCGTCGGGGATCGAACAGGTGTCCGGACCAACCTGACATGCCAGGACCGGGATCAGGTGCAGGCGCGCCGGTGCGACAGGACGCCGTGGGACGATGGCAGGACGATGTCCAACCCCCTCACGCCCGCCCCGGCCGCAGCCGCCTCGCCTCTGGTCCGGGCGGCTCGGGGGCATCCCGGCGCCAGCCCGCCGGTGTGGTTCATGCGCCAGGCCGGCCGATCGCTGCCCGAGTACCGCGCACTTCGGGCCGGCACGTCGATGCTCGACGCCTGCCGGGACCCCGCGCTGATCACCGAGATCACCCTGCAGCCGGTGCGGCGCCACTGCGTCGACGCCGCGATCCTCTTCTCCGACATCGTGGTCCCGCTCGTTGCCGTCGGGGTGCCGATCGACATCGTCCCGGGCGTCGGTCCGGTGGTCGCCCACCCGGTGCGGACCGCTGACGACCTCGCGCAACTTCGGCCCCTGACGCCGGCGGACGTCTCGTACGTGCGGGAGGCCGTCAGGTCGCTGGTCTCCGAGCTCGGTCGCGTTCCCCTGATCGGCTTCGCCGGAGCGCCGTTCACGCTCGCCAGCTACCTGGTCGAAGGAGGCCCGTCCCGCGACCACGCCAGGACGAAGGCGTTGATGCACGGCGATCCCGGCCTCTGGCACGCGTTGCTCGGCCGCCTCGCCGACATCGCCCGCGAATTCCTGAGGGTGCAGATCGACGCCGGGGCCAACGCGGTGCAGCTGTTCGACTCGTGGGCCGGCGCGTTGTCGCTGGCCGACTACGACGCGTTCGTTCTCCCGCACAGCCGGTCGGTGCTGGAGCCGCTCGCGGACGCCGGGGTGCCCCGTATCCACTTCGGCGTGGGAACCGGTGAGCTGCTCGCGTCGATGCGTAGCGCCGGCGCCGACGTCGTAGGAGTCGACTGGCGGGTTCCGCTGGACGAAGCCAGCCGTCGCCTGGGGCCCGGCGCCGTCGTGCAGGGCAACCTCGACCCCGCGCTGCTGCTAGCGGACTGGCCGGTCGTCGAGCGGGCGGTGCGCCGGGTGGTCGCCGAGGGACGGGCCGCCAGCGGGCACATCTTCAACCTCGGCCACGGTGTGCTGCCGGACACCGACCCCGACGTCCTGACGCGCGTGGTCGCCCTGATCCACTCCCTGTCGGATGAATGAGGCTCCGTCCGACGCGCTCGCTCTCGGCCGGGGAACCGGGATGATCCGCGTCGCCGTCGTCGGCGGTGGCATCTCCGGTCTGGCCGCCGCGTTCCTCCTGGCCGAGAGGGGCGCCTCCGTCCTCGTCCTGGAAGCGACTCAGGACGTGGGGGGGAAGCTGCGCGCGGAGACCGTCGCCGGCGTTCCGGTCGACGTGGGCGCCGAGGCTCTGCTGGCGCGGCGGCCCGAGGGGCTCGAGTTGCTGGCCGCGGCCGGACTGGCGGGGGAGCGGATCGCGCCGCTCACGACCGCGGCCCGGGTCCGCGCGGGCGGCGCCTTGCATCCGCTGCCGGCGCGCACGGTGATGGGGATTCCCTCGGACGTTGCCGCCGCCCGGGAATCCGGGGTGTTGAGCGAGCACGCGGTGGACCGGATCAGCCGCGAGCCGGACCTCCCGCCGCTGCGGGCGCTGTCCGATGACGTCGCGGTGGGCGTCCTGGTGCGGGAGCGGCTCGGCAACGAGGTCGCCGACCGGCTGGTGGAACCCCTGCTCGGCGGCGTCTACGCCGGGCGCGCCGACGCGCTGTCGCTGCGCGCCACCGTTCCGTCTCTCGCGGCCCGGCTGGCCGACGGCGGGTCACTGGTGCGCGCCGCGGCCGAGGTGGCCGCAGCCGGAACCCGCACCGGCTCCGAGGGGCCGGTGTTCGCATCGCTGCGCGGCGGATTGGGACGCTTGCCGCAGGCGCTCGCGGCGTCCGGGCGGTTCGCGGTCCGGAGCGGGACGCTGGTGCGCTCGATCGTGCGCCGCGACAGGGGCTTCGTCCTCGAGTGCGGGCCCGTGCCGCGACCGGAGTTCGTCGAGGCCGACGCCGTCGTGGTCGCGGCACCGCCGGCGAAGGCGGCTCGGCTGCTGGCCGGCGTGGCCCCGGCAGCGGCGGGAGAGCTGCGGGGAATCGAGACGGCCAGCGTCGCGATCGTCACCTTCGCCTTTCCCCGGCTGGATCTGCCGGGAGGCAGCGGGCTGCTGGTGGGCCTGCGGGAAGGTCTTGCGGTCAAGGGCGTCACCGTCTCGTCGCAGAAGTGGCCCATGCCGGAGGCCGACGAGGCGGGTCTCACGGTGCTGCGGGCGTCCCTCGGGCGGGCCGGGGACGCGGTGGTGCTGCAGCGCGACGACGCGGATCTCGTCGCGCTGGCGCGCCGCGACCTGCGCGCCTTGCTGGCGATCGATGAGGAGCCGGTCGAGGCGCTCGTCACCCGCTGGGGCGGCGGGCTGCCGCAGTACGGCGTCGGGCACGTTGACCGGGTGGCCCGGATCCGCGCCGACGTGGCCCGGGTCCCCGGGCTGGCCGTCTGCGGCGCGGCGTTCGACGGCCTGGGGATCCCGGCCTGCATCGCGTCGGCCCGTGAGGCCGTGGCGCGGATCGCGCCGGCCGTTCCGGCGCAACGGGGAGAATGAAGCCATGGTCGACGGCAAGAAGGCACGTGAGCTCAACGACGTTCTGCGCTACACCGCCTGGTCGGTGTTCAAGGCCGCCCGCCCGCTGGGCGCGGCCGACCGAGCAGCGCTGGCGGCGGAGGTCGACGAGCTGTTCGAACAACTCGCGGCGAAGGACGTCGTCGTCCGCGGCACCTACGACGTGAGCGCGCTGCGCGCCGACGCCGACCTGATGGTGTGGTGGCACGCGTCGAGCCCGGACGCGCTGCAGGACGCGTACAGCCGGCTGCGGAGGACCGGGCTCGGCGAGCATCTCGAGCCGGTGTGGTCGGTGATGGCGCTGCACCGTCCGGCCGAGTTCAACAAGAGCCACATCCCGGCCTTCCTGGCCGAGGAGCAGCCGCGGGCGTACGTGTCCGTCTACCCGTTCGTGCGGTCCTACGAGTGGTACCTGCTGCCGGACCAGGAGCGCCGCCAGATGCTGGCCGAGCACGGCCTGATGGCGCGGGGGTACCCCGACGTGCGGGCCAACACGGTGGCGTCCTTCTCGCTGGGCGACTACGAGTGGATCCTGGCCTTCGAAGCCGACGAGCTGCACCGGATCGTCGACCTCATGCGGCACCTGCGCGGGGCGACGGCTCGGCGACACGTGCGCCTGGAAGTGCCCTTCTACACGGGAAGCCGGCGCAGCACCGGCGAGCTGATCGCGGCGCTTCCGTAGCCGCGGGCAGTGGGCGCTCGGTTCGCGACCGCCGGTGCGCTCTGCACGGATTCAGCCGTCGACCTATGCCCAGCGAGGCAGCAGGGTCGGCGACGGCGGAAACCGACCCGCGCCACGCCCGCGGGCAAAGACTCGCCGCACCTGCCCGGCTCAGCCCCGCGCGTCGGCCGTTGCGGACCCGACGTCCCCGCCAGGCGCGTCGGCCGCTGCCGGCTGCTCCTCGAAGCTGAGCGACACCGAGTTGATGCAGTAGCGCAGGTCGGTGGGCGTGCCGTAGCCCTCCCCGGCGAACACGTGGCCGAGATGACTGTGGCAAGTGGCGCAGAGGACCTCGGTGCGGACCATCCCCCAGGCCCCGTCGGTGCGCTCGATGACCCGCTCACCGGCGAGCGGGGTGAAGAAGCTCGGCCATCCGCAGTGCGAGTCGAACTTGTGCTCGCTGCGGAACAGCTCGGCGCCGCAGGCCCGGCAGCGATAGATGCCGATCCGGTGGTTTTCCGTGTACTCGCCCGTGAACGGACGCTCGGTGCCGGCCTTGCGCAGCACCTCGTACTCCTCCGGGCTGAGTTCGGCGCGCCACTCGTCCTCGGACTTGACGACGGCGGCGGATGGGAGCTCCTCAGTGCGCTTCATGCCTCGACGGTACGGGTCGGACACCAGGGCGGGCCATCCCCCGACGGGTCAGCGCGCGATGCCGAGAGCGCCGTAGATGACGGCGAGGGCCACGCCCAGGAGCAGCAGCACGACGACGAGCTGGGCGATTCGGCGGCGGGCGCCGGAGAGGCGGGTCAGGCCGGATCCGAACGCCGCGAGGTTCTGCAGCTCGCCGTCGGCGGAGTTGGGATTGGCGGTGCGGTGCCACGCGCCGTCGACGTTCGGGGAGGCCCAGCTCGGGTCCTCGGGCCCGTCCTGATCGCGCTGGTCGACCTGCACTCGGCCACTGTAGGACGCCAGCTGTCAACAGGATGTGGGTCGAACCCTCCGGCCGACGACACATCCGGCGCACTACGGAGACCTGCGGAACGGGCCGGAGGCGCTACCGTCCCAGCATGCCTGCGCCCTCGGTCGAGATCGAGGTCGGCACGCGCTCGGTGCGGATCTCGCATCCCGAGCGGGTGTACTTCCCGACCCGCGGCGAGACGAAGCTCGACCTCGTCCAGTACTACCTCTCCGTCGGGGACGGGATCGTCCGGGCGCTGCGTGAGCGTCCGTGCATGCTGCACCGCTATCCGGAGGGCGTAGGCGGCGAGAAAATCTACCAGAAGCGGCTTCCGAAGGGTGCGCCCGACTGGGTCGAGACCGCGGAGGTGAGCTTCCCGTCCGGGCGCACCGCGGACGAGCTGTGCGTCACCGAACTGGCGTCGGTGATCTGGGCCGTGCAGATGTCGACCGTCGAGTTCCATCCCTGGCACACCCGGCGGCCGGACGTCGAGAAGCCGGACGAACTGCGCATCGACCTCGATCCGCAACCGGGCACCGGGTTCCTCGAGGCCAAACAGGTCGCGGCGGTGGTGCACGAGGTGCTCGACGAACTCGGCGCGGTGGGATGGCCGAAGACATCAGGAAGTCGGGGCATTCACGTCTACGTGCGGATCGAGCCGCGCTTCGGCTTCCGCGAGGTGCGCCGCGCCGCCCTGGCATTCGCGCGTGAGGTCGAGCGACGCGCGCCCGCCCAGGTGACCACGGCCTGGTGGAAGGAAGAGCGCGGAGCGCAGATCTTCCTGGACTACAACCAGAACGCGAAGGACCGGACGATCGCCGCCGCATATTCCGTGCGGGGCGGGCCGGAGGGGCCGGTGTCGGCCCCGGTGACCTGGGAGGAACTGCCGGACGTCGAGACGGAGGACTTCACCATTCAGACGATGCCCGCCCGCTTCGCCGCGCTCGGCGACGTGCACGCCGGCATCGACGAGGCCGTGTGGTCGATCGAGCCGCTGCTCGAATGGGCCGAGCGCGACGAGCGGGAACGCGGGCTGGGGGACGCGCCGTACCCGCCCAACTACCCGAAGATGGAGGGGGAGCCGCCGCGGGTGCAGCCCTCGCGGCTGAACCCCAGCAATTGGGCCTGACGGCGCACGCCTGCCGCCTCAGACGGTGATCAGCACCACCGACGCTGCCGCCAGGGCCAGTCCGGCTCGCTGCACGACGGTGGTGTGCTCGCGCAGCAGGCCGACCGCCAGCAGCACGGTCACCGCCGGGTACAGGGAGGTCAGCACGCCGGCGAGCGCGAGCAGGCCGTGCCGCGCGGCGAGCAGGAACGCCAGATTGGCGCCGGCATCGCAGGCCCCCGCCGCGGCAACCAGCCCCAGGGTCCGCCCGCGCACGGGATTCACCGCGCTGCGCCGGACAGCGACCGGAATGATCAGGATTGCTGATGCCGCCCGGGAGACCAGGAGGGGCCAGAGCCCCGAGCCGCTGCCGGCGCGGGCCAGGAGGACGAAGTAGAGGCCGAAGCCCAGCCCTGACAGGGCGGCAAGCAGAAGCACCGGCGCCGCGACCCGACCGGCGGGATGCTCGTCACCCGTCCGGCTGACGAGGACGACCGCCACCAGCCCGGCTGCCACCCCGATCCAGGCCAGCGCTCTAGGACGCTCGCCGAGCGCGACGCCGAGGATCACCGGCACGAAGGCGGCGAGGACGGCGGTCACCGGCGAGACGACGTTCATCGGCGCCACCGTCATCAGGTGGTAGAGGATCACGACGCCGACGAGGCCGCAGATCCCGCCGAGGACCCCGAACAGGACGACGCGCCCGGTCACCGCACCGGGGAACGCCGGCAGCAGCAGGGCCATGAGCACGGCGCCGACCGGGTAGCTGTACAGCAGGACGGTGACCGCGCTCGCCCGCCGGGCGGTGAACCCGCCGAGGAAGTCACCGACGCCGTAGAGGACCGCGGCGAGCAGGCCGAGGACGACGGTCACGCGGCGCGGGAAGGAGCCGTCACGCTCTGGATCTCGTCAGCACCAATTGGGCCACGTCCAGGTATCGAGCGCGGAATCCGGCCTCCGATGGCCTCCACCGACGAGGGCCACCGCTGCGGGTCGACGACGACCCGCGGTGATGACCGTCGGTTGCCCAGCAGATCCATCGCGCTCCCTCCCGGGCCGAGGCCGTCCTATTCGCCGGCTGAGTTATCCCTATCAGCGCGTCCGTCACACCACGAGTGCAGGCTCCCCGGCCAGCGCCTGAGCCAGCACGGGTGCTCTCGTCGCGTCCGTAACGTGCGCGCCGTAGAACACGCCGAGGACGTAACCCGTGGTCATTCGGTGCCAGACCCCGGCCCTGCGCAGCATGGCGTGCCCGTCCCCGGTGACCCGCACGAACGACACGGACTGCGCCACCGCCGCTGCGCTACGCGCGTACGCCGCCGAAGCGTCCGCGCTGGTGATCCGGTCGCCGGGGCCGTGCAGGATCAGCACGCGCCGTCCCCGGAGGGCGTCGACCGGATCGCCGGGCTCGATCCACGGTGCCAGCGCGACGACGGCGCGCACCTGCTGGTGGCCGGCGACGTACAGGGCGGTGCGTCCGCCCATCGAGTGACCGATCACCGTGACCGGAACGTCGGGGAACCGCTCGGCCAGTCGGTCCAGCGCGGCACGGGCGTCAGCGACCGGGGCGCGCTGCTCGCCGTTCCAACCGCGCACGCCGTTGCGGACGCGGGCCACCGCCAGGCCGTGACGACGTCCCGCCACGGTCAGCGCGCGGGCGATCGGAAGCATCCGTAGCACTGCCAGTTGGTTGCCGCGCACCGGAGCGGTGCTCCGCTCGCGCCCGCCGTGCAGCAGCACCGCGATTCCCGTGACGTCGCCTGGCGGAAGGCTCAATCGCAGCGCGTAGGCCACGTCCGGCACCCGTCCCCTCCGGCGGGACATCCGCCGAGATGTGTCGCTGGTGAAACGTATCGATCATGCAGCTTGGCCGGCCGGGCGGCTCAGGTCAGGTGTTCGAGGACGAGTGCCTGCAGCTCGCCCATGACGAAGCCGAGCACCGCGCCGACCGCGATCAGCTTCCACTCGTCCTCCTCGAAAGCGGGACGGATGAGCCGTTCGAACTGGCGATCGGTGAGGTGTTGCATCTTCTCGACCAGCAGCGACCGGACGTCCATCGCCTCTTTCGCGTAGGTCTCCACGTGCCGCAGCGTGTGCGGCAGCCGCGCCATCACCTGGCCGGTGATCGACAGCTTCATCTCCTGGTAGCGGGTGCTTCCCACGGTCGCGACCAGCAGCGGACGGGCAGCGCCGGCGCTGTGGTCCAGCGCGCCCTGGACCTGGCGGCGGACCATCGCGAACACCCGGTCGGACAGCGGTCCGGTGAGCACCGCCTGGATGACCTTGCGCGGCGTGATGATCTCGTCGGCGATCAGCGCGCCGTAGTCGGCCGCGACCTCTCGTCGGCGGCGCAGGAACAGACCCTGCACCTTGAACCAGAGGATCCGCTTCGGCTGCTTGGGATTGAAGATCAGCTTCAGGGCGAGCCAGTCGGTGAACCAGCCCACGACGAGGCCGAAGGCCGGCATCAGCAGTGGCTGGCGGAAGAAGATCCACAGCGTCAACTGGAACAGGCCGAGGGCTCCGCCGAACCAGATCCCCGAGTGCGCGATGAAACGGAACTCCTTGCGGCCGGCCTCGAGGAAGATCCGGTTGAGCACCGCCTTCTCGGTCACCAGGTTGGTGACGACCATGCCCTTCAGGTCGAACACCGCCTCCGGGTCGTCCTGAATCTCGGCGAGGACGGCACGCACCATCCGCGGCACCTCGGCCTGCGCGCGCGCGACCACCAGCCGCTTGGCCGGTTCGGGCATCGCGCGCCAGACGTCCGGGTCGTACTCGGTCATGATCGTGCGGACGATGCCGTCGGTGGCCGCGCGCATCGGCGCGTCGATCTCGGCGGCGACCCGGTCCGGGTCGAGGCGGGCGATCACGTCGCGCGCCGAGATCAGGTGCCGGGTCATGGTGTCGACGGCGATGCTCGCCATCCGGGCCGCGCGGCGCGGGACGACCCCCTGCCAGCCCAGCCACGGCCGGATCCCGCGGAACTCCAGGGGCTGGAACATCATCCTGATCGCCACCAGCTTGGTGACGTAGCCGATCAGCGCCGCTACCAGCGGGATCGTCAGGTCGATGTACCAGTGCGCCTCGAGATCCGCGAGGGTCCCCATCGGCGGTCAGGACGGCGGGCGGGCGGCGGGCAGCGCCGGACGCGCGGGGTCGACGGCAGCCCAGAACTCGCGTCCGAAGTCCGACAGTCGAACGGCTTTGCGGAGGACCCGGACTCCCCGCCGCGACGTTGCGCGGCGCTCGGCATCGCGGACCCGGTCATCGCTGGTCAGGACGTCGAACTGCACCTCGAGGCCGGGCCCGGGCTCATCGAACTCGACGAGCCCCAGCGCCGCCAGCCGGGTCAGGTAGGTCGGCACGTTCTCCAGGTTGGCGACCCCGGCGGCCCGCCCGACGCTCGACGCGTTGGTCAGCAGCGTGCGCGCCGGGCGTCCCAACTGCTTCCTGACGACGTCGACGGCGGCATAGGCGCTGCCGTCGGCGAGCGCGGCGATGATGCGGGCCTCGTCCGGAATCAACTGGCTCAGGATGCTGCCGTAGAGGTACGCGCGACTGCCGGTCCGGTTCGTCTCGACGGAGCGTTCGAGCAGCTCGCTCATGGCCTCGCGCAACGGGTCGGCGCCGGCGGGATGGACGCCGATGAGGTACGCGGCGCGCTGCTCCTCGGGATTCGGGGTGACCACGGTCGGTGCGGCCTGGCGCGGCGGCGGCTGCGGCGTGGCGCCGTCGACGAGCCGGCGGACCTCGTCCGCGGTGGCGCGGCGCAGCCGGTCGGCTTCCTGCTCCAAGACCTCCGCCCCGGGCATTTGCCGGGCCAGTCGCCACCCGGACCGGCCGAGGAGGCGCCCGAGCCGGGCCGCCGTGACCAGCGCGCTCGCGGCGGCAGCGGCCACCTCGGCCGGCTCGAGCTCGGAGCGAGGAGTCCGGCCGGCCCGCCCGCCCGGGGTCGGTCGCGGACGTCTCCCGCCCGGCGGCGGTGCGGTCACCTGCTGCGGCCTGGACTGTCAAGCGCGCCACGGCCGCGCCGTCCGCGGCGGCGGACCGGGCCGGCGTCGGGAGCCGCAGCGGCCGGTCGACGGAGAGCGGGCACCGCTCGACCGTCCTCGATGCTCGCCCCGACCATTCCCCGAAGCTTAGGGGTCCTATGTCCGGGCGGGTCCGAGGCCGGGGACGATGTCGTCGAGCGCGAACGTCACCGGCTGCTCGAGCTGCTCATACGTGCACGACTCCGGGGTTCGGTCCGGGCGCCAGCGAACGAATTGCGCGGTGTGACGGAACCGCTCGCCCTCCATGTGGTCGTAGCGCACCTCGACGACGCGTTCCGGGCGGAGCGGCACGAAGGAGAGATCCTTGCCGGCGTTCCACCGAGACGTCTCGCTCTTGCGCGGGGTGCGCTGACCCGCCTCGTGGGCGGCCCAGTTCCACGGATGGTCGTCGAACGTGGTCACCAGCGGCTGCAGCTCCTGGAGCAGCTGCCGCCGCGCGGCCATCGGGAAGGCGCCGATGACCCCGACGGACACCAGCACGCCGGCGTCGTTGTAGAGCCCCAGCATGAGCGAGCCGATGGCGTCGGCACCCGTCTTGTGCACGCGGTACCCAGCGACGACGCAGTCGGCCGTGCGCTCGTGCTTGATCTTGTACATCACCCGCTTGTCCGGCTGGTAGGTGATGTTCAACGGCTTCGCGACAACGCCGTCGAGGCCCGCTCCTTCGAACTCGGTGAACCACCGCTGCGCGGTGTCGCGGTCGGTCGTGGCCGGCGTCAGGTGCACCGGCGGACCCGCCGCCGTCAGCGTTTCGACGAGCGCCTCCCGCCGCTCGCGGAACGGCCGACCGGTCAGGTCGTCGTCGCCGACCGCGAGCAGGTCGAAGGCGATGAAGCTGGCCGGGGTCTGCCGGCTGAGCAGGGCGACCCGTGACGCGGCCGGGTGCACGCGCTGCTGCAGTGCCTCGAAGTCCAGGCCGTGGTCGGTCGCGATGACGATCTCGCCGTCGATCACGCAGCGGTCCGGCAGCTCACGTCTGAGGGCGTCGACGAGCTCGGGGAAGTAGCGCGTCATCGGACGCTCGTTGCGGCTGCCGAGCTCCACCTCGTCGCCGTCGCGGAAGACGATCGTCCGGAAACCGTCCCATTTCGGCTCGAACTGGCATCGTTCACCAGGTAGGGACTCCAAGCCCTTGATGGCCTTGGCCAACATGGGAAGAAACGGCGGTGACACCGGAAGGTCCATGATCACCCCGTTCTTTCGCCGGCTGCACAGCCCACGGTCGCCTGCCGCGCCGTCCGAGCACGCTATCTACCCGCTGCTCGGCATTGTGGACGCCCGCCGTGGCACGACGTGGCCACACGCCTCAGCTGCCGGCCGCGCTCATCCTTCCTCCGGGGCATCCTGCCCGGGCAGGCGCAGCGCGCGGCGCAGGAAGTCCAGTTGCAGCAGCAGCAGGTTCTCGGCGACGACCTCGTCGTTGGCCAGGTGCGTGGTCCCGGTGAGCGGCAGGTATTCGTGCGGACGTCCGGCCGCGAGCAGGGCGGCGGACAACCGCAGGGAGTGCGCGACGTAGACGTTGTCGTCGGCCAGGCCGTGAATGATCATCAGCGGGCGGCACAGCGTCGGCGCCAGGGGCAGCAGGCTGTTCGCCTCGTACACGTCGGCGTTCGTCTCCGGGGAGCCGAGGTAGCGCTCGCTGTACGCGGTGTCGTAGAGCCGCTCGTCCGTCGTCGGAGCGCCCGCGACCGCTGCGGCGAAGACGTCGGGACGGCGCAGCACGCCGAGCGCGGCGAGATATCCGCCGAACGACCAGCCGCGGATGGCGACGCGCGACAGGTCCAGCTCGTCGGGCAACTCGCGGGCGAGCTCCTGCAGCGCCTCGACCTGGTCATCGACCGTGCCCGCGCGGTCGTTCTTGGCCAGCCGATCCCACACCGGGCCGCGGCCCGCCATCCCGCGCCCGTCGGCCACCAGCACGACGAAGCCCTGATCGGCGAACCACTGTGACGTGAGATAGCCGCGGGCGGCGTTCAGGACGCGCTGGCCGTGCGGCCCGCCGTAGGGGTCGAGCAGCACCGGCAGCCGCCCGGAGTTGGGGGAGTGCCCGGTCGGGAACAGGACGGTGACCGGCAGCCCGCGGCTCCCGACCTGCAGGGTGCGGGGAGACGGGATCAGCGGTGACGGTTCGGCTCGGGAGCCCAGCCGCCCGCAGACCCCGTCGCCCCGCCGGACGGTGACCTCGACGTCCAGGCGGTCCGGCCACTGCTGGCTCACCACGGTCGTCCCGCCGCCGAACGCGCCGTCGGCCACGCCCCCGGGATCGCTGAGCAGCTGCACCGGCCCGCCGAACGGGATGCGCGCCAACGCGACCGATCCGATCTGTGGGACGACCTGCGCGATCACGGCCTCGCCGGCCACCGCCTCGACGGACCGGACCAGGACGTCCGGGGGGCTCACCGGTTCGTCGTCCAGCCACACCCGCCGGGTGTCGTCCTGGTCGATGCTGTGCAGCAGCCGCCCGTCGGCGAGCCGCCGCGGCGTGCCCGGCAGCAGCTCGACCCACGCGTCGTCCGTGACCGTCCGCAGCAGCGAGGTGCGGCCGGTGGCCGGATCCACCTCGCGGTAGTCCAGCCGCCGCTGGTCACGGGTGAGCAGGCTGAGGACGGGTCGGGCTCGGCTCCACTCGACACCGGCGAGGTACTCCAGGACGGCGCCGTCCAGCTCGACGTCGGACCGCCAGTCGACCTCGATCCGGCTCCCGTCCACTCCGACGACCGCGAGCCCGACCTGGGCATTGGCCGTGCCGGCCTGGGGATAGCGCACCGCGACGGGGGGTCGCTCGGGATCGGCCGGGTCGCTCAGGTGCCAGATCCGGACGGCCGACTCGTCGTAGCGCTCCACGAGCAGCGACCCGCCGTCCGGAGCCCACCAGAACCCGTGGCCGCGGCCGAGTTCCTCGGCCGCGACGAACTCCGCCAGCCCCCAGAGGACCTCCGGCGGGTCGTCCGGCGCAGGTGCCACCAGCACCTGGTCTGCGCCGGTCGCCAAGGTCACCAGGTGCAGCCCCCGGTCGCCGGCATACGCGACGTGCCGGCCCGTCGGGTCCAGCTGCGGGTCGACGACGGGGGCGTCGGTGCGGAGCTCGCGGACGGCCGTACGCCCGGTGAGGTCCGCGACGAACAGCCGGGAGGAGAGGGCGAAGGCGGCTGTAGTGACCTGCTCGTCGGTGCTGAAGGCGACGACACCGGAGGTGACGATCCGCAGCCGCTCCCGTCGCGCCCGCTCCGCTGCGGTCAGCTCCTCGCGCTCCGGGTCCAGCAGGTCGGCGGGGTCGGCGACCAGCCGCTCCTGCCCGTCCTCGACGTCGTAGACCCACAACTGGTGGGCGCGGGTGGTTCCGTCGGGGGCCCGCAGGAACGCGATCCGCCCGCCGTCCGGGCTGACGGTGAACGACCGCGGCAGGCCGAGGCGGAAGTTCATCGTGCGGGCGGCGAGGCGGGGGAAGGAGTCCGTCACCGACCCATCCTGTCAGCGCCGCGGCGGGCCGTCCGGCGCGCCGGGGCGGTGGCCCACGGCCGCACGAAGGGGGTCAGCGCCCGGCGGTCAGCGTTGCGCCTGCACCAGGTCCAGCAGATCGTTGTCCTCCACGGCCTGCAGGGCGAGCGTCTTGTAGCCGACCTGGTCGAACAGCACGGTGAGCCGGTCGTTCTCGGTGCCCATCACGACCCCGTGCCCCCATTCCGCGTGCCGCACCTCGGCGTTGCGGGAGAACCGCCCGTCGTCGGACAGCCGCTCGGACGTCCCGGCGTCGCAGTTGTCGCAGTTGCCGCACGGCTCGTTGAGCTGCTCGCCGAAGTAGCCGAGCAGGAACTGTCGCCGGCACCCCGTCGTCTCGGCGTACCCGCGCATCATCTCGATCCGCGAGCGGGTCAGCCGCTGGTGTGTCTCGGCGACGTCGACGGCGGCGTCCACGGCGTCGTCCGGGTCGAGATCACGGTCGACGTATTCCAGCCGGCCGTCCTCGGTCGTCGTCACGGCGCCGGCCTGCTCGAGCAGGTTGACCGCGCGCGTGCGCCGGGCCGCGGGCGCGTCGACCTCCTCGGCCAGCTCGGCCGGACGCACCGGACCGTCCTGCTCCTCGAGCGCCTGCGCGACCTCCTCCAGTGCGTCCTCCGGCGGCCGCGATGACGTCAAGAAGCGTTGCAGGTGCAGGTCCTCCGGACGGTAGAACAGCGTGATCTCCGCAGGCTCCCCGTCGCGGCCCGCGCGCCCGATCTGCTGGTAGTACGAGTCCAGCGACTCCGGAGAAGACGCGTGCAGGACGAACCGGACGTCCGGCTTGTCGATGCCCATCCCGAAGGCCGAGGTGGCGACGACGACGTCGATGCGGTCCTCGAGAAAGTCGGCATGCACGCTGCGGCGGTCCTTGGACCGCATCCCGGCGTGATAGGCCGCCACGCGCACGCCGGTCTGCTCCAGTTCCGACGCGAAGTAGTCCGCGTCCTTGCGGCTGGCCGTGTAGAGCAGCCCCCGCTTCGTCGCAGGGTCGGCCGTCAGGGCCCGCACCCGCACCACCACGTCCGCGCGCTTGCGCTGATCGTCGGTGGCCCTCTCGACCCCGAGGTGCAGGTTCGGGCGGTCGAAGCTGGCGATGACCTGATGGGCGTCGCGCAGTCCTAGCCGCTCGACGATGTCGTCGCGAACCGGCTTGGCCGCGGTCGCGGTCAGCGCCACGACCGGCGGGTGGCCCAGCCGCTCGATGACGGGGCCGAGCCGCAGATAGTCCGGCCGGAAGTTGTGGCCCCACGCCGACACGCAGTGCGCCTCGTCGACGACGAACAGCCCGACGCCGAGCTCGGCGAGCCGGTCGACCACCTCGTCCTTGGCGAGCTGCTCGGGCGACAGGAACAGGTACTCGGCGTCGCCCTCGCGGACCGCCTCCCACGCCTCGCGCCGTTCCGCAGGGCCTTCCGCGGAGTTGACCGCGACGGCGTCGGGCGCGTCCGAGTCCTCGATGTTCTCGATCTGGTCGCGCTGCAACGCCAGCAGCGGCGACACGACGATGGTCGGACCCTCGATCAACAGGGCGGGCACCTGGTAGATCGCCGACTTCCCGGCACCGGTCGGCAGGACGACGAGGACGTCCTGGCCGGACACGACGGCGCGCATCGCATCGAGTTGTTCGGGACGGAGCTGGGACCAGCCGAAAACCTGCTCGGCGATTTCTTGGAGGTCGGCGGTGGGGTTCGGCACCGCAGGTGCCTACCCGCGCCGCGGGAGCTCGTCCCCGGACAGCGCGCGCCTTGCTCGACGGACCGCTCGGTAGCGGAGGAAGAGCGCGCCGTCCTCCTCCAGAATTCCGGCGAGGACGAGCGGCAGAGGCGGCCCCGCCCACGGCGCGCCGGCGAGGATGCGCGGTGCGGCGGGACCGGCGAGCAATGGCGTGACGCTGAGGCACAACTCGTCGAGTTCCCCGGC
>JAICIE010000033.1 GCA_025924515.1 Jatrophihabitans sp. | reverse complement strand
TGCTCGTCGTCCATACCGTCCGTCCTACCCGTCCGGCACCAGGAGGGCGGCGGCGGGTCCGGACGGATCAGCGGGCGTTGCGCCAGTCGATCCACCGCTGCAGCGAGTCGAGGCGGTAGTCCGGCCCGCTGACGCCGACGGTGAAGATGCTGACCCCGGCCGCGACCAGCGGCGGACCGAGCTCGCCCGGCTCGCCGCGCACCCCCACTGACTTCTCGATCTCGTCGGGATCGCGGCCGACGGCGGCGCAGTGCCGGGCGAGGACCTCACCCTTGTGACGCAGTGTGTCCGGGTCGCTGAACGAATGCCAGATGTCGGCGTGCTCGGCCACCAGACGCAGCGTCTTGCGCTCGCCGCCGCCCCCGATGAGGACCGGTATCGGCCGGATCGGCGGCGGGTTGAGCCGCCGCCAGCGTGCCTGGATCCGTGGGAGGGCGTCGGCGAGGTCGTCCAGGCGGCGACCCGCAGTTCCGAACTCGTACCCGTACTCGTCATAGTCCTTCTGGAACCAGCCTGAGCCGATTCCGAAGATGAGCCGGCCCCCGCTCATGTGGTCGACCGTCCGGGCCATGTCCGCCAGCAGATCGGGGTTGCGGTAGCTGTTGCAGGTCACCAGCGCACCGAACTGCAGGCGGCTGGTCAGTTCGGCCCAGGCGCCGAGCATCGTCCAACACTCGAAGTGCTTGCCGTCCGGGTCGCCGTTGAGCGGATAGAAGTGGTCCCAGTTGAAGACCAGATTGGCGCCGAGGTCCTCGGCCCTGCGGACGGTGTCGCGGATGGCCGGATAGTCGGCGTGCTGCGGCTGCAGTTGCAGTCCCACGCGGATCGCACGCTCTGTCATGCCTCGACCCTACGGTCGGCTCGTCCCGGCGGGAGCGACCTCCTCGGTGACCAGGTCGGCCTGCCACAGGTCCGGGCCGAAGACCTCGTATTGGATGTCGCGGGCCGGTATCCGCTCTCGATCAAGGCGCCGCGGATGCCCTTCATGAACGGCATGGACCCGCACAGGTAGCAGAGCGCGTCATCGGGAAGCTGCACGTGCTGGCCATGGCGTACCCGCCGTGACCGAGAATGCTCGTGGTGCGCACCGGAATGTCGGTCGGGGGCCCGGAACCGACGGCGCTGATCGGCCGGTGGCGCTTGCAGCGCCGCATCCGAGACCGGCGGCACGAGGTCTCCGGCCGGGTGGTCGGCGAGTTGGTGATCCGCCGCGACGGCGCCGACCTCCGCTGGTGTGAGCGCGCAACCCTGCACTGGCAGACCACCGTGGTGCCCGTCTGGCGGGACCTGCTGCTGAGCGAGGACGACAACGGCTGGTCGGTGTACTTCACCGACGGACGCCCGTTCCATCCCTGGCGACCGGGCACCGTCGTGGAGCACCCGTGCCGGGACGACCTGTATCGGGGGCTCGTGGTGGTGTCGCCGCGCACACTGCGGACCCTCTGGGACGTGGCCGGGCCGGGGAAGGACCTGCGGATCCTGACCCGCTGCCTGCGCGGGTGATCCATCACACGGCCGGGGAAGGGAAAGCGCAGGACTGGCCTGCGGTTGTGCCGGCGGGCTGCGGCCGTCCGACGAGCCGCTCGTCGGCCCGGCGCCGACCGACGCCGAGGTCCGCCCGGGGCTCGCCGGGCGCCGACCGACCCCGGAACGCTGAGGTTCGCTCAGCCGAGCAGCACCAGGTCGACGACCTCGGCGCCGGTGGGAACGAGGCGTACCGGCACTCCCCAGTCCTGCCGGGCGAGATGGCAGGCCGGATGCGGTTCGAGTGGGTCGTCGTCGCAGGAGGCGGCCGAGGCGATGATGTGGAGGACCGCCTCGGTCACACCGCCGGCGAACGTGAGGGTCCGGTCGAGCTCGGCCGAGTCGCCGGCGCCGGCGAGCAAGGCCTCTGGCGGGGTGGCGGTCACGGAGAGCCGGGTCGCGGGGCCGTAACGGTCGTCGAGCTTGCGGCCGGGCGGCGGCGCGAACCGGATCTGCAGCCGGACCGCCCCCGGAGCCAGCTCCGTCGCCGGGCGGGTCGTCGACAGCGCGCCGTTGCGCACGAGCTCCGCGCGGGGCACCGGCCGGACGAGCCGGTGCGCCGCGGACTCGACGACCACCAGCTCGCCGTCCACCAGCACCGCACCGGACGGCTCGGCGAGTTCGGCGGCGAGGGTGCAGACCGTGTCCGCGGCCGGGTCGTACCGGCGGACGGCTCCGTTGTAGGTGTCGAGGACGGCCACCGTGCCGTCCGCCAGGAGGGTCACGCCGAGCGGATGCTGGAACCGGGCCGTCCTGGCCGGGCCGTCGACGTGGCCGAAGTCGAACAGTCCCTCCCCGACGGCGGTGTGCAGTTCGCCGTCGAGGGTGAGCCAGCGCAGCGCCGAGGACTCCGCGTCGACGAACCACAGCCGGTCGCCGTCGGGGGCAAGCCCGGAGGGCTGTGCGAGCCAGCCGTCGAGCGCGGGGCCGTCCTTGAGCCCTTCCACCGTGGTACCGGCGAGGATCTCGGCCGCGCCGCTGACCGGGTCGACCGCGAGGAGCAGATGCACGCCCGCCGCCGCGACGACCAACTTGCCCAGCGCCGGCCACCACGCCACGTCCCACGGGGACAGAACCGGCGGAATCGCGCCGGTGACGGTGCTCGTGCCGGCGAGCGCGGCGGGAAGGTCGTAGGTGCGGGTCACGACGCCGTCGGGCAGGCGGATCCCGCGGAGCACATGGTTGGCCGTGTCGGCCACGACGACGTCCACCTCCGCGGTGCCGGCCGGAAGCAGGGTCAGCCCGTTGGGTTCGGCGAACGGATCGCCGCGGCGCCCGGAGCCGATTCGCCGCAGCACCGTGTCGCCGTCGCGGGCGAGTTCCACCAGCTGGTGGTGGCCGGCGTCGGCGACGAGGATGCTTTCCGGCAGCGCCGCCGCCTTGGCCGGGAAACGCAGTGTCGTCGGCTGCGGGAGAGCGGGAACGTAGGGCCCGTCGCCGCGGCGCAGCGTGCCGCGGCCGTCGTGTTCGGCGACCAGTTCGGCGAGGGTCGCGTCCAGCGCGCTGACCTGTCCCTCGCCGGCGGCCTGCGCCACGACGTATCCCTCGGGGTCGAGCAGGATCAGCGTCGGCCAGGCCCGCACCGCGTACTGACGCCAGAGGGTGAGCTCAGGATCGTTGAGCACGGGATGGTGGACGCCGTAGCGCTCTACCGCAGCGGCGACAGCTCGCGGGTCCGCCTCGTGGGCGAACTTGGGGGAATGGACCCCGACGACGGTGAGCACGTCTGACCACTTGTCCTCGAACGGGCGCAGCTCGTCGAGAACGTGCAGGCAGTTGGCGCAGCAGAAGGTCCAGAAGTCGAGCAGGACGAAGCGTCCGCGCAGGTCGGTCAACGACGGGGCCTGACCCGCCGTGCCGATCCAGGTAGCCCGCGCTGGGAACTGCGGGGCGCGAACGCGGGGGCCCGACAACGACCGCACGTTTCCTCCTCACGCGGAGGCCCGTGCTACCGGGCCAGCTGCGAGATCGGCGGACGCCCCTCCAGGAGGATGCGGATCCGCCGACGGCCGGTCAGCGGGGCAGGCTCCGCGCGGCCGCCGCGATCAGCTCCTGCTGCATGCTCGGCGACGCCGATCGCAGCGCCCGCTCGAACTCCCGCTGTGCGCGCCGGGCGTGCACCCCTTGCCTGGTGAACTTACGCATCCTGACGACCTCCTTCGACCCTCTTATCGGCAGGTACAACCGAAGGATCAAAGGCAATATTCCAGCCTGGCCTAAGGTGACGCGGGTCTACAGCAGCGCCATGCCAGGATCCGTCAAGATTTGAGCCACATCTGCCAAAAATTGCGAGCCCTGCTGTCCGTCGACCAGCCGATGGTCGAACGAGACGGCGAGCTGGGTGACCCACCGCGGCTCGAGGCGTTCCTCCGCCCCGGTTCCCACCACCCACGGCATCCGTCGCACCGCGCCGAACGCCACGATCCCGGACTCCCCGGGGTTGAGGATCGGGGTGCCGGTGTCGATCCCGAAGACGCCGACGTTGGTGATGGTGATCGTCCCGCCGGTCATGTCCGCCGGGCTCGTTCTGCCGGACCGGGCCGTCTCGGTCAGATCGGTGATCGCGCCGGCCAGCTCTCGAAGGGACAGCCGGTCGGCGTCCTTGATGTTCGGGACCACCAGGCCGCGGTCGGTGGCGGCGGCGATCCCGAGGTTGACGTAGTGCTTCAGGACGATCTCGCCGGCCGCCTCGTCCCAGGACGCGTTGATTTCCGGGGTCCGCTGGGCGGCGAGGATCACGGCCTTGGCGAGGAGCAGCAGCGGCGAGACCTTGACGCCCCGGAACTCCCGGCGCGCCGCCACTCGTTCGCGCAGCTCCATCGTCGCGGTGACGTCGACGGTGACGAACTCGGTGACATGCGGGGCGGTGAAGGCGGACGCCACCATCGCCGCGGCCGTGTGCTTGCGAACGCCCCGCACCGGGACCCGCGTCTCGCGGGCCGCCGGGCTCGCCGTCGGCGCGCCGGCGGCCGGAGCCGAGCTCGCGGCGGCCTCGACGTCGTCGCGGGTGATCGTTCCTCCGGCGCCGCTCGGGCGCACCCGGCCGAGGTCGACTCCCAGCGTCTTGGCGAGCTTGCGCACCGGCGGCTTGGCGAGCACGTGCACCCGCGCGTCGCCGGGAGCGGGTCGGGGCGGCACGGTCGGACGCGTCGCAGCGGCCGGCGCCGGCTCGGGTTCCACGAACGCGGGCGGCGCCGTTGGCGGCACGTTGAACGACACCTGCGCCCCTTCGACGGCCGGGGCGGTCGGCCGGCGGCGGCGCCGCCGCCCGCCGTCCTCGCGCGGGCCGTAGCCGACCAGCGTCATCTGCTTGTCCTCGGCGTCGCTGGCCGGCGGGGCGGGCACCATGTCCTCGCCGGCGCCCGCCGCCGCGGCCCCCTGCCCGCCGGGGCCCGCCAACTCGATCGAGATGATCGGCGTGCCGACCGGGACCGTCGTGCCCTCCTCGGCGTGCAGCCCGGTCACCGTGCCCGCCCACGGCGACGGCAGTTCGACGGCCGCCTTCACGGTCTCCACCTCGGCGATGGTGTCGTTCACCTCGACGTGCTCGCCGACCTTGACGGTCCAGCGGACGAGATCGCCCTCGGTCAGGCCCTCGCCGAGGTCTGGAAGGAGGAACTGTTTGATGTCACCCACGAAGCCGGTCTCCGGATCAGTAGGACATGAGACGGTCGATCCCGTCGAGGACGCGGTCGAGATTGGGCAGCCACTCGTTCTCGAGCCGGCTGGGCGGGTAGGGGGTGTCGTAGCCGGTTACCCGGAGGACGGGAGCCTCGAGGGAGTAGAAGGCCTGCTCCTGCACCCGGGCGGCGATCTCTGCTGCCGGACCGAAGCTGAGCGGGGCCTCGTGCGTCACCAGCAGGCGGCCGGTGCGGCGCACCGAGTCGACGACCGTCTCCGTGTCGATCGGGGAGACGGAGCGGAGGTCGATCACCTCGAGCTGCGTGCCGTCGGCGGCGGCCGCCTCCGCCGCTTCCAGCGCGACGGACACCGTCGCGCCGTATGTGGCCAGCGTCGCCGCCGTTCCGGGACGTATCACCCGAGCCTGGTGCAGCGGCGTCGGCGCGGCGGCGATCTCGGCCTTGGCGGCGTGGTACCGGCGCTTCGGCTCCAGGAAGATCACCGGGTCGTCGTCCGCGATGGCCTGCTGCACCATCCAGTACGCGTCGGACGGGTCGGCGCAGGCCACTACCTTCAACCCGGCCGTGTGCGCGAAGTAGGCCTCGGGCGACTCGCTGTGATGCTCGACCGCGCCAATGCCGCCACCGTAAGGAATCCGGATGGTGATCGGAACCTTGACCTGGCCGGCCGAGCGATTGTGCAGCTTCGCCACCTGGCTGACGATCTGGTCGAAGGCCGGAAAGACGAAACCGTCGAACTGGATCTCGCACACCGGCCGGTACCCGCGGATGGCCAGGCCGACAGCGGTGCCCACGATCCCCGATTCTGCGAGAGGCGTGTCGATGACCCGGTCCTCGCCGAAGTCCTTCTGCAGGCCGTCGGTGATGCGGAAGACGCCACCCAGCTTGCCGACGTCCTCGCCCATCATGACGACCTTCGGGTCGTCCTCCATCGCCTTGCGCAGTCCCTCGTTGAGCGCCTTCGCCATCGTCAAGGAGGTCCCGATCACCGACGACGCGCTCATGCAGAGGCCTCCTCGAGGCTGCCGACGAATTCCACGAACTCGTCGCGCTGCGCGCGCAACTCGGCGGGCATCGTGACGTACACGCTGTCGAACAGCGACTGCGGCGTCGGGTCCGGCAACGCCCGGCAGCCGGCACGGACGTGCTCGGCCAGCTTCTTGGACTCGTCCTCGATGGCGGCGAAGTAATCGGAGCCGTAACCGGCCTCCCGGGACAGGTAGGCCCGGACCCGTTCGATCGGATCCCTGAGCTTCCAGGTCTCGAGTTCGCTGCCCAGCCGGTAGCGCCGCGGATCGTCGTTGGTGGTGTGTGGGTTCATCCGGTAGGTGAACGCCTCGATCAACGTGGGGCCCTGCGCGTTGCGGGCGTCATCGAGCGCCCTGCGGGTGACCGCGTAGGACGCGAGGACGTCGTTGCCGTCGACTCGCATCCCGGGGAAGCCGAAGCCGGCCGAGCGCTGGTAGAGCGGCACCCGGCTCTGCCGTTCGACCGGCTCGCTGATGGCCCACTGGTTGTTCTGGCACAGGAAGACGATGGGCAGGTTTCCCGCCGCGGCCCACACGAAGGCCTCGTTGACGTCGCCCTGGCTCGATGCGCCGTCGCCGAAGAAGGCGAGGACGGCGGTGTCGCGGTCGGGATCGCCGGTGCCCACCGCGCCGTCCCGGACGACCCCCATCGCGTATCCGGTGGCGTGCAGCGTCTGCGCGCCGATCACGATCGTGTACAGGTTGAAGTTGTGCTCGCTGGGGCTCCACCCGCCGAGGTTCGTGCCCCGGAACAGCCCCAGCAATGTCAGCGGGTCGACCCCGCGGCACCAGGCGACGCCGTGCTCGCGGTAGGTCGGGAAGGCCATGTCATGGGGACGCAGCGCGCGGCCGGCACCGATCTGCGCGGCCTCCTGGCCGAGCAGGGACGCCCACAGCCCGAGCTCGCCCTGACGCTGCAGCGCGATGGCCTCGGTGTCGATGCGCCGCACGAGGACGAGGTCGCGGTACAGCCCCGCGATGTCCTCGTCGGACAGGCCCAACGGATAGTCGGGGTGATCGACGCGCTGTCCCTCGGGCGTGAGCAACTGGATCATGTCTGGCTCGGGCTGCACCGCGACGACATGCTCGGACATCGGCTCCTCGCTTCTGCGCCGCGTGCGGGGTGGCCGCGTGCGAACGGTCGGGCAATGGGTCGTCCGCGTTGGTACAGGGGTGGCGCACCAGCACGGATACCCAGAGGTTCCTACCTTATCGGTGATCGCCGTCACTCGCGCTGCGAGCAGCGCTCACCGGGCGGCGGCGACCGCGTCGTCCTGCAGTTCCTCGGGAAGCGGCCCGTCGTGCAGCACGGCCAGTCGCGACACGGCCCGGGTGAGGACGACGTAGAGGCGCCGCAGCCCGGCCGACCGCGTCGGCTCCGCCGCGACGATCTCTTCGGGCTCGAGGACGACGACCGAGTCGAACTCGAGCCCCTTCGCCTCGGTCGCCGGCACCACGGACACCTGTGAGTCGGTGTCGGCGTCGAGTTGGTCGGCCGTGATGCCGCGGGCGCAGAGCTCGGCCAGCACGGCGTCGACCCGGACGTCCGGGACGATGACGCCGATCGATCCGGGGACGGCCGCCAAGCCCGCGACCGTGTCGGCGAGCTCACCCGCGGGGGCGAAGGTCAACGCGTCGTCCCCCCGGCGGACCGAGCTGGCGGCCGGAACTCCGGTCACGGCGAGATGCGGCAGCAGCCGGTTCGCCACCGCCAGGACCTCCCCGGGCACCCGGTACCCGACGGTCAGCGGCCGGACCGCCGCGTCCGGGTGGCCCAGGTGGCGCAAGGACACCGACCAGTCCCCGGGGGCCCACGGCGTCGTGGCCTGCGCCAGATCACCGAGGACCGTCACCGAGCCGAGCGGGCAGCGGCGGGCGAGCGCCCGGCACTGCATGGCGGACAGGTCCTGGGCCTCGTCGACCACCAGATGCAAGAAGGTCTCGCATCCGGCGAGCAGTGCCTCGAGTTCGTCGAGCAGGACGGTGTCGGCCTGCGTCCACCGCGGCGGGCGCACCGCCGGCCGGGACAGGCGCGCAATCTCGTGGGCCGTGAGCACCGTCCCGGCGCAGCGGGTGAGGAAGGCGGGATCGGCGTAGAGCCGGGTGAGCAGCGCGGTGGCCTCGAGGGGTGGCCAGACGGCGTCCACCCAGTCCTTCACCGCCCCCGAGCGGGCCACGCGGGCGGTCTCCGCGTCGCTGGGCGCGCCGCCGGCGTCTTCGCGCTGCCGCCGGACGTCCTCGGCGACCTGGATCCGCAGCCGGTCGCGGGCGACGGTCCAGCGCAGGCCGTCGCCCAGCGCGCGCCGTGCATCGTCGACATAGCGGCGCAGGTGATGCGCCCCCACGCGGAACCGGCGCGTGCCGACCACCGCGACGACGTCCTCGGTCGGCTTGGCGACGTGGGACAGGACGGCCCGCCGGAGCACCTGCGCCATGCGGGCATCGCCCTTGAGCACGGCCAGCTCGACCGGTTCCGCCGCCCGGGCCCGGTGCCGCATCAGGCCGTCGACCGTCGTCTGCTCGATGCCGCCCTCACCGAGCGAGGGCAGCACCTGCGCGATGTAGTGCAGAAAGGCGCGGTTGGGACCGACCACGAGCACGCCCGTGCGCCGCAGCCGGTCGTGGTAGGTGTAGAGCAGGTAGGCGGCGCGGTGCAGCCCGACCGCCGTCTTCCCGGTCCCCGGCGCGCCCTGGATGCACAGCGAGGTGTCGAGATCGGCGCGCACCAGCTCGTCCTGGTCCGGCTGGATGGTCGCGACGATGTCGCGCATCGGACCGACGCGCGGACGCTCGATCTCCTCGCGCAACAACTGCGACGCCAGGCCCAGTGCCTGGCCGCGGTCGAGGTGCTCGTCCTCGTAGGAGGTGAGCGTCCCCGCGGCGAATCCGAACCGGCGCCGGAGCCGCAGTCCCATGCGGTCGTCCGGTGTGGCGCGGTAGAAGGCGCGGGCCAGCGGCGCGCGCCAATCGATGACGACCGGGTCCCCGGCCGGGTCGCGCACGTGCCGGCGACCGACGTGGAAGATCTCCGTGCCGGGACGGCCGTCGTCCCGGTCGCGGTCGATGCGGCCGAAGAAGGGCGGGGCGTCGGGATCGGCGGACAGCGACCGCAGCCGTTCCCGGCGGATCCGGCCGAGGCTCTGGCTGGCGAGCTCGTCGACGCCGTAGTCGGCGATCGCTGAGGCGGATTCGCGCATCAGCTCGAGGCAGTTGCGCGCGGTGTCGAGATGACTGCGTTCGGCGGACAGGACGGCGGAGGGCGGTTCGTCGGCCACGATCGAACGACGCTACGCCGCCAGTTCAAGCGAATAACCCCGTTGCGTGACCGCGGCTGACACACTGTGCGCCCATGACGTCCTCTTCGGGGGGTCGGCGGACCGCGCCGCCGGATACGGCCGAGCACGCCCGGCTGGCCGAGTCGCCGCACAGCAGCGACCCGTGGCGGCTCTGGGGTCCGTACTTGTCCGGCCGGCAGTGGGGCACGGTCCGCGAGGACTACTCCGAGAACGGCGACGCGTGGTCGTACCTACCTTTCGAGCAAGCGCCGTCACGGGCGTACCGGTGGGGCGAGGACGGGCTCGGCGGGTACTGCGACCGGTACGGGTTCCTGAACATTGCGATCGCGCTGTGGAACGGCCGCGACGACCGGCTGAAGGAACGACTGTTCGGGCTGACGAACGCCGAGGGCAACCACGGTGAGGACGTCAAGGAGTATTGGTGGGCGGTCGACGGCACCCCGACGCACTCGTGGGCACGCTGGCTCTACCGGTATCCGCAGGCCGCCTTCCCGTACGAAACCCTGCGGGCCGCCAATAGCGCCCGGGGCAAGGACGAGCGCGAGTACGAACTGGGCGACACCGGCATCCTCGACGGCGACCGGTTCTTCGACGTCCTGATCACCTGGGCGAAAGCCGGGCCCGACGATCTCATCCTGGTCGTCGAGGCGACTAACCACGGGCCGGACCCGGCGCCGCTGCACCTCGTCCCGCAGGTGTGGTTCCGCAACACCTGGGCCTGGGGACGTGACCCGCGCAAGCCGGCGGTTCGGTCGGTTCCCCCGGCCGAGCTCCGCGCCGGCGGGATGGCGGCGGTCGAATGCACCCACGATCTGCTCGGTCGGTACGTCCTGGCCGCGGAGGGCGCTCCGGAGATCCTCTGCTGCGACAACGAAACTGACGCGATCGGGCTGTTCGGTGCGCCGACCAACGAGAGCCGCTATCCGAAGAATTCGATCGAGCGACGGATCGTGCGCGGCGATGCGACGGCCGTCAACCCGGACGGAACGGGAACGAAGGCGGGGTTCTGGTACCGATTCGATTCGGTGCAACCGGGTGAGACCGTGCGGGTGCGGCTACGGTTGGCGCTCACCCCGCCGGACGAGAACTCTTTCGGCACGGGGCTCGAAGCCGTCCTCGCCGACCGCGCGGCCGACGCGGACGCCTTCTATGCAGCCGTCCTCCCGTCCCGGCTGAATGCCGAGGACGCGACGATCGCACGCCGGGCGTTCTCCGGGCTGTTGTGGAACAAACAGCTGTACCGCTACAGCGTCGATGAGTGGCTGCACGGCGATCCCGGCCAACCGCCGCCGCCGGATTCCCGTCGCCAACCCGGTCGGCGCAACGTCGACTGGGATCACCTGGCGTTGGCGGACGTGATGTCCATGCCGGACGAATGGGAGTATCCGTGGTTCGCCGCGTGGGACCTCGCGTTCCACTGCGCCGCTCTCGCGCACGTGGACCCAGCCTTCGCCAAGGATCAGCTGTTGCTGCTCTGCCGGGAATGGGCGATGCATCCGAACGGGCAGCTGCCGGCCTACGAGTGGGCGTTCGGTGACGTCAACCCGCCGGTGCATGCCTGGGCGGCCTGGCAGGTCTATGTCAACGACGGCCGGCGCGACACCGACTTCCTGCTGCGCGTCTTCACCAAGCTGCTGTTGTCCCTCGGCTGGTGGGTGAACCGCAAGGACGCGGACGACACCAACCTCTTCGAGGGCGGATTCCTCGGTATGGACAACATCGGCTTGTTCGATCGATCGGCGCCGCTTCCGCCGGGGCACCGTCTCGAGCAGTCCGACGCGACGGGATGGATGGCGTTCTTCTGCCTGTCGATGCTCACGATAGCCGTCGAGCTGGCCACCACGGTCCCTGCGATGGACGACCTGGCGACGACTTTCCTCGAGCGATTCCTCGCAATCGCACATGCGCTGACGAATTTCGGCTCGCAGGGTGTTTCGTTGTGGGACGACGAGGACGGCTTTTTCTACGACGTCCTGGTACATCAAGCCAACGACCGTCAGGACACCGAACCGCTGCGGGTTCGGTCGATGGTGGGGCTGCTCCCGATACTTCCGGCGGCTCAAGCGCCGGCCTCCACCGCGTCCGCGTTGCCGGACTTCACCGCGCGGTTGCGGTGGCTGCAGCAGCGGCGTCCGGACCTGCTCCAGGGCTTGCTGGCGGCGCCGGATGCCGACGCCCCGGCCCTGCTCGCACTGGTCGACGCCGGCCGGTTGGCGCGACTTCTCGAGCGCATGCTCGACGAGCAGGAGTTCCTGTCGCCGTACGGGATCCGCTCGTTGTCGGCGGTGTATCGAACCCCATTCGTCACCGACGTCGAGGGAAGCCCGGTGTCGATCGATTACGAGCCGGGCGAATCCCGCAGCTTCCTCTTCGGGGGCAATTCGAATTGGCGGGGGCCGGTCTGGTTTCCGGTGAACGTCCTGCTTGCCGACGCGCTGCGCACGCACGGCGCATTCCACTGCGGTGCGGTTCGGGTCGAGATGCCGACGCGCTCGGGCTCCGCGATGACGTTGACGCAGGTCGCCGACGCCCTCGACTCGCGGTTGGTCGACCTGTTCCGCGTCGGTCCGGACGGTCGGCGTCCTTGCGACGGCCAGCGGATCGAGGCGTCCCCGGATCCGCTGTGGCGCAACCAGATCACGTTCAACGAGTACTTCGACGGCGACACCGGCGAGGGACTCGGCGCCAGCCATCAGACCGGTTGGACCGCGCTGGTTGCGCATCTTCTGTGCCGTCCCGACTAAAAAGGCGCTCTGTTACAGCCGTAGCCGGCGAGTGGGTCGGCCCAGATCTGGTTTGCTGACCTGCGTGTCAGAGATCCGCTGCCGGTCCAGCCGGGAGATCTTCGCCAACCAATGGCTGCGACTGCGCGAGGACGAGATCGAGTACCCGGACGGCAGGCCCGGCCGCTACACGGTGATCGACAAGCAGGACTTCGCCCTCGTCGTCCCCTTCGACGAGGGCGGGTTCTGGTTGGTGCAGCAGTACCGCTACACGGTGAGCTCGCGCCAGTGGGAGTTCCCGCAGGGCGGTTGGCCGGCCGGGTCTACCGGAAGCGCGGAGGAGCTGGCCCGCGCGGAGCTCGCGGAGGAGACCGGCTTGCGCGCCGGCCGCCTGGACCGGCTGGGCCGCTTGTTCACCGCCTACGGCTACAGCTCCCAGTCGTATGACCTTTTCCTTGCCCGCGACCTGATTCCTGGAGATCCGGACCGCGAGGACACCGAGGCCGACATGGTGCACCGCTGGTTCGGCGAGGACGAACTGCGGGCGATGGTCCGGTCCGGAGAGTTCCGCGACGCGCACAGCGTCGCAGCGCTCGCGCTGTTCGACGCCTTCGTCGCCGGCTGACCGCGGCCAGGTCCCTGCTTTCGGTGGCTCAGCCTCTGATGGGAGGCGCAGCCGCCGATCCTGTCGTGCGGGGCCGGCGGTCAGGTGAGGCCGAGGCGCTGCTTGAGGGCCGCCAGTTCGTCCTTCATCGAACTCGGCAGCGCGGCGCCGATCTTGTCGAACCACTCCTCGATGAGCGGGATCTCCCGTCGCCACTCCTCGACATCGACCGCGAGGGCCACGTCGAGCTGCTCCGAGGTCAGGTCGAGCCCGCTGAGGTCGAGTGACTCCGGGGTGGGTACGCGCCCGATCGGGGTGTCCTGGGCGGCGGCGGCGCCCTCGATCCGCTCGAGCGCCCACTTGATCACTCGCATGTTCTCGCCGAACCCGGGCCAGACGAAGTCGCCGGAGGCGTCGCGGCGGAACCAGTTGACATAGAAGATCCTCGGCAGCTTGACCGCGTCGGCGCTCTTGCCGACCTCGATCCAGTGCGCGAAGTAGTCGCCGGCGTTGTAGCCGATGAACGGCAGCATCGCCATCGGATCCCGCCGCACGACGCCGACCTTGCCGGTGGCGGCCGCGGTCGTCTCGGACGACAGCGTCGCGCCCAGGAAGACCCCGTGCTGCCAGTCCCGGGCCTCGGTCACCAGCGGGACCGTGTCGCGCCGCCGTCCGCCGAAGAAGATCGCGTCCAGCGGGACGCCGCGCGGGTCGTCCCACTCGGGCGCCCGAACCGGGCACTGCGCCAGCGGCGTGCAGTACCGGGAGTTCGGGTGGCTCGCCGGCTCGGCGGAGGGGAGCTTGCGACCCGAGGCGTCGAGCCCGGACGCCGGCGTCCAGTCGTGCTGCTTCCAGCTGGTGAGGTGGGCCGGCGGCTGCCCCATCCCCTCCCACCACACGTCACCGTCATCGGTGAGCGCCACATTCGTGAAGATCGAATTGCCTTTCGCGATGGTGCGCATCGCGTTGGGGTTGGTGTGGTAGTCGGTGCCCGGCGCCACCCCGAAGAAGCCGTTCTCCGGGTTCACGGCGTAGAACCGACCGTCGGCGCCGATCCGGATCCACGCGATGTCGTCGCCGATCGTCTCCAGCGTCCATCCGGGCAGCGTCGATTCGAGCATTGCCAGGTTGGTCTTGCCGCACGCCGACGGGAACGCCGCCGCGATGAAGTACGACTTGCGTTCCGGTGAGGTGATCTTGGCGAGCAGCATGTGCTCGGCCATCCAGCCCTCGTCGCGCGCCTGCACCGAGGCGATCCGCAGCGAGTGGCACTTCTTGCCGAGCAGGGCGTTGCCGCCGTAGCCCGAACCGTAGGACCAGATCATGCGCTCCTCAGGGAAGTGCACGATGTATTTGGTGTCGTTGCACGGCCACGGGACGTCCTGCTGACCGTGCTCGAGCGGCGCCCCGACGGAGTGCAGGCCGGTCACGAACGCACGCTCGGTCCCGTCCTCGGTGAACAGCTCGAGGGCCCGGCTGCCGAGCCGGGTCATCACGTGCATCGAGGCGACCACGTACGGCGAGTCGGTGATCTCGACGCCGAGCATCGGTTGCTCCGCGGCGAGCGGGCCCATGCAGTACGGCAGGACGTACATCGTGCGCCCGCGCATGCAGCCGCGGAACCGCTCGGTGAGGATCGCCTTCATGTCGTCCGGGTCCATCCAGTTGTTGGTGGGCCCGGCGTCGCGCGCATCGCGGCTGCAGATGAACGTGCGGTCCTCGACCCGGGCGACGTCGCTGGGGTCGGAGGCGCACCAGAACGAGTTGGGTTTCAGCGACTCGTTCAGCCGGACGAACGTGCCGTTGGCAACCAGCAGGTCGGTGATGCGCCGCCACTCCTCCGGAGATCCGTCGACCCACTCGATCCGGTCGGGCTGCGTGAGCTCGGCGGTTTCGCGCACCCACTGCAGCAGGTGGGCGTGCTTGGTGGGGACGGCATCAAGACCGGGAATTGAGGTGGCGGTCATCGCAGCTCCTCGACGTCATTGTCGGCGCGGACCCCGGCCCGGATCTGCCGGACGCGGATGGCACGCAAAGGGGATTACCTCGAAAGTACCTACTGGAAGCGTTACCGGACATCTTCAAGAACGTGCGGCTCTGCTCACACGAAAAGTTCGGAGTCCGAACGATCAGGAGGCGGGGCTCACCGTCGACATATGGAAGTCGGGCACCCGGACCGGCGGCATCGCGGTGCGCCGGAAGTAGTCGCTCATCTCCCGCGGGAGCGTCGCCTCGGTGCGGCCGACCTCGGTGATCCGGTGCAGCAACGAGATCGGTGACTCGTTGAACCGAAAGTTGTTCACCGCGCCGCGCACCCGTCCGTTCTCGACCAGGAAGACGCCGTCGCGAGTGAGCCCGGTGAGCAGCAGCGTCTGCGGATCGACCTCGCGGATGTACCACAGGCAGGTCAGCAGCAGGCCGCGCTCGGTCGCCGCGACCATGTCCGGCAGCGTGGCCGCCCCGCCGCCGTCGAGGATCAGGTTGTCGACCAGCGGCCGGAAGGCCCGCCCGGTGCTCGCCGCGTGGGCGCGGGTGCGGACCAAGTCGGTGAGGACGCCGTCGCGCAGCCAGTCCGCGGGCGTGACCGGCGCGCCGTTGTCGAACACCGACTGCAGCGCGGAGTCGGACGACTCGGCGAGGACGAACGGCGGACAGGCCAGTCCCGGAGCGGTCGGGTCGGAGTAGAGCCGCAGCGGCAGGTCGGCGAGCCGCTGGCCGATGCGAGTGCCGCCGTCGCGTGCGGCGTACACGTTGCGTCCTTCCTCGGCGTCCTTGGCCGACGCGGTCCAGTACGCGTCGAGCATCAGGTCCGCGACGGCGGTCGGCGGCAGCAGCGTCTCGTACCGGCCCGCCGGGAGCTCGATCCGGGTCGCGGCCCAGTCGAGCCGCTGGTCGAGATCGCCGAGAAGCAGGCCCAGTTCGGCGCCGCCGAAGTCGGCGAGGTGCTGCCCTGCCCAGGCCGAGCGGGTGAGGTCGGCGGCTTTGCCGTTGATCTCGATCCGGCCGTCCGGCTGATCGAACCGGCGGCGCAGGCCGGTCGAGGATGCCAGGAAATAGGACGTCAGCTGATGCTCGGCGAAGCCGAACAGCTGCCGGTCGCGGCCGCGCCAGTCCACGAACGCCCGGGCGAGTTCGGGAGCGAAGCGCTCGAACACCGATACCGAGGTGGTCGCGGGCTCGCCGGCCCAGTCGTCGTCACAGTGGTAGGGCTCCACCAGCGGCGCGGCGTCCTCTGCACGCTCTGCGCCCGCGGCGGCGACCTCCGCGGCGCGGACGAGCGGAACGATCTCATCCGCCGTGGTCACGGGGCGACTGACGACCCCCACCGAGGTGCCGCCCCGGTCTCGCCGCGTCGATACGACGGTCACCGACCGCGTGCGCATCTGCCCATTGGTGGTGAGCGAGTTGAGCGCCCACCGCAGGTTGGTCTCGCTGTGGTCCGCGACCAGGACGACACATCCGTCCGCGGCAGACGCTGTCAACGCGTCCTCGCAGATCTGCTGCGGAGCGATCACCGGCCCTCCAGCACCGTGTTGAGGACGTTCACGCCGCGGAACAGCGCCGCCGGGCAGCCGTGCGACACCGGTGCCACCTGGCCGGGCTGCCCCTTGCCGCAGTTGAAGGCGCCGCCGAGGACGTAGGTGGCCGGCCCGCCGACCGCTTCCATCGAGCCCCAGAACTCCGTGGTGGTGGCCTGGTAGGCGACGTCACGCAGTTGCCCGACGAGACGCCCGTTCTCGATCCGGTAGAACTGCTGGCCGGTGAACTGGAAGTTGAACCGCTGCGAGTCGATCGACCACGACCGGTCGCCCTTGATGAAGATCCCCCGCGTTACCCCGCCTATCAGCTCCTCGGTGGTCGGACCGTCCGGGGCCGGTCGAAGCGACACGTTGGCCATCCGCTGCAGCGGTAGATGTCCGGGCGAGTCGGCGAAGGCGCACCCGTTCGAGCGCGGCAGCCCGGATTGCCCGGCCATCTGCCGGTTGAGCTGGTAGCCGACGAGCACCCCGCCGCGCACGAGGTCGAACTGCTGGGCGGCCACCCCCTCGTCGTCGTAGCCGATGCTGGCCAGGCCGTGCTCGACGGTCCGGTCGCCGGTCACGGTCATCAGGTCGCTGCCGTAGCGCAGGCTGCCCAACCGGTCCGGGGTCGCGAAACTGGTGCCGGCATACGCGGCCTCGTAGCCGAGAGCACGGTCGAGCTCGGTGGCATGACCGACCGACTCGTGGATGGTCAGCCACAGGTTCGACGGGTCGATGACCAGGTCGTAGCGTCCGGGCTCGACGCTGGGCGCCTTGACGTGCTCGCGCAGGAGCTGGGGGAGCTCCGCGAGTTCTGCGTCGAAGTCCCAGCCGGCACCGGTCAGGTACTCCCAGCCCCTCCCGACCGGCGGGGCGAGCGTGCGCATGGAGGAGAACGAGCCGACGCCGCGGTCGACCGCCACCGCGGTGAACTCCGGATGGATCCGCACCCGCTGCTGGGTCGTGAGCGTGCCGCTGAGGTCGGCGTAGAACTTGTTCTCCCGCACGTAGTCGACGTGCCCGTCGACGTGGTCGACCCCGTCGGCGCTCTGCAGCCCCTGCGCGAGGTCGACCATCCGCGCCAACCGCTCCTCCTCCGGTACCTCGAACGGGTCGATCTCATAGGAGGACACCCATTCGACGTCGCGATGTACCGGCTCGGGCGCCAACTCGACGGGACGCGCGCCTAGCACGCGGCTCACCCGCGCGGTCTCGATCGCCTGCTCGGCGAGCTCCGCCGCCGCTGCAGGGGTCCGGCTCAACCCGCTGGCGAATCCCCAGGCGCCGTCATGGACGACCCGCACCGCCAGGCCCAGGTCGGTGGTGTCGGTGACGGTCTCGACGCGGCCGTCTCGGACGGCGAGATGCCCGGCCCGGATCTGTTCGAGCCGGAAGTCGGCGAACGACGCGCCCCTGTCCGCCGCGTGCTGCAACGCGGCCGCGCTCAGGTCGCGCGCCGGGAGCGCGACGAAGGACGATTCCACTGAGGGCATGGCCGGAAACCTACGCGCCGGGGCGGAGCCTGCGGCTCAACGGGACGACACTGCGATGATCAGCAGGACGACAAATCTCCGGAGTATCCCTTCACGAAGGCTTGGATCCGCTGCAGCCCGGTCGTCCCGCGGGCGCCGTAGGCCTGCGGCTGGCCGACCAGGTCGAGCATCGCGTACGTGGCCTCGTCCATGTCGGGAGGAGACAGGACGAACGTGCCGCTCGCCTTGTTGATGCTCTTCGCGTACGAACCCGTGTAGCAGATCGACGCCAGCAGCCCGGCGCGGTTGTCGATGGCGGCGTTGAAGAACTGGTGCCGTGCGGCCATCCCCCAGCCGATCGCGAACAGCGTCCCCAGCGCGAAGTCGGCGGGCTGGTGCTCGACGACCGACACCACCGCCGTCTGCGGGTTCACGCTCAGCGTGGGCAGGCTGTAATACGCCTTCGAGGCGTAGGCGTGGTCGTAATAGACGGTGTTGTCGTTCGAGCAGTAGCCGAACTGACTGTTTGTCGAGCCGCCGCACTTCGGCGACGCCGCCTGCTTGACCGACACGGCTTTGAACGACTTGTTGACGCGCTTCCCGGCCGCGGTCCAAAAGGCGTTGAGGTTGGGTTGCAAACCGCCGGCATTCTTGTCGGTCTTGGGGTTGTTCGGGTTCAGGACGGCCGACAAAGGTTCATTTCCGCCCTGCAGGTAATCGCTGTCGGAGACGTAGGGGCGCTCGGTGAACTGGCGCTTGAAATAGGCCGGCCGGTAGCAGTACGACACGCCGTGCTGGATGCCGTCCTCCAGCGCGCTGAGCCGGTCGAAGCCGTTGCCGTGCGAGATGTCCTGTGGGCTCTCCGGCGTGCTGTCGCGAACGAGGAGATACCCGTTGAGCGCATCGTCCAGGTCGGCGGTGTTGATCGGGAAATGCCGGGCGTGACCGGCGATGGCCGAGGCGACGAACGCGCCCGCGGCGCAGTCGGCCTGCGACTCGGTGTCGATGGTCGGCAGGTTGCGCCGGGTGATCCCGAGGCGGGCCTGGATCGCGTGGCCGAATTCGTGTGCGAACACCAAGGCCACGAGGGTCGGGCCGTAATGGGTGGCGAGAACGGGCACCAGGTGCCCCTGGCTGCGGTCCCAGATCACCGAGTCGTCCAGCGTGCAGTACGCGGCGTTGTCGACGACGAAGGACGGCTGCTTGGCCAGGCAGGCCTCTTTCGCCACCGAAGCCGGCGCGCGACGCGTTTGCAGCACGGTCGCGCCGTCGACCGAGTAGAAGCCACCGCGCAAGGGCGGGAAGGGTTTTCCGTTGGCGACCTTCGGGTAGTTCGCGCGCCAGAAGGTGATGACATCGCTCAGCGCGTTCTTCACCGTGGTGTCGAAGGATCCGCCCGAGTCGCCGTGTACCGGAATGTGCGCATTCGGGGTGAGCCGTCCCCTCGGGAAGCCGTTCAGGATCGACGCGCAACCCGCGGCGAGCAGGCACGTGAGAACGAGGACGAGCAGGCGGACGGCCCGGTTACGCATCGTGGTGCACGGCCCTTCGTGTCCGCGCCTCTGGTGGCGCGCCGTGCGCCGAAGTCTAGGCGGGCCCCGTGGGAACGATCAGTCGCAGGAAGCGGGGCGGGTTTGACAGGATGCGTCCATGGGTCGGCACTCGGTGCCCGGGCAGGAAGACGAAGCGGATGCTTTGACCGCGCTGGGCGGCGCCGAGGAGGAGAGCGGGTCGGGCGGTCGGCACGCGCGCGCCGCGGACGCGGACGCAGCCGCGACCACAGCGGACGAGGACGTCTGCCGGGCGGGGGCGCGCGAGCCCGGCGCCGGCCGTTCCGCCTCCCCGCGTGGCACGGCAGCCGATGTGCGGCTCTTGCGCGCCGACCGACGGCTGCGCGTCCGGGCGCTCGCGGCGATCCTTGTGCCGTTCCTCCTCTACCTCCTGCTGATGACGGCCATCGGCCGGACCGACCGCCTCCTTGCGTTCCTGTGGACCCCCATCGTCCTTGCCGGCGTCCTCTTCGGCGCCGTGCTGGACAGAGGGCACCGTCGAGCGGTCGCCGCACCACCGACCAGCCCGTCGGGACCGGCTTCGTAGGCGGCATCGCGAAGCGTTCCGGGTAGCGTTCGGCTGATCCGCAGGGCTGGGAGGGTCTGAGCATGATCACGAGCACGATGCAGGACGACTTCCCGCTGACCGTCACGGCGATCCTCGAGCACGGGACGCGGGTATTTGGCGACAGCCAGTGCGTCACGTGGACCGGTGGCGCCGAGCCACGGCGGGCGAACTACTCGACCATTGGCCGCAACGCTCGGCGCCTCGCCTCAGTCCTGGCGGAACTCGGCGTCGGCCCGGGTGATCGCGTCGGGACCTTCTGCTGGAATTCGCAGGAGCACCTCGAAGCCTATTACGCGGTGCCCTGCATGGGCGCCGTCCTGCACACCCTGAACATCAGGCTTCCTGCCGGGCAGCTCGCACATATCATCAATCACGGGGAGGACAAGGTCGTTCTTGTCGATGGAACGCTGCTCCCCCTATTGGGGGCGGTCGCTTCGCAGCTGCGGACGGTGGAAGCCTTTGTGGTCGTCGGCGCGGGAGATGCGTCGGTGCTCGGGAACGTGGCGGTGCATCGCTACGACGAGCTGCTGGCGCGGGGAAACAAGTTCTTCGACTGGCCCGATCTGGACGAGCGGGCGCCCGCCGCGATGTGTTACACGAGCGGGACGACCGGCGACCCCAAGGGCGTCGTCTACTCACACCGCTCCACGTTCCTGCACGCGTTGGGAACGCTGTCGAACAACTGCACCGGCGCCCGGGAGTCCGACCGGATGCTCACCATCGTCCCGATGTTCCACGTGAACGCGTGGGGAATTCCGTACGGAGCCTTCCTCTCCGGTGCGTCGCTGCACATGCCCGGACCACATATGACGCCGGCCGCCCTCGTCGACTTTATCGAGGCCGAGCGGTCGACCTTGGCGTCGGCGGTCCCGACGATATGGGCAGGAATCCTCCAGGTCGGGGAGCAGCGCGAGATCGACCTGTCATCGATCCGAATGGCCACCTCGGGCGGAGCCGCAATACCGCGCGTCGTGATGGAGGCGTTCCAGCGCCGGCACGGCGTGACGATCGTTCAGGGCTGGGGGATGACCGAGACCTCGCCGGTCGGCGGACTGGCGCACCCGCCCGCGGGGGTCGATCCGGCCTCGGAGGAGGGATTGGACTGGCGGATGAAGTCGGGCCGCCTGCTGGCGGGCGTGCAGATGCGCATCGTCGACGACAGCGGTGCAGAGCTTCCGTGGGACGGCGTCGCGGTCGGCGAGATCGAGGTCCGCGGGCCGTGGATAACCTCGGCGTACCACCGCGACCCCGCGCCGGAGAAGTTCGATCACGGCTGGCTGCGTACCGGTGACATCGGCTGCATCGATCCGCACGGCTACTTCCTCATCACCGACCGGGCCAAGGACGTCATCAAGTCCGGGGGCGAGTGGATCTCGTCGGTCGAGCTGGAGAACCTGCTCGCCGGGGCACCGCACGTGCAGGAGGTCGCCGTGATCGGGATTCCCGACGAGAAGTGGACCGAACGCCCGCTGGCATGCGTGGTGCCGAGGCCCGGCGAGGCGATCGACCCGGCCGAGCTGGCATCGTTCCTCGCCGGCAAGGTGGCGAGCTGGCAGGTGCCGGAGAACTGGACGCTGGTCGACGAGGTCCCGAAGACGACGGTCGGCAAGTTCGACAAGAAGGTCCTGCGCGCCCGCTACCAAGCCGGCGACCTGGAGGTGCTGCGGCTCGGCGAGCCGTGATGGGAGGCGGGGATCCCCGCGGGCGCATCGAGCCGCTGCGTCAGCGCAGCCGCAACGCCGGCCAGATCGCGCCGAGGGCGGCGCCGAGGATGTAGAGCCACCCGAACGCGCGGTTGTGCACCAGACAGACCCGGTGGTACCAGAGCGGCCAACCGACGTAGCCCGCCGGCGCTTCGGCGGGCGCGGGACGGGACATGACCTTGACCGCGCGCAGCGCCCGCGGCAGCGCCACGACGACGAGCGCAGCCAGCGGACTGAGCGCGCCGACGGCGATCGCGACCGCGGTCAGGACGTACATCGCGATGACCACCGAGCGGTTGAGCAGACGGGCGCCGCCCTCACCCAGAACGACAGGAAGCGTGTTCTGGTGCTGTGACAGGTCGAACCCGCGCTGGTCGATGTGCTTGCCGATGAGGATCGACGCCACGCCGAATCCGTAGGGGACGGACGCGAGGAAGGCGTCGCCGGACCACCGCCCGGTGATGACGTAGTAACCGCCGCCGATCATCAGCGGCCCCCAGACGATGAACGATGCGACCTCACCGAGCCCGAGTTCCTTCAGCGCCCGCGGCGCGGCGTCGTAGGCCCACAGGAGGACCGCGCCGACGACCGCGAGGACGAGCGCGGACACCCCGCGAAGCGCGACGAAGTAGACGGCGACCGCCACCGCGACCGCGGCGAGGACGACGAGGCCGCTCGCCAGGAAACGCATGCTGAAAGCGCCGCTCGCGACCGGGTGCAGCGTGTAACGGCGCCGCGGCGACTCGGCGGTGTCGTGACCGCGGCGGTACCCGAAGTAGTCGTTGGACAGGTTGCTGATGGCGTGCAGCACGACGAAACCCAACAGCACCAGCACGAACGGCAGCGTCTGGAACCGGCGGTCCGTCGCGGCCAGCAGTCCCGCGATCACTGCGGATTGCGCGGAGATGACCAGGATGACGCTGCGCGCGGCGTACAAGAACCGTGCGACCGGGTCGAGGTCGCTCAGATCGGACGCCGTCGCGGGATAGAAGCCGGTGAACGCCCCGGCCCAGGCGAGCGGGCCCCGCCGCGGTTTACTTCCTAGCGCCGGCGTCGCTGCAGACACTGTCCCGTCCTTCTGTCGGAGGATCCCTGACAATCACCGTACGTCCGTTGCGGCACTGTCCGGCGCGGCGGACGGGCGGACGTGGCGGAGGAGACAGATGGTGAATGTATCGGGCGAGCACGCCTATGAACTGACGGTCCGCTGGACCGGCAACCGAGGCAATGGCACCTCGGGCTACCGCGCATACGGCCGTGACCACGAGGTGTCGGCGAAGGGTCGCCCGCTGCTCCTCGGCTCGTCCGATCCGGTGTTCCGGGGCGACGCGACCCGCTGGAACCCCGAGCAGCTGCTGCTCGCCGCCGCGTCGCAATGTCACCTGCTGTCATATCTGCACGTCGCCGCAGAGAACGGCGTCGTGGTGACCGACTACGTCGACACCGCCACGGCGGTGATGAAGGAGGACGGACGGGGCGGCGGCAGATTCACCGAGATCACCCTGCACCCGGTGGTGACCGTCGCGGCCGCTGATCAGGTTGAGAGGGCGCAGGACCTGCATGAACAGGCGAACAGCCGCTGTTTCGTCGCCGCGTCGTTGGCGCTGCCCGTTCGTCACGAGGCGCGCACGGTGGTGGCCGGAGCCGATCAGCGTCGCTGACCGGCTCCCGATCCAGGTCTCAGACCGCACCCTCGCCGGCCGCGGGCTGCACCGGCCCTCGCCGGGCTGCGCACCCGGGCCGGCCGCGGCGTTGCGCACGAGCGGCCGGCCGACGGCGGTTAGTCCTCGACGCCCAGACCGCGGCGTCCGATGGAGTTGAGGTCGTCGACGGAGAAGCGGTCGGGCCACTCGCGTTCGTAGTTCTCGTCCGGGAAGTCAGACGGGCTCGATCCGGTACGGAGGGCCTCCCGGACCGACGCGGCGTACGCCTCGTTGCGCGCGCACCACGGAGCGGCCGGGATGTACATGACGTTGCCCCAGCCCTTCTGCCGGGTCACCGGCGCCACCGAGTGGATCATGTCGCAGTGCCACCAGACGGAGTCGCCGGCCTTGACGTCCGGGATCCCGGACAGGGCTTGGAGGAGGAGGGAGTGATGG
The DNA here is from genome assembly GCA_025924515.1 of Jatrophihabitans sp. Lineage (GTDB taxonomy): Bacteria > Actinomycetota > Actinomycetes > Mycobacteriales > Jatrophihabitantaceae > JAICIE01. The sequence goes on along the minus strand of JAICIE010000033.1, from coordinate 6,293 downwards.
CGCTCGGTCGCCGGAAAGACCTGGTTGACCGTCACTCCGCACATCTCGTCGTCCGGGACATCGCTGAGCAGGGGCCGCAGCATGAGGTAGGCCATCGCCTCCGGAATCGGAACCGTGTGCAGGACGCCTTGGTCATGGTCCATGTCCGACAGCGCAGTCCAGCCCTGAAAGGTGCGGAAGGCCGAGCACATGGTCGACCCGGGGTACTGCGGGCCGGTCGTGCGGTAGGAGGCGTCCCAGGGGTCGTAGGCCTCCACCGTGCCGTCGAACAGGTGCCGAAACGCCTTCTGGTACGCCTGCGTCATCCACAGGTCGAGGGTGCCGGGGTCGAGGTGGGCGCCGAGGCCCTTGGATTCCGCGCCCTCCGGCCGGCGGCGGATCCGGTCGGGATAGAGGGAGTCCCGGTTCGGGTCGAACCATCGCACGCCGTCCGACTCGCTGATCCACTGGCTGTTCAGGAACGCCTGCACCGTCGCCATGCGCTCGTTCTGGCGCGCCTGCATCTGCGCCGGCGACCAGTAGATCGGGTAGATCTCGGGCTTGGACCCGACGCTGCCGAAGAAGTCGTCACCTGGGCCGCGGTAGGCCTCGAAGAAGTGGTTGCCCTCGACGTAATCGACGATGTCGCGGTCCCAGTGGAGAGCGTGCTCGCGCGAGAAGTGGTCTCGCACGACCAGGCATCCGCGCCGGCGCAGGAGCCGCAGCTGCTCGGCGGTCACGGTGCCGGCAGCGATGTCGGCGTAGTCGATTACCGGCCACACGGTCTCCCCCCTGGCCCTGGCGGCCAGGATGTCGTCGACCGCCGCGCGCACTCGCGCTTCGACGGCCGCGAAGACCTCCTCAACCGTGCGTCCTGATGCCGCGATCCGCGCCCGGAGTGCGTGCTTGATCTCGCGGATCGCCGCGGGCAGATCGGCGGGGGGGCTCTCCCAATGCGGCAACGGCGGGAGGGTCACGGTCGGCGCACCGGGCGTCAGGGTCATCGCTTCGGCCTTTCAGTAAGGGGTCCTTACTAGACCATAGCCGAGAGTGTCGAGCCAGTCAAGAGTCCTTACTGAAGAGCTAGCATGCGAAGGTGACCAGCCCCAAGCCGTCGCTGGCCCTGCTCCGCTCGCTGTCGGACGAGGCGGTGCTGCGGGCGTTGATGACCGCCGGGCGGCTGACCCGGGCCCAGCTCGCCGCGGCGACCGGCTTGTCGAAGCCGACCGCGGCGCAGGCCATCCGCCGGCTGGAACTGGCCGGGTTGGTTCACGACACCGGCGAGCGGACCACCGGACGCGGTGGCGTGGGGAGCTACTACGCGCTCGCCGAGACCGCCGGCGTGGCGCTCGCGGTCAGCATCGCGCCGGACGGCGTGGTCGTCGAACTCGTCGACGCGGCGGGCACGGTGCGGCGCCGGCTGCACGAGCCCGTGCAACGGCCGGCGACACCGACGGTCGTGATCCGGCTGCTGCAGGCGACGGTGCGAAAGGCCCTGCAGGATCGGGACCCCGAGTCGGTGCGCGTCGCCGTCGTGTGCGCGGCCGATCCTGTCGAGCGCGCGACGGGAAAGTTGGTTCAGCTTCCCGACGCGCCGTTCCTGCTCGGCGCCTGGTCGCCTGCCGCGGTGCTGAGCCCTCTGGTGGGCGGGCCGGTGATCGTCGACAACGACGTCAACTGGAGCGCACGTGCCGAGCGGCACGCCCGCCTGGACCAGGGCCAGTCGCTCGACGACTTCGCCTATCTCTTCCTCGGCGAGGGCCTCGGCTGTGCCGTCGTGGCCGACGGCGAGGTCCGGCGCGGTCACCGCGGCATCGCCGGGGAGATCGCCCACGTGCCCGTCCCGGGCCCCGACGGACGCGCCGTCCAACTGACCCAGGTGTTCGGCGAGCTCCGGCTGCGTCGCCGGCACTGCACAGCCGTCGACGTCGAAAAGGTGCTGGCGGCGTTGCACGGTCCTCGGCGCTCGGAAAGCGCCGCTTCCCTGGCCCGCGCGGTGTGCGGGGTCCTGACCGCCGTCATCGCCTTCCTCGATCCGGAGATGATCGTCCTCGGCGGACCGTGGGGAACGGACGACGCCTTTCTCACGGCGTTGCGGGAGGCGCTATCGGGACAACCGCGCACCGTCCTGCTCGACCGGGCCCACGTCACCGAAGAACCAGCGCTGCGCGGAGCGCGCGGCGCGGCGGTGACCCGGCTGAGAGCGGACATCGTCACCCGCGTCGCCGACTCGGGCGTCCGGCCCGGGCGATGAACCGACCGAGCGGCCCCGTGCGGCGGTGGCTGCGCCGCTTTGTCGGCGAGCGCATCGAGGCGCGGGCCGGGGGTCCGGCTCGGCTCCGGGTCATCGTCCTGCTTGCCGGAGTGCTGGGGCTCGGCACCGCCGACGCAGCCACCGTCGGTGCGATCGCCGGCGAGTTGGAGCGTTCGCTGCATCTGTCCAACACCGAGGTCGGGCTGATGGTGACGGTGTCGGTCGGCATCGGTGCGGTCGCGACCCTGCCGATCGGGGTGCTCACCGACCGGGTCAACCGCACCCGGTTGTTGTGGATCAGCGTGCTCGTCTGGGCGTTGGCCGTGGTGGCCAGTGGGCTGGCCGTCTCATTCGCGATGCTGCTGCTGACCCGGCTCGCGCTCGGAGCGGTCGTCGCGACCGCATATCCCGCGACGGCCTCGCTGACCGGCGACCTGTTCCCGCCCGCCGACCGGGGCCGCGTGTACGGCTACATCCTCGCCGGCGAACTCGTCGGTTCCGGGGTGGGCTTCCTGGTCTCGGGCGAGCTGGCCGCAGCACTGTCGTGGCGCGCCGGCTTCTTGTGGTTGGCGATACCGAGCGTGCTGTTGGCCTGGGCGCTGCGCCGCTATCTGCCGGAGCCGGCTCGCGGCGGTCAGAGCAGGATCGGCGAGGGCGACACGGAGATCCGATCCGCCGACCACGTCCGTGCGCACCCTGTCGCGGTCGGGTCCAGCGACGCGCCGGATGGGACGGCCGGCGAGCTGGCGGACAAGGTCGAGCAACAGCAGGTCACCCCCCACGAACGGTTGGTCCTGCGCGACGACCCGACCGGGCGGTCGCTGTGGTGGGCGGTGCGCTACACGCTGTCGATCCGCACCAACCTCGTGCTCGTCGTCGCCTCGGGCCTGGGCTACTTCTTCCTGCAGGGCCTGGAAACGTTCGCCGTCGTCTACATGCGAGGACGCTACGGGTTGAGCCAGTCGGGAGCGACCGCGTTGCTCGTCGTTCTGGGCTTGGGTGCGATCGTCGGAGTCCTGCTCACCGGAGCCGTCAGCGACCGGCTCATCCACCGCGGGCGCATCACCGCCCGCCCGGTCGTTGCCGGGTTGTCCTTTCTTGCCGCTGCGACGCTTTTCGTTCCCGGGCTGCTGTCCTCGTCGCTCCTCGCCGCAGGCATCCTGTTGTTCGTGGGCGGGGCGGCTCTCGGCGGGGTCAATCCGCCGGTGAACGCGGCGCGGCTGGACCTGATGCACTCGCGTCTCTGGGGACGAGCAGAAAGCGTCCGCACCGCACTGAGCACGGCCCTGCAGGCCGTTGCGCCGCTGCTGTTCGGATACCTGTCGACGCTGTTCGGTGGCTCGCGCGGCGGCCTGGGCGGCCCCGAATCGGCCTCGATCAGCGGCGCCAGGGGGCTGGAGCCCACCTTCCTGCTGATGCTCATCCCGCTGGTCGGGGCCGGGTTGCTCCTGCTGCTGCGTGCGCGTCGGACGTATCCCCGCGACGTCGCCACCGCGGTGGCGTCCGAGCGGGCGATCAGCCGATCCGCAGGACAGGTGGGTTAACAAGGAGCGCTGCGGGTGACGTGCGGCGCGGCGTCCTGGTGAACCTGTGGTGGCCGGTGCTGAGCCCACCGACGCAGCTACCCGTCGCTGTATCTACCGACGCGGGCCGTCCTCCTTTCTCGGTGATGCCGACTGGCACCGGCCAGCGGATCACGGTCCAAAGGAGCTTCTATGCCACAAACCTCGCAGGACTCGCGTCTGCTGACGCCGGGCGGCTTCCGTCCAAGCGAGATCACGCAGGTCGGCGTCGGCGAAGCCGTCCGCTTCGAGGCCGGTGCGGCCACCGTCGTGGCGACACCGCTGGTCGTCACCCCCGGCGGGCCCCGTCCGCCTGACCGCGTGCATCTGGTCGAGGAAGGGGCCTTTCTCGACCACGCTCAGGGAGAGCTGCAATTGCGGACCTCGACGGGCGACGTGGCAGTCCGGCTCGCGGCCGCCCGTGAGCTCGCCCGCCGGGTCACCCCGGCGTTCGGCACGGGGTGGATCACATATTCGAGCTGGCTCAATTCGACCGGCAGCCCGATCTCGTCCTTTCTGACGACATGGACGGTGCCCCGCGCGCCGAGCAGCAACAACGGTCAGACCATCTTCCTCTTCAACGGCATCGAGCCGGGCGACTACAGCCATATCCTGCAGCCCGTCCTGCAGTGGGGCCCGTCCGCGGCGGGGGGTGGGGCGTACTGGACCGTGGCCTCCTGGTACGTGGGCGGCGGCAACGCCTTCCACACCAATCTCGTCCGGGTGAACGAGGGCGACGTTCTCGTCGGTCGGATGATCTTGACCGGCCGCAACGGCAGCGCGTTCAACTACACCTCGGAATTCATCGGAATTGCCGGCACCACGTTGACGGTGACGAACAACCCGGAGCTGTCCTGGGCGAGCGAGACGCTCGAGGCCTACTCGATCGCGGCGGCCTCGGACTATCCGGCCACCGACGACACGCCCATGACCGCGATCAGCGTCCGTACCGGCACGTCGACGCCCTCGCTGTCCTGGGCGGTCAACAACGCGGTCATCGACACCGGCCAAAAGACCGTGATCGCCGTCGACGGAGCAACTAATGGCGAGGTGGAGCTCTGGTACCGCGGCGAGGCAATGTGGGCGAACAATGACCTGACGGCTGCCGCGGGAGCGCCTGCTGCCGTCGGTGACCCCGCGGGATACACCTGGGCCGTCGACAGCACCGAACACGCCGTGTACCGCGGCGCGGACGCTCACATCCACGAGCTCTGGTTCAACGGAGCCTGGAACCACAACGATCTCACCGTTGCCGCCGGTGCGCCGGCTGCTGCCTCGGACCCGGCCGGCTACACCTGGTCGGTGGACTCCACCCAGCACGTGGTCTTCGTAGGGTCTGACAATCACGTACACGAGTTGTGGTTCAACGGCGCGTGGAACCACAACGACCTGACTGTTGCCGCCGGCGCGCCGGTGGCGACGGCGATGAAGATCACCGGCTACACCTGGGACCACGACTCGACCCAGCACGTGATCTACGTGGGCTTCGACAGCCACATCCATGAACTGTGGTTCAACGGCGCCTGGAACCACAACGACCTCAGCGTGGCGGCCGGCGCCCCCGCCGCCGTTCTCGGGACGCCGGCCGGGTACGTCTACGGCGTCGATTCCACCCAGCACGTCACGTACCGCGGCGTGGACGGGCACGTGCACGAGTTGTGGTTCAACGGTGCCTGGAACCACAACGACCTGACGGCGGCGACCGGCGCTCCGCTCGCCGCGGGGGACCCGTCCGGTTACACGTGGGCGGTCGACAGCACCCAGCACAACGTCTACCGCGGGCTGGACGGGCACGTGCACGAGTTGTGGTTCAACGGCGCCTGGAACCACAACGACCTCACCGATGCTGCGGGCGGACCGCCGCTGGCCGGTAGCGACCCGGTCGGCTACACCTGGGACGTCGACAGCACTCAACACGTCGTCTATCGCGGCGGAGAGGGACGAATCCATGAGTTGTGGTTCAACGGGGTCTGGAACTACAACGATCTGACCTATGCCGCCGGCAATCCGGGAACGGCCGTCGGCAAGCCCGCCGCGTACACGTGGTCGGTGGACGGGACCGAGCACGTCCTCTTCCGCCGCACCGATAACCACATCGTGGAGCTGTTTCTGTAGCGGGGGCCAGCGCGCCGGCCGGGGACCCCCCTGGCCGGCGCCGCGCTCGGCTTGAAGCCGGTCAACAGGACCTCGTCAGCGGATGTCCGGAATGCTCGGGATATCTCCCAGGGAAGCCAGCGCGGCAATCGCCGAACCGCGGGCGCCGGCCATGTCGAGGTCGGATACCAGCGCGAGGCTGGCCTGGCGGTGCTGCTCCTCACGCAGGGTGGTGTGGGCCCGTACCGCGTCGAGGAACCAGCGGCGAAGCTCAGCCGTGGTTTCGACGACACCTCCGCCCAGGAAATATCCGTCCGGGTCGGTGAAGTTCGCCGCGATCGTGAACAGCAAACCGATGGCCATTGCCTGTTGGCGAAGAATGCTCAGCGCCATCGGGTCGCCGC
>JAICIE010000032.1 GCA_025924515.1 Jatrophihabitans sp. | reverse complement strand
CTGCAGTGTGACCGCCGAGCGGTAGAGCGGCAGGTCGGTGCCACCCTCGTTGCGCAGGAGAGTGCCCCTGGCAATGACAGGGGTGCCGTATCCGACGTCGGCGGTGCTGGTCAGGCTCGCCGCCATGTCGGTCGTCGGGGTAAGGACGGTGAGGGCACCCAGGGCGGCGCTGACGCCGGTCCACGACGGAGCTGTGGTGATCGTTGCCGTCAGGGAGCCTGAGATCGTCGGTTTCACGACGGCGCGGTAGCTGCCGTTCGCGGCCGTCGTGGCGCGGGCCAGGAAGGCGGTACGGCCGTTGCTGGTCTCGGTGATGGTCACCGGGACGTTGCCGACCGGCAGCCCGAGGTCGGTGCGGTTGACGATGCCGGTGATGGTCACCGGGTTGCCGTAGTAACTCGTGGCCGTGTCGGCGGCGCCGGTGACCGCCAGCGAGCAGGTGCCCGTCGATATCGACACGTCGGCGGCCGCCGCGGCGTTGTAGACCCCGACCGCCCTGGTGTACCCGCCCAGCGTGATGGCGCTGGGTGTGGCGAGGTTTCCGGTGCCGGTTCCGGTGCCGTCGGTGACGAGCGTGCCGACGCCGACCGTGCTGCCCGTGCTCGTACGGCGGGTCAGGTAGACGACGACCCCCTTCACAGGCGCGCCGGTGTCTGCGTCGGCGGCCTGGACCGCCACGGGGGTGAGGGCGCTGGTGCAGGCGCTTTCAGAACTGCCGGACTGGCCCGACAGTCGCAAGGAGATCTGAAGGTCGCGTCGCGTTGTGATGTCGAATCGGAGCGGACCGGTCAGCACCTTCTTGGTGCCCTGCGTATCGGTGACGGTCACGGTGACGGTCGTCGACGTGGGGGTGGCAGGCGGGCAGGTGAAGGTGGTCGACTGGGCGGTGGGGTTGGCGAACACGCAGGTCGGCAGCGCGGATTTCCAGCTGATCGATGAGATCGCGTCGCCGGTCGGAAGGTAGGGCGTGACGGACACGTCGGTGGCTTGGCCCGGAATCGCGGGGCCCGCGACGTTCAGCTTCACCTGCAGCGTTGACGGCGGTCCCGCCGGGCCCCCGAAAGCGCCGACTCCGTAGGGCGTCCCCAGCCCGGTCGGCCCGTCCCAGCCGGCGCCGGCGGTGCACAAGCTGGTGGGTGTGCAGCTGCCGGTGGAACCGCTGGTGACGTCGTTCAACTGGTCCGGCCGCGCGTACAGGAGCGAGGCCGGAGAGGTGTCCGCGCCCGGCGTCGCCGCCATTGCGTAAACGGACGCGACGATCGGCGCGCTGGCGCTGGTGCCGCCGTAGACGAGCCACCCACCTCCGCCGTAGGTCTGGTACACGGCGAGCCCGGTGGCGGGGTCGGCGACCGCTGAAACGTCGGCTGCCGCGCGGTTGCTGCAGCTGCTGCTCGAGACGCCGGATTGCCAGGAAGGCTGAGGGACGTCGGTGGAGCAGCCCGACCCGGCGCCGCTCCACGCGGTTTCTGTCCAGCCACGCGAATTGCTCGCGCGGCGCAGTGACGTGCCGCCGACCGCCACGACCCGCGTCGACGTGGCCGGATAGCTCCGTCCTCCGGCGTAGCCGTTGTCGCCGGTGGAGGCCGTGTAGACGACGCCGCTGGGGGCGAAGTAGGTGTTGTCGAAAGAGTTCTCGTAGCCGCCCTCGCCGGCGCCCCAGCTCATGGAGACGAATTTGCCGCCGAGCGCGGTGGCCTTCTGGACGGCGGCGAACATGTTGTTGAGGCCGTTGTCGTTGGACTCGACGAGGGTTATCGCGCAGTTCGGGCAGGTGGCGGAAACCATGTCCAGGTCGAGGGACTCTTCGCCGGCCCAGCCGCTGTTGGCGCTCGGAAGCGGGCTCGTCGCGCCGTTCTGGTTCAGCTTCTGGAAGCAACCGTTGGCCGTGGTGCACGCCGCCAGGCCGAACTGCGCCCGGTAGGTCGCGAGGTCGGATTCGGCGGTGGGGTCGTCGTACGCATCGACGATGTAGACCCGCACTCCCATGCCGGCCGACGACGACGGCAGGTTGTACGCCGACTGCAGGTCGGTCGGTCCGTAACCCGACGGCGTCGAGTAGCCGGCGACCTGCGGTGTCATGCCGACGTCGGCGCGGCGCTCGGCGAAGCAGGCGACGTGTCCCGGTGTGGCGGTCTGGTTGCAGACATCCACGACTGTCGGCGCTGCGTCGGCAGTGCCGGGCAGGGCTGCCAGCGCGGCGCCCGCAAGCGCAGTCGTGAGGACGAACACGACTCGCCGTCCGAGGCTTTTTTCTGACAGCACCTGCCCAGTCCCTCCCTCGCCGAGCCCGGCGGTTCGACCCGCTTCCCATCGACGGTGGGCGGTGGATGCTGAGCGGCAGTCGCGGGCGTTGGTTGTTGTGAGGGAACGCCTCTGCGGACCGGGTGACCGGCGGGTGCGGGCGTCGCTGCTGCAGCTGCGGCGGTGGGATCGGCGTGTCTTGCCGCCAGCGCTTCAGTGTCGGGGGGAGGGACGCGCGGCGCTGGCGGCGGCTGCGTCGCTGGGCCGGCGGACTGCCTCGCTGGTGCGCCAGCATGCAGGCTGCGGGGTGTCGCCCTGCTGATGCACCAGCCAACCCGGTGACCCGCGGGACCCGGGCCTCGCTGTTGCAGCTGCGGCGATGGGATCGGCGTGTCTTGCCGCCAGCGCTTCAGTGTTGGGGGAGGCCCGGGCCTCGCTGCAGCGGCCGGCGGTTGACGTGTCGGCGACGGACCTTGCGTGCCGCCCGGCCCGGCGCGGACGGCCGGGTCCTTCGCTGATGCGGAAGAATTTTTTCGGCGCGTCGCCCTGCCGGGGCACAGACCTTCCACGCGAGCCGGACCGCTCAGGTCCGACCGTCGGATTTACGACTCGTTCACGCAGGGGGCGGGGGGTGTCGCTGCCCGCCTCGATCGACCTGTCGGTCGGGAGGCGCATTAACACGGCACCTCGGCGCAACCGGCCGATCACAGCGCGGCGAACATCAGCCCGAGGCGGCGACTCGACGGGGACTTCAGCCCGGTAACCAGATTGATCACGGATATGAACGGCCGCCATACCGTCAAGATCGCCTACTGCGGTAACCCGTGTCCACAGGGCCGAAATCCGGGCTTCCGATCATGCTGGGACTGCGCTTAGTCTCCCTCAGTCCTCTTTAACGCATAAGGGGCGGGGGGGTTCAATGCGGTCCGGTCGGGCGGTGCTCGAAGCCGAAGTGCGCGAGCTGGTCCGCCGCCGCGGGATCGACCCGGTCACCGAACAAGGGACCGTGCGGCGGCTGGTCGACGAGGCTCTCGGCGACTATCTCGACCGCACGTTGACGACCGACCTGCCCACGCTCGTCGACCCGCTCGCCGACGCCCGAGCGGTCTTCGACTCCGTCGCCGGCTTCGGTCCGTTACAGCCATTCCTCGACGACTCGTCCATCGAGGAGATTTGGATCAACGAGCCGGGCCGCGTATTTGTTGCCCGGCGCGGGCGGTCGGAGCTCACCACCCTCGTCCTCACGGCTGACGAAGTCGCCCAACTGGTCGAGCGAATGCTGCGCACGTCGGGGCGTCGCTTGGACCTCAGTACTCCTTTCGTCGATGCCATGTTGCCGGACGGATCGCGTTTGCACGTGGTCATTCCTTCCATAACCCGCCGCCACATGGCGGTCAACATTCGGAAGTTCGTCCTGGGCCTCGGTTCGCTCGAGGAGTTGGTGTCGGTCGGATCGTTGACCGAGCAGGCCGCTCGATTCCTCGACGCGTCGGTCGTGGCCGGGTTGAACGTCCTGGTCGCGGGTGGAACGCAGTCCGGAAAAACAACGATGCTCAACGCCTTGTGCAACGCAATCCCGGCGCGGGAACGGATCGTCACGGTAGAGGAGGTCTTCGAGCTCCAGCCCTCCGGCCCGGACGTCGTCGCGATGCAGACCAGGCAGGCCAACCTCGAGGGATCCGGCGAAATTCCGCTGCGCCGACTGGTCAAGGAGGCGCTGAGAATGCGTCCCTCACGACTGATCGTCGGTGAGGTACGGCAAGAGGAATGCCTCGACCTGCTCGTCGCACTAAATAGTGGGCTGCCAGGGATGTGTACCTTACACGCAAACTCCGCCCGCGAGGCCCTCGTAAAAATGTGCACATTGCCGCTGCTCGCCGGTGAGAATGTGACCGCGGGTTTCGTCGTTCCAACGGTAGCCGCCAGCGTCGATCTCGTCGTGCATCTGGGGAGCGACGCCGCGGGACACCGCTTCGTCCGCGAAATCGTCGGCGTCACCGGACGGGTTGAGGGCGATGTCATCGAAATCACCGACCTGTTTGTGAGACATGGCGGCCGGCTCGAGCGTAGGGAAGGATTCCCGCCCCATCCCGAGCGGTACGAGGCCGCTGGCGTCGACCTGATCCGAACACTGGGACGGGCGGCCCCCGCGATGCTGGCGCGGGAGGCCTGATGGGTGCCTTGGTGGGCCTCTTGTTCGGCACCGGAATCCTGCTGATATGGCGCAGTGGCCCGCGGGCGCCGCGACGTTCGGCCGCGGCGTCGTCCTGGCTGCAGCGGCGCCGGCAGCTGCTGCGCCAGGCGGGAATCGACGGCGTCGGACCGGCTCAGCTGACGGCCGCGCAGATCCTCTGCGCGGTGATCGCGGCCGTGGTCGTCCTCGTGTTGACGTCGGCGGCGACGGTGGCGGCCTGCTTCGCCGTCTTCGGGTTCTTCCTCCCGCTGACGCTCGTCAAGAGAATGCACCGGCGCCGACAGACGGCGCTGCGGGAACTCTGGCCCGAGGCGATCGATAACCTGGCCTCCGCCGTGCGGGCGGGAATGTCGCTCCCCGAGGGGTTGTCCGGACTGTCGGTGCGCGGCCCGGGCGAGCTCCGCGGCCCGTTCGGCCGCTTCGGCGCCGCTTATCGCGCCACCGGACGGTTCGACGTCTGCCTCGACTCGCTGAAGGACGACCTGGCCGATCCGGTGGGCGACCGCGTCTGCGAAACGGTCCGCGTGGCCAGAGAGGTCGGTGGCAGCGACCTCGGTACCGTGCTGCGGACGCTGTCGGAACTGCTGCGGGCAGAAGCCCGGACCCGAGCGGAGCTCGAGACGCGGCAGGGCTGGGTGGTCAACGCGGCGCGGCTCGCGGTGGCGGCCCCCTGGCTCGTGCTCCTGCTGCTGGGCACAGAGAGCTCGACACTGCACGCCTTCGACTCGCCGACCGGTGGATTGCTGCTCGGTATCGGCGCGGCGGTGTGCGTTGTCGCGTATCGCATCATGTTGCGTATCGGCAGGCTTCCTGAAGAGCGACGGGTGCTGGCGTGAGTCCGTCGGCGATCGGCGCTTGTCTGGGGTTGTCGTTCGCGGCGGGACTCGTGGTGGCAGTACGCGCGACCCCGCCGATGCGACCGGTCCGGCTCGTCGACCGGATGGCGCCATATCTCGGCGAGAATGCGGCGCCATCAGCGCTGTTGGCAGCGCCATCCGCGCGCAGCGCACCCTTCCTGGTCGCGCGTCGGATCTTCGGGCCCTCGCTGACGGAGGTGGTCTCGCTCGTCGATCGGTTGGTCGGCGGCCGGGCTTCGGTCCGCCGGCGGTTGTCCGGACTGTCGGCCGACATCAGCGTCGAGGACTTCCGGATCGAGCAGCTGTTGTGGGGCGCTGTCGGAACCGTCCTCCTTGGCGGGCTCGCCGGGCTGGCCGGGCTGGCGCAGCGCTCGGTCAACCCCGCCCTCGTGCTCCTTGCCGGGCTGGCCGGGATGATCGTCGGCGTCCTGGCGCGCGACTGGCGGTTGAGCCGGCAGGTGGCCGCACGCGAGGCCGCGATGCTGGCCGAGTTCCCGGTGTTCGCCGACCTGCTCGCGTTGTCCGTCGTTGCCGGGGAAGCGCCGCCGGACGCCCTGGCCCGGGCCTGTCGGCTGACCCACGGAGAGCTCGCGCGCGACCTCGACCGCGCGCTCGGACGGGCCCGCACCGGAACTGCGCTGACGTCGGCCCTCACGGCGGTCGCCGACGCCACCACGCTCGAGGCCTTGTCGCGCTTTCTTCAGGGCCTGGTCGTCGGCATCGAGCGTGGCACGCCGTTGGCGGAGGTGCTGCGGGCCCAAGCTGTCGATGTCCGAGAGATGAGCAAGCGCGCGCTGCTGGAGGCCGGCGGCCGCAAGGAAATCTCGATGATGTTCCCGGTTGTCTTTTTGATCCTGCCGATCACCGTGGTATTCGCGCTCTATCCGGGCCTTGTGACGCTGACGTCGTTGGCTCGCTGATTTTCCTACCTGGAGGTTCGCATGACCGTCTGGCACGTGCTCACGACCTGGGTCGTCGCGACGCTGCACCGGTTGCCCGACGACGACACCGACCGCGGCGACGTCCCCGGCTGGGTGCTTGTCACCGTAATGTCCGCGATTCTCGTCGTCGCGATCCTCGGCGTCTTCGAGCCGCAGATCAAGGACGCGATCACGAACGCGTTGAATTCGGTCACGTCCAGCAAGTAGAGAGCCGCGCCGCAGTGAGCTGCGTGCGGGAGCGCGAGGACGGCGGCGCCGCAGTCGTCGACTTCGTCCTCGTATCGGTGTTGCTCGTTCTGCTGCTGTTCGGCGTCCTGCAGGTCGCGGTGTACGTCTACGCCCGGAACATCGTCGCTGCGTCGACGGCCGATGCAGCCCGCTTCGCGGCGGCTGCGGGCATGCCGGCGTCGGCGGGGATCGCACGGGCGCGGGCGCTCATGTCCGCGGGGCTGAGCGGGTCGGTCACCCGGGCGGTGCGCTGCACGGCGGCGCAGGGCGTCGACGGCGGGTCCGGGTTACCGGTCACCACCATCCACTGCGCGGGACGCATGCGGGCCTTCCTGCTCCCGGTGGCCCTGCCGCTGCCGCTGGACGCCACCTCGTCGGCGCTCACCGAAGGTCAGCGGTGATCCGGCGCCTTCGGCACGCACAGGACGGCTCGGCAGTCGTCGAGTTCATCTTCGTCGCGGTGCTCGTGCTGGTTCCGCTGGTCTACCTGATCGTCGCGGTGGCGACGGTGCAGCGCAGCCAGCTGACCGTCACCCAGGCCGCGCGCGAGGCCGGACGGGCCTTCGCGACGAGCGACGCAGCCGCCGAGGCACCGAACCGGGTCCGCGCCGCCGTGCGACTGGCGCTCGAGAACCAGGGGTTGCCCGATGACGTCGCCGTGCGGTTCGTTGCCGTCGGCGCCTCCTGTGACGCGGCTGCGATCGTTCCGGCTCTGACGCCTGGCGCCACCTTCACGGTGTGCGTCACCCTGCACGTCGCCCTGCCGGCGGTCCCTCGCGTGGTGGCCGGCCGTGGCATCACCACGGTCGGGCGTTACGACGTCCACATCGACGACTACCGGACCGTCCAGCCGTGAGGACGGACGACCGCGGCTCTACGCTGCCGGTGATCCTCGCCTTCTTCGTTCTGGCACTCCTCACGGTGGCCGGCGCGGTGGCGGCCGGACAGGCGTTCGTACAGCAGCGCGACCTTCAGGACCTCTGCGACGGAGCGGCGACCGCTGCGGCCGGCACGGCCATCGACCTGTCGCGCACCGGCGGAGTCGTGCTCGGGGCCGACCTGCGTTTCATCGGCGCCGACGCTGCCGTGCAGGCGTATCTGGCCCGCGACCCCGACCGTCGCGACGCGCTGGTCAGCACGGTCATTTCGCCGGACGGCACCGTGATGGCGCTGACCTGCGTGCAGACCCGACAGATCGCCTTCGGCGCCCTCTTCGGCCAGGGCCGGGGCGTCCGGCACGTCGTGCACGCCTCCGCCCGCGCGCCCGTCCTCGGCTGAGCGCCCTCAGGCCTCCCTATCCTGGCGCGGTGCCGCTGTTCAGCGTCGTGGTCCCGGTCTACGACGTCCGCGACTACCTGCGGCAGTGCCTCGATTCGGTTCTGACCCAGGACGCCGCCGATCTCGAGGTCGTCGCCGTCGACGACGCCTCCACCGACGACAGCGGCGCGATCCTCGACGAGTACGCCGCCCGCGACGCCCGCGTGCGCGTCGTCCATCTGCGAACTAACGGAGGGCTCGGCGCCGCCCGGAACGTCGGCGTCGCGGAGGCCCGGGGCGACTACCTCGTCTTCGTCGACAGCGACGACGAGCTGGCGCCCGGAGCGCTGGCGGCGCTGCAGCACCGCATCGATACCGCCGGGGAGGTCGACGTCGTCCTCTACTCCTTCGTGCGCATTTACGAGGACGGGCGGGAGGATCCCGACGAACGCTCGGCAGCCGCGCTGGCTCCCGACGACACGCTCCCGTTCCCGCTCGACGACCGCCCGGAGCTGATCCATCTCTTTCCGTCGGCCTGGACGAAAGCCGTGCGCACCGAGTTCGCGCGCCGGCACGGGTTCGCCTTCGCGCCCGGCTATTACGAGGACCTCCCATGGACCTTCCCGGTCCTCATCTCCGCGCGCGGCATCGTCACGTTGAACCGGGCCTGCTACCGCTACCGGCAACGCACCGGCACCATTCTGAACTCCACCGGTCGTCGGCATTTGGAGATCGTCGGCCAGTTCCACCGGGTGTTCGCCTACCTCGACGCGCACCCCGAACTCGAGCGGTGGCGCCCCGTCCTCTACGAACGAATGGCGCGCCAGCTCCCCGCCGTCCTGGCCATGTCGGACCGGATCCCGCCGGAAATGCGTCGCGAATTCTTCGCCGCAGCCACCGAGGCGCTGCGCCGGCACCGGCCGAGCGATTACTCGCCGACCGGCAGATTGGCGCTGAAAGTTAGGCTGCTGGAGCGCGGCGACTACCGCCTTTACCGAGCCGCGGAGCGTGCCAACGACCTCGTGCGCCGGCTGCGTCAGACGCCGAACGGGCACGGACGGCACCGTCGCGGTCCATCCCCGTCCGAACAGAAACCCTAACTATCAGGACACCGTAACGGTCTTGGTCTTCGTGCTTGCTACGCCGTACGCGTCGGTAACCTTCATGCCGACCGTGAAGGTGCCCGCGTGAGCGTAGGTGTGGTGCACGGTGCTGCCGGTGGCGACGCCGCCGTCGCCGAACGTCCAGGAGTAGCTCGAGATCGAGCCGCCGGGGAACGGGTCGGTCGCGGTACCGGTGAAGACGGCATCCGATCCGTGCGTCACTGTCGACGGACCGCTGAGCGACGCAGCGGGCGCCATCGCGGTGAAGGTCGCGAGACCCCGCGGCGCACCGACGCCGGATGGCCCGTCGTACCCCTTCTGCGCGTAGCACTGGCCGGTGTTCACGGTGTCGTTCGGGCTGAACGCGCAGTCGACGTTCATGCCCCAGTAGCCGTTCGGCGTGTCGCCTGCGTAGAAGGACTTGCATGCCAGCGGGTTGGAGGTGTCGCACGCGCCGTTGCCGCCGACCTGGACGTCATACGTCGCCGGAGCCGACTTCAGGTGTCCGTAGAGGGTGAGCGCCGGATAGTCGAGGTTCTGCGCGCCGCCGGCGAGCGCCCACATGGCCGCCACCAGGGGAGAGGCCAGCGAGGTGCCGCCGACGGTGATCCAGCCCGGGGACCCGAGGCCGTAGTTGTAGGTCGAGACGACGTCGAAGCCGGTGTAGGGGTCGGCGAGCGCGGCGATGTCGGTCGCCGAGCGCTGGGTGCCGCAGCCGAGCGAGGGGTACCCGGTGACGCCCTTCTGGAAGTTCCGGGCAGCCACCGTCGTGCTGCAGCCGCCACCGGTCGCGCCCATGGACCCCCAGCCCAGTCCGGTGAGGTCGGACGGGCCGTTCTCGTTCCAGACCTGCTCGGACGCGCGGGTCGAATCGGCGTTCAGGTACAGCGCGGTTCCGCCGACGCCGACCACCGTGTTCAGCGAGGACGGCAGCTCGGGCGTTCCGCTGGGCACGCCGCCGGAGTTCACGTTGTCCCACTCGTGCCAGCCGTCGTCTCCCGTCGACGCGGTGATGACCACGTTCTTGTGGTCGTAGGCGGAGGCGACGGTCGACGGGACGCTGGTCTCGGATCCGCCGTAGGAGTTGCTGATCTCCTTCGCGCCCAGCGCGGCCGCGGTATTGACGGCGGCGGCGAGATCGCCGAAGCCGGTGGAGTTGGCCTCCACCAGGACGATCGAGCACAGATGGCACACGGCGCGCGCGGACTCGACGTCGAGAGCTTCCTCGACGGACCACCCGGTGGTGTCCTTGGCCGGTAGCGTGCTGCCGCCGTTCTGTCCGACCACCCGGAAGGAGGTCGACGTCTCGGCGGGCAGGCCGTACTTCGCGTCGAACGCGTTGAGGTCGCTTCGGACGTTCGGGTCGTTGAAGGCGTCGACGATCGCGAGGACGTTGCCCCGCGACGCCGCCGCGTTCGGGTCGAATCCGTACGCGGTGGCGAGGTCGCCGGGGGTGTATCCGCCGCGCGGGCCGACCGGATAGGTGGCGGCCGGGGCCGCCGCTGCGGTCATCGCGCGTGCGCCTGCCGTCCTGGCGCCGACCTGCACCAGCCGGAAGGCCTTGCACGCGGCGTGGCCGGCCGCCGCGCGGTGACACACCGGCTTGGCCTTGACGTATTGGGTCGCGCCGGCCGCGGCCGCCGTGCCCGAGGTCGCCATCGCGGCTCCGGCCAGCAGCGCTACGGTCGTGCCCACGGCCGCCAGGCGCCGAGGACCTCGGGGCAGGATCGAGACCAACGCTTTCCCTCCCAGTCAAGCGATTGCGGCGCGGCCGTGCTGCGCCGGAAACACGAGGGTAGAGGCGTGTTTAAAAAGCGTAAAGTCGAACTTGCTGAGCGGAGCTACCGCGCAACAGGGCGTCAGATCGTCGTCAGCGGAGGACTAGCCGGATGACCGGTGCGTCGGACCCCGACCACGCCGTCGAACGGGTGCGGCGGACGTGTCTCGCGCTCCCCGCCGCGACTGAGCGGATGAGCCACGGCGAGGCCGCGTTCTTCGTCGCGGACAAGAAGCTCTTCTTGATCATCGACGACCATCACCACGGCGCCGACCATCTCGCCTTCTGGTGCGCCGCGCCGCCCGGGCGGCAGGAGGAGTGTGTGGAGCGGGCTCCGGAGCGCTACTTCCGTCCTCCCTACGTCGGATCTCGCGGCTGGCTGGGGGTGCGGATCGACGGGGCTCCGGACTGGGACGAGATCGCCGAGATCGTCGAGGACGCCTGGCTGACGGTCGCTCCGAAGCGTCTGCGGAAGCGGGCCGGCGGATGAGCACCCCGACGAAAGCCTCGCCGCCTTCGCCTTTCGTCGGGTTCCCGCACGAGGGCCGGCGCGTACCCTCGTTGGACGTGGACGTCAGCGCCGAGTTGAAGGACCTCTCCGACACGCTGGCGAGCATCGAGGCGGTCGTCGACCTGCCATCCCTCCGCAACCAGGCGGGGCAGCTGGAGCAGCAGGCCTCCGCACCGGACCTCTGGAACGACGTCGAGAACGCGCAGCGGATCACCTCGAAGCTCTCGAACGTGCAGAACGACATCCGCCGCGTCGAGGACCTGCGCCGGCGCCTCGACGACGCGGACGTCCTCTACGACCTGGCCGAGGAGGCCGACGACGCCGACTCGCGCGCCGAGGTCGAGCGCGAGCTGACGTCGCTGCGCACGGAGATCGACGAGCTCGAGGTCCGCACCCTGCTCTCCGGCGGATACGATTCGCGCGAGGCGCTCGTGACGATCCGGTCTGAGGCCGGCGGCGTCGACGCCGCTGACTTCGCCGAGATGCTGCTGCGGATGTACCTGCGCTGGGCCGAGCGGCACGGATATCCCACCGAGGTCTTGGACACGTCCTACGCCGAAGAGGCCGGGATCAAGTCCGCAACCTTCCAGGTCAAGACCTCCTATGCGTACGGAACTTTGTCGGTCGAGCAGGGCACGCACCGGTTGGTGCGGATCAGCCCGTTCGACAACCAGGGGCGCCGGCAAACGTCGTTCGCAGGCGTCGAGGTGCTCCCGGTCGTCGAGCAGAGCGATCACGTCGAGATTCCCGACGACGAGATCCGGGTCGACGTCTACCGCTCGTCCGGACCCGGCGGACAGGGCGTCAACACCACCGACTCCGCCGTGCGGATAACCCACCTGCCGACAGGGATCGTGGTGAGCTGCCAGAACGAGCGCAGCCAGATCCAGAACCGGGCGTCGGCGATGGCGGTGCTTCAGGCCAAGCTCCTCGAGGTGCGCCGGCAAGAGGAGCAAGCGGCCATGAACGCGCTGAAGGACAGCGGCAGCAGCTGGGGAAACCAGATGCGCAGCTACGTCCTGCACCCGTACCAAATGGTCAAGGACCTGCGCACCGGGCACGAGGTCGGCAACCCGCAAGCGGTGCTCGACGGGGACATCGACGGATTCATCGCCGCCGGGATCCGGTGGCGTCGCAGCCAGGAAGCGGTTGCGTAGCGCGCTATCGCAGCAGCAGGCGCTCGAGCCGGACCGTCGTGAGGGCCAGGCCACCGACCGCCATGACGGCGAAGTACGCCAGGTGACCGAGCAGCCCGGGCGAGATGGCGCCGACGTTCAATGCCCGCAGCAACGCGATCCCATGCTGCAGGGGCAAACACTCGACGACGAACTGGAGCCAGCGGGGATACACGTCGAGCCCGTAGAAGCTGCCGCTGAACAGGAACATCGGCAACAGCGCGAATTGCACGATGTCGAGGTCCTGAAACCCCCGCACGAACGTCGTCACCGCCATCCCGACGGCCGCGAACCCCAGCGCGATGACGAGCGCGGCCGGCAGGATCGCCACGGCCCACGGCGACGCGGTGAGTCCGAGCCCTGCCATGACGACCAGGAAACCTGCCGAGTACAGGCCGCCGCGCAGCAGCGCCCAGGTGATCTCGCCGAGCGCGACATCGAGTGGTCCCAGGGACGTGGCGAGGATCGCTTCATAGAGCTTGTTGTATTTCAGCCGGAAAAAGACATTGACGGTCGAGTCGAACACGGCACCGTTCATCGCCGACGACGCCAGCAACGCCGGTGCCAGGAAGGCGGGGTACGACAGCGGCGTCCCACCCGGTCCGGTGACCGTGCCGACGAGCCCGCGCAGTCCGGCGCCGAGCGCGACGAGGTAGAACAGCGGTTCGAAGAACCCGCTGACGAGCGCCAGCCACGTGTGCCGGTAGGCGTGCGTGGCGCGCTCGACGAGGACGCGGCTGCGCCCGGCGTAGACCGCGGACGGCACGACCCGCAGCAGCCCGCCGGCGGCGACGTCGACGCTCATCGGTATGCCCGTACGCGGAATCGCCACCGTGCCAGCGGAACGCCGACAGCCAGCCATGCCAGCAGGTAGCCGACGTGACCGAGCACGCTGGCCGAGGACGCGCCGCCGAGCGCGGCGGCCCGGGCCAGCTCGGTGCCGTGCCACAGCGGCGACGCGGCAGCAAGCCACCGTCCCCACTCCGGCAGCCGGCTCACGGGATAGAACGTGCCGGAGAACAAGAACATCGGCGTGACCACGAATCGAAAGAGGACGTTGAAGAGGTTCCGCTCGCTCTGCATCGACGCGACGATCGCGGCGACCGGCGCGGCAAACGCCATCGCCGCGCCGACGGCTGCGGGAACCGCGAACACGATCTCCCAGCGCCGGGCCGCGCCGAAGGACGACATGATCGCCAGGTAGAGCGCGGCGTCCCCGACAAGCCGCAGGGCGATGAACCCGAGCGTGCCGTCGCAGATCTGCCGGGACGTCAGCGGCGTCGCGGACATGCCGTAGAAGACGCGGATCCACTTGAACCCGCCCATCACCAGGTTCGCCGCGTGGGTCGCAGCCGTCTGCATCGCCGCCGCGGCCAGCAACCCCGGCGCGACGAACGCCAGGTACGGCGCACCGAGGGTGCCGGTTCCGTGCCGGTTCACGAGCGTACCGAGCCCGACTCCGAGCGCCAGCAGATAGACGAGCGGCGTGAGCACGCTCAGGACGATGACGCTGGTCAGATAGCGGCGCGCATTGACGGCGTGATATTCGACGACGCGCCAGGCCGACGTCCGGCTCGCCGCGGCGACGGTCATCCGGGGGCCCCGACGAAAGCCGGGCGCGGCGATGCTGTCGAGAGGGTGATCATCAGTCGACCAGGCTGCGGCCGGTGAGCCGCAGGAACACGTCCTCAAGCGTGCTGCGCCGGACCAGCGTCGACAGCGGCCGCAGCCCGGCGTCGAGCGCCGACACGACCGCGCCCTCTCCGTCCTCCACATACAGCAGCACCCGGTCGGGCAGCACCTCCACGCGCTCACCGGCCCCGGACAGCACCCCGGCGAGCCGCTCCACCGCACCCGCGGACCCGCCCGGCTCGAACCGCAACTCGGCGACCTCACGGGTCGAGTGCTCGGCGATCAGCGCGGCAGGAGCGCCCTCGGCGACGATCCGGCCGCCGTCCATCACCACGAGGCGGTCGCACAGCTGCTCGGCCTCGTCCATGTAATGGGTGGTGAGCACGAGCGTGACCCCGGACTGCTTCAACCGGTACAGCCGGTCCCACAGGACGTGGCGGGCCTGCGGGTCGAGTCCGGTCGTCGGCTCGTCCAGCAGGAGGATCTCCGGGTCGTTGACGAGCGAGCGGGCGATGGTGAGGCGGCGCTTCATCCCGCCCGACAGGGGCTCCACCTTGGCGTTGGCGCGGTCGGACAGCTGGGCGAACCGCAGCAGCTCGTCCACCTTTGCGCGCAGGCCCTCCCGGGGCAGGCCGAAGTAGCGCCCGTAGATGTAAAGGTTCTCCCGAACGGTGAGCTCGAGGTCGAGGGTGTCCTGCTGCGGCACGACGCCCAAGCGGGCACGGATGCGCGGTCCGTACCGCTGCGGGTCGAGCCCGAGGATCCGCAGCTCGCCGGAGGTCGCCGGGGCGACGCAGCCGATCATCCGCATGGTCGAGCTCTTGCCCGCGCCGTTGGGCCCGAGGAACCCGAACGCCTCGCCGCGGCGCACCTCGAAGTCGATGCCGGCTACCGCCACCAGGTCGCCGAAGCGCTTGGTGAGCCCGCGCGCAGCGATGAGAACGGGTGCGGCGGCGGCCGGCTCCTGCTCCGGAGCGACCACCGGGAGATCCGCAGGGCGGGCCACGGCGACACGCTAGCAACGGCCCGCACGGCCTTTATGTCCGCTGTGAGCCGCTGCACCTCGCCGCGCCGGGAGCGCGCGCAACGAGGACGCGGCGGGGGTCTTGCGTAAACTGGCTCGTCGTGATCCGGCTCGACAACGTCTCCAAGGTCTACCCGGCCGGTGCCCGTCCTGCCCTGGAGCACGTGTCGATGGCCATCGACAAGGGCGAATTCGTGTTCCTCATCGGCCCGTCCGGGTCCGGCAAGACGACCGTGCTCCGCCTCCTCCTGCGAGAGGAGGTCGCCGACGACGGCACGGTGTCCGTCAACGGCCGCAACCTCAACAAGCTGGCCAGGCGGAAGGTGCCCGACCTGCGCCGCCGCATCGGCTGCGTCTTCCAGGACTTCCGGCTGCTGCCGAAGAAGAACGTGTACGAGAACGTCGCGTTCGCCCTGGAGGTCATCAACAGATCTCCGAAGATCATCAAGAGGACGGTCCCAGAGGTCCTCGACCTGGTGGGGCTCACCGGCAAGGCGCAGCGCCTGCCGCACGAGCTCTCGGGCGGGGAGCAGCAGCGGGTCGCGATCGCCCGAGCCTTCGTCAACCGCCCGCTCGTCCTGCTGGCCGACGAGCCGACCGGCAACCTCGATCCTGACACCAGCCACGACATCATGAGCCTGCTCGAACGCATCAACCGCACCGGGACGACGGTCGTGATGGCCACCCACGACAACAACATCGTCGACGCCATGCGGCGCCGCGTCATCGAACTCGACCTGGGCAAGGTCGTCCGCGACCAGGCCCGCGGCGTCTACGGCGTCGGCCGCTGATCCGCCCCCCGCTCTCACAGCAGTAAGGACCTTATGCGCGCCAACTTCGTTCTGTCCGGCGTCGCGGCGGGCTTGCGCCGCAACGCCACGATGACGATCGCGCTCATCCTCAGCACGGCCATCGCGTTGGGGTTCGTGGGCGCCGCGATCCTCGCCAGCTGGGAGATCGACAAGTTCCGCACGACCTACCAGGACAAGCTCAACATCCAGGTCTACTTGTGCACCACCACCGCCTACGACACCCAGATGGCCAACAACGACCTGGCCAAGCGCGAGGACCGTCCGCAGCGCAGCCCGACCTGCGTGAAGCACAGCGCGACGACGGTGGCCCAGACGACGCAGATCCGCCAGGAGCTCGAGCAGGATCCGATGGTCCGGTCGGTCGACTTCATCTCCCCGGCCAAGGCGGTGGAGCTGGCCAAGAGGCAGCAGCCGACGCTGGCGCAGTACCTCAAGATCGGTGATCTGCCCGCGTCCTTCGTCGTCAAGCTGCGCGACCTGCGCGCCGACTACCCGGCGTTCGCGCAGAAGTACGGATCGGTACAGGGGGTCGACCAGGTGAACAACCAGATCGACACGATCAACGCCCTGCTCAACCTGATCGACTCGGCGCGCTGGTTCTCGGTGGTGCTCGCCCTGGTCGTCCTCGTCGCCTCCATCCTGCTGATCGCCAACACCATCCAGGTGGCCGCGGCGCAGCGGCGCAACGAGACGAGCATCATGCGCCTGGTCGGCGCGTCGCGATGGATGACCGAGCTGCCGTTCATTCTCGAGACCGTGGTCGCCGCCGTTCTCGGTGGCCTGATCGCCATCGGAGCCACCTGGCTCGGCAAGCACTTCCTGCTCGACGAGATCCTCGCCGGGCCCACCGGCCGCGGGACCATCCCGAACCTCGACGTCAACCAGGTCCTCATCGCCGGCGGCGCCGGGCTGGCGGTGGGTGTCGTCCTGTCGGCCCTCACGGCGTTTCTCACGCTGCGGCTGTACGTACGGTTGTAGCCGTGTCCCAGCCGACGTCCAGCAACCGGAAGTCGGGCCGCAAGATCATTGCGCAGAACAAGAAGGCCCGGCACGACTACGCGATCGTCGACACCTTCGAGGCCGGGATCGCGCTGACCGGCACCGAGGTGAAGTCGCTCCGACTCGGGCGCGCCTCGCTCGTCGACGGGTTCGCCACGATCGACGACGGCGAGGTGTGGCTGCGCAACGTCCACATCCCGGAGTACGAGCAAGGCAGCTGGACCAACCACGAGCCTCGGCGCACCCGCAAGCTGCTGCTGCACCGCGGGGAGATCCTGCGGCTGATCGGCAAGACGAAGGAGAGCGGGCTCACGTTGGTGCCGCTCGCGCTCTACTTCTCGGCCGGCAAGGTCAAGGTCGAACTCGCGCTGGCACGCGGCAAGCGGTCGTACGACAAGCGGCAGGACCTGGCCCGGCGCGACGCCGACCGGGAGGTCCGTCGCGCGCTGGGGCGGCGGGCCAAGGGCATGGAGTGAGCCGGACCGACGCCGAGGTGGCTGGCGGCTCGGCCCCGGCGGGTGGCTGGCGGGCGGCCCAGGGGTCGTCCTGGGGATCGGTGATGCGCCGCGGGGACGGGCGGACGATCACGTCTGCCCCGCTAGTGGTCGGTCTCATGGCGCCGAATGAGCGGACGCGGGGCAGACCTGATCAGCCTGCCGGGAGAGAGGTCCTCGTCGGCCCGTCCTCGTCGGCTTGTCGCCGCAGTCGTGATGCGCCGCGGGGACGGGCGGACGATCACGTCTGTCCCGCTACTGGTCGATCTCATGGCGCCGAATGAGCGGACGCGGGGCAGACCTGATCGATCCGGGTAGGGGGGCGCGTCGGGCGGGAATGCCAGCGTTGCCCCGGCCGCTATCCTGGTCGCGGTACCAACCACCAGGGGGTGAAAGGTCTCGACTCCGGACGTCGAGGCAGGGGAAGCGGGCCGAGGATCGCGTTGCTGACCTCGTTAATCATGCGACGCAAACCAATAAGCGCCGACAACAGTCGCGCCGACTTCGCTCTCGCTGCTTAGTCAGCGAAGCAAGTCTGTCAGCCCGGGCTCGTCACCGGCCCGGTCCGCTGGCATCAGCTAGGTGACTTACCGTCCGCGCCGGTCGCGGGCACGGACGGGACATCGAACAGCGACTGGGCCTGTCATCTCGACTCGTGTGCATGATCGAGAAGGCCGAGCAGAGGCAGCGCACACTGCGCCCGGAGAAGCCCTGTTGAAGCGACGGAGGACGCGGGTTCGATTCCCGCCACCTCCACCAGCCATCAGCAAGCATGAGCGGGTCCTCGTTCTCGAGGACCCGCTCAATGGCCTCATTGGCGCCCGGCGACCGGGTTCGCCGATACGTCGCGCACCCGGTTGGGCACGACGACAGCATGGTTTTCGGGGGCGGTTGGGGACGCTGGCCGCGTCGGCGCAGGGGCATGGGCCCGTTCGACCCGTACAACGGTGACCCGCCGCCCGGCTACGGCTACCCGCCGCCCGGCTACCGGTACGGCCCCCGCCGCGCGTACGGCTACGGCGGACGCGGCTCCTGCCTGCGCGACATGCTGCTCGTGGAGGGCGGCTGCTGCCTCGCCGAGGCGTTGGGCTGTGGCCCGCAGTTGGTTTTCACCACCCCGAGCCTGGTTCGGAGCGCCTTGGACACCCCGCGGCGGACGAGAGGCGCGCGCCCCAGCGGGCTGCGGCCGCGAGTGATCGACACCATCGCCTTTTATCAGCGCGAGATCAGCCCGAAGCGTCCCGCGTGCTGCCGATTCACCCCCACCTGCTCCCACTTCGCAGTCGAGGCGCTGGAACGGCACGGCCTTCGCCGCGGGACCTGGCTCGCGCTGCGGCGACTGGTTCGCTGTCGGCCGGGCGCTACGGGAGGCGCGGACCCGGTTCCTCGATGAGGCCGACCCGCCGGCCGGACGACGGGTTCTGAGACCGCACTCAGGGAAACCCTGACGCCCGATCCGGACGGAATCAGGGCTGCGCTCTGAGTCCTTCCCGATGTGCGGCGACCGCCTGCGCTGCCAGGCTTCGCCGCATGATTTCAGTCAAGTCACTGACCAAGAAGTACGGCTCGTACACCGCCGTGGACGACGTCAGCTTCGTCGCCGCCCCGGGCCGCGTCACCGGATTTCTGGGCCCCAACGGGGCCGGGAAGTCGACGACCATGCGGATGATCGTGGGCCTCACCCGGCCGACCTCGGGATCGGCCAGGATCGCCGGTTCCCTGGCCCTCAACCTGCCGAATCCGGGCCGCCAGGTCGGGGTGCTGCTGGACGCGTCGGCGCAGCACGCGGGTCGCACCGGCCGCGAGACGCTCACCCTCGCGCGTCAGACCATGGGTCTGCCCGCCTCCCGGGTCGGTGAGGTGCTCGACCTCGTCGGCCTGACCGCGGCCGAGGCCGACCGGCGCGTGGGCGCCTACTCGCTCGGCATGCGGCAACGCCTCGGGTTGGCGGTGGCCCTGTTGGGCGAGCCGGAGGTCCTCGTCCTGGACGAGCCCGCCAACGGCCTCGATCCGGCCGGGATCAGGTGGATGCGCGACCTGTTGCGCTCGTACGCCGACGGGGGCGCGACCGTGCTGTTGTCCTCACACCTCCTGCACGAAATCGAGATCGTCGCCGACGATCTCGTGGTCATCGGCGACGGCCGAATCGTCGCCCAAGGGACGAAGACGGAGCTGCTTCAAGACGCGGGGACCGTCGTGCGGGCGGCCGACTGCGACCGGCTCGCCGATGCCTTGCGGGACGCCGGGTACTCCGTCGCTCCCACCGCCGGCGACGGCCTGCGTACGGACGGTGACGCCGCGCTGGTCGGCGCTGTGGCGCTGCGCGCTGGCGTGGCGCTCACCGAATTGCGCGCGGCTGACGGCGCCGGACTCGAGGAAATGTTCCTCGAGCTCACCGAATCAACCCAACGCGAAGGAGTTCCGGCATGACCGCCGTCGTCATCGAAAAACTGCGCCCGTCGCGGACAGCTGCAGCAGTGGCACCCGTGCCGCTGAACCGATTGATTCACGTCGAACTTCGCAAGATGTTCGATACCCGGTCCGGATTCTGGTTGATCGCAAGCGTCGCAATGACAGCGCTGGTCGCGACCGCATCCGTCATTCTCTTCGGCCGCGACGGCGACCTGACCTACGCCAATTTCGGGAAGGCCGTCGGATTTCCGATGGCCGTCATCCTTCCGATGATCGCGATCCTCTCGGTGACCAGTGAGTGGAGCCAGCGCAGCGGCCTGACGACGTTCGCCCTGGTCCCGAACCGGAAACGCGTGATCCTCGCCAAGGCGTACGCCGCTGTGGCCGTCGGTGCGGCATCCATGCTGGTGGCGCTGGGGATCGGGGCGGTCGGCACGGTCGTCTGCACGGCAGTGAACGGCACGTCACCTGTCTGGGACGTCTCCGTTGTCGACGGCGTCTACATCGTCCTCGGGAACGTCCTCGGCATGCTCACCGGATTCATGCTGGGGGTGCTTATCCGAAGCTCTGCCGGAGCGATCGTCGCATATTTCGTCTACTCCTTCGTGCTCGGCAGCGCGTTCGCGCTGTTGGCCCAGAATCAGCAGTGGTTCCATGACGCCCGGCCGTGGATCGACGTCAATTACGCACAATCGGTGTTGTTCGAGGGTGCGCCCAGCGCGCAGGAGTGGGCGCACATCGGCTTCACCGCACTGATTTGGTTGGTGGTGCCTCTGACGATCGGACTCCGCCGGCTGATGCGGTCGGAGATCAAATAAGGCAGGACGGGCGGTGAGCTGGCGCACACCGTTGCTTCACGCCGCCGGAGTCTGTTCGTCACGTAAGCACGGGGGAGAAGTACCCACCGCCGCGGGTAGCCTGAAGGCATGGATTTGCTGGCCGAACTCGAGCCGGTCGTCGCTAGCAACCTCGACCGCCACCTACGCATGGCCAAGGAGTGGCACCCGCACGACTACGTCCCCTGGAGCCGCGGCCGCGACTTCGCCTTCCTCGGCGGCGAGGACTGGCGCCCGGAGGACTCGCCGCTCGATCCGGTGGCGCAGTCGGCCATGGTGCTCAACCTTCTGACCGAGGACAACCTGCCCTCGTACCACCGGGAGATCGCCACTCGCTTCGGCCGCGACGGAGCGTGGGGCCAGTGGGTCGGCCGTTGGACCGCTGAGGAGGGCAGGCACGGCATTGCGCTACGCGACTACCTCGTCGTGACCCGCGGCGTCGACCCGGTCGCGCTCGAGCGGGCGCGGATGCAACAGATGACCGTGGGTTACGACTCCGGGGACAAGACGGCGCTGGAAGCAATCGCGTACGTGTCGTTCCAGGAGCTGGCGACTCGCGTGTCGCACCGCAACACCGGGCGGGCAACCGGCTGCCCGGTTGCCGAGCAGCTGCTCAGCCGGGTCTCCGTCGACGAGAACCTGCACATGGTGTTCTACCGGAACCTCATGGCCGCGGCGTTCGACGTCGTGCCCGACGAGGCGATGGAGGCCGTCCGCGACGAGGTCATCGGCTTCTCGATGCCCGGAGCCGGGATGGCCGACTTCGCGCGGATGTCCGTGACGATCGCCAAGGCGGGGATCTACGACCTTCGGCTGCACCACGACGAGGTCGTCATGCCCGTGCTCCGGCACTGGCGGGTCTTCGAGCGTGAGGACCTCGGGCCGGCCGGCGAGAAGGCCCGCGAGGACCTCGGCGCCTTCCTGGCCGACCTCGACAAGCGCGCAAGCCGGTTCGTCGAGCGCCGCGCGGCGATGGCGGCACGCTAGAACCTCGGTTGACGCCCGGCCTCGCATCGGGAAGGTGCAGGGCCGGGCCGGCCGGCGGGTCGGCTCAGACCGCCGCGCCGGCGTCCTCGGGCCTGGCCAGATGCGCGTCGGGACCGGGGAAGGTCAGCCCCTCGTGACCGTCCTCCCATCGGACCACGTAGGGCGGCGAGCCGTCCGGGGAGCGCACCTGGAGGATCTTCCCCCGCCGGGGCGGGGTCCCCACGGTGTTGGCCTCGATGATCAGTACATCGCCAACGTGTGCCTGCATACCGGCCTCCAAGGACGTGCCGTTGGGCCAATGCAACGTCGCTCGGGGTCGTTGCGCAAGACCCCTGAACGGTTACGAACCCGGGTTGACCACCAGCGCGCTGCCGCCGCCCAGGCGCACCGGTTCGGCCGCGGCCTGCAGCCGCCCGTTGCCCAGGTTCTGGATGCCGGTGGCGTTGCCGATCCACTTGTCCAGCGGCAGCACGGCGCCGGTCTCTTCGGTGAACATCTCGCCGTACTTGCGCTCCAGGGTGCGGCGCAGCGAGCTGTTGTAGAACGCCGGCTCGGCCACGCTCGTGGGGGTGTTCCGCTGGCTGACCCGCGGTGCGGCGATCGCCTGAGGCAGCGACATCCCGAAGTCGACGTGGTTGATGAGGATCTGGAGGACGGTCGTAATGATCGTCGACCCGCCCGGGGAGCCGACCGCGAAGTCCAACTGCCCGTTCTTGAGCACGATCGTCGGAGACATGCTCGACCGAGGACGCTTGCCGGGCGCCGGCAGATTCGGGTCGTACGTCGTGGGCGTCGGCGGCGCGAAGTCGAAGTCCGTCATCTCGTTGTTCAGCAGGAAGCCGCGGCCCGGCACCGTCATACCGCTGCCGGCCAACTGCTCGATCGTGTTGGTGTAGCTGACCACGTTCCCTGCCCGGTCGACGGTCGTGATGTGGTTGGTGTTGGTGCCTTCGTGATCCGACAACGCGCGTCCGGCCGTGGCGCCGCAGCCGCCGTACGGCGGATACGGGTTGCCCGGTAGCGCGGGATAGGGCAGCGCATGATCCTTGATGAGGCAGCTACGGGTGCGCGCATAGGCCGGATCGAGCAGGCCCTGACGCGGCACCGCCACGTAGTCGGCGTCGCCGATGTAGGCGCCGCGGTCGGCGAAGGCGAGCCGTGACGCTTCCAGGTACTGGAACAGCGCCTTCGCCCGCGCTTCGGACGCCAGCGGGAACGCCGACAGGATGTTCAGCGCCTCGCCGATGGTGATCCCGCCGGAGGACGGTGGCGCCATGCCGTAGACGTCGAGCCCGCGGTAGGTCACGTGCGTCGGCGTGCGGACCTTGGCGACGTAGTTCGACAGGTCCTTGGTGGTCATCAGGCCGTGCCGGATGTAGAAGCCGTGGTAGCCCGGAGCCACCGGCGGGTGCTGTACGGTCTGGGCGATTTCCGCGCCCAACTGTCCGTCGTAGAGGTAGGACGGGCCGTGTGCGGCCAGGTCGCGGTAGGTCTGCGCGAGGTCGGGATTGCGCAGGGTCGAGCCCAACGGGAGCGGGTTGCCGGACGGGGTCAGGAACAGCTTGCGGCTGCTGGTGAACGACTGCAGGTCCGGTAGCGACGCGAGCTCCTGCTGGCGGAAGTTCCGGTCGATCGTGAAGCCGCGCTCGGCGACACGGATTGCCGGCGCCAGGTCTTGCGCGAAGCTCAGCTTTCCGTACCGATGCACGGCCTTGGCCCACTGAGCGACCATTCCGGGCACGCCGACCGAGAGTCCGGACCGGCGAGCGTTTTCGAACGGCAGCGGCTGCCCCGTCTTCGGGTCGAGGAACAGCTGGGGCGTGCAGCGCGCCGAGCACATCTCGCGTCCGTCGATGGTCACCACGCGGTGTGCGGACGCCAGGCGGATGACCATGAAGCCGCCCCCGCCCGGTCCGGCGACGAACGGCTCGGTGACGCCGAGGGTGCTCGCCACGGCGACCGCCGCGTCCACGGCGTTGCCACCCTCCTTGAGGACGGCGATCCCCGCCTTGCTGGCGTCGAAATCCGCGGAGGCGACCGCCCCGCCGGTGCCGACGGCGACCGGCTGCTTGTGTTCGGTCGTGGTCGCTGCCGTCGCGACGGGGGTTATGGCCACGCTTGCCAGCGCGAGGATGGTGATAGCGCCGATCCCAAGCGGACGTGTTGTGCGGGGCATGAGGCCCTCCTGGCCGAGGGTGAGGCGTCGCCGAGGCAGCGGCTCAGAATCCGGAGTTCAGGATCTGTCAGGCATACCGATCGCGCCCGTGCCGGTCAAGGCCGACTTCTGCACCGGTTGCGGTATGGAACTTCTCGGCTGATCGGGTGTACGGTCCCGGCCACCACGTCGGGAGGGACAACGATGCGCAGATGGCTGGCCGTCGGTTCAGCGGCGGTTGCAACGGTCGGACTTGCGGCAGTTCCCACAGTGAGCACGGCGTCCTCGGCGTCCACGACGCCGAGGTGGGTAACGCACGTCCAGCGCTATCCCGGCGGGATCAGCGCGGGCGTCCGCGCGATGATCTCGCCCGAGGCCCTGAAAGCGCAGGCGCTGCACCGCGCGTCGGCGGGGAGCGCCGTTGCCGGAAGCTCGGTGCAGTTCGGACCGAATGTCCAGATGAACGATGACTCGGATCCCCCGGTGCCGCAGAACGAATCCGCGGTTGCCGTAAGCCTGGCCAATCCGAAAGTCGCGGTGGCGGCCGCGAACGACTACGTCAGCGGCGGCAACGTCGTGATGCGAACCTCGGACGGCGGGCTGCATTGGCAGTCGACGAGAGTCACACCCGAATTCGGCGGAACCCGGGACATGTGCAGCGGCGGCGATCCGTCGGTTGCGTACAGCAGACGCGACCAGGTCTTCTACATGGGTCAGCTCTGCTTCTTCCGGACGCTTCCGTACTCCGAGGTGCAGGTTTACGTCTCCCGAGACAACGGCAGGACGTGGACGCCGGGAAGCAGCGCGGCCGTCGCGGCGACGAACTTCAATTATCAGAAAGGCACGGTCAACGCCTCCATCTTCAACGACAAGGACTACATCGCGGTCGACAACACCCCGACAAGCCGCTATTACGGTCGGTTGTACGTCGGCTACACGAAGTTCCACATGCTGCCGAGCGGATTCAGTGACTACTGTCCGCTACAGCTGGCGTACACGGACACGGTCAACCTCAGCAATCCGACCCGGACGACCTTCCGGCACACCGCGATCCAGCCGGACAAGCCGGGTGGCAACGGGACCGGAATGTCCGCCAACCAGTACTTCACTCCCGCCGTCGAGCGCGACGGAGCCCTCGACGTCGGGTTCGTGTCGGAGGACTGCAACGATTCGTACGACCCGCACTTGCTGTTCCAGAAGTCCACGGACGGCGGCCGCTCGTTCCTGCCGCACGCCGTCGTGATCGACAAGAAGGGCCAGTATCACGACTTCTTGGATAAGGCCAAGGACGACACCCTGCCGCCGACCCACTTCCGGGCGCCCAACACCCCGTCCATCGCCTACAACCCGACGACCGGGACCCTGACCTACGTCTATCAGAACAACGTGAACCGAGCGCACTCCAAGGCCGACATCTCGGTCCAGCAGTCGCGCGACGGCGGTCTGCACTGGTCGAACATGCGCTATCTGTCGACGGCGAACGGACACCCGGCGCGTAACGACCAGTTCTTCCCCTGGATCGCCGCGGCGAGCGACGGCCAGTTGTTCGTACAGTGGCTCGACCGGCGCCTCGACCCCAACAACGTCCGGATCAACACCTGGGAAGCCTGGTCGAAGGACGACGGACGCACGTGGCAGAGCCGACGGATCAGCACCGCCGGCTGGAACCCGAACAAGGCGTTCTTCAGCAGCGGCGCCTTCATCGGCGACTACACCGGCATCGCGGTGAGCCGCACCAACGTCTATCCGACCTGGCCGGACGCCCGCAACAACGCCATCGCCCGCACCGGGATCGGTGAGACGGACATCTTCACCGACGTCGAGACGCGCTCGTAGGGCGCACTCGTTCGGTGGGCCCGCGCCCGGGGCGGTGGAGCTCGCCGCCCCGGGCCACCTTCGCCATCACCAACGACTGGGCCGACGCGGACGCCTACCTGGTCTATGACAAGGACGGGGAGCACAACCGGTACCGGTCGATGCTCGCCGAGGTGTGCTCGGAGGTCGCCCGCGTGCAGTTCGAGCTGCCGGGCTGACTCGACGCTCGCGCGAGGAGGCCGGGGACCCGCCTTGATCGACCGGGTGTCGGCGTGGCAAGGTCGAGGTGATGCGCTGAGCCTCCAGCGCGCGCGAGAAGGGCTCCGGCAGTGGCGCCACGGCATCTCGGTTGGCCGGTCCTGCGGCAAGCGGTAGGCGGTGCGGACAAGCTCGGTCGCGGCGCGGCCGTCCTGTCGCCGCGAATGGACGCCTACCGGGCGCGCACGGAGACCGCCGACAAGGTCGTGGGCAGCGTCTGCCCGTACTGCGCGGTCGGATGCGGGCAGCGGGTGTACGTCAAGGACGACAAGGTCGTTCAAATCGAGGGCGATCCCGACTCGCCGGTGAGCCGCGGGCGGCTCTGCCCGAAGGGATCGGCCAGCCTGCAGCTGACCACCGGCAAGGCTCGGGAGTACCGGGTGCGCTACCGGCGTCCGCACGGCACCGACTGGGAGTACCTCGACCTCGACACCGCGATGGACATGATCGCCGATCGTGTGCTCGCTTCGCGCAAGCAGTTCTGGGAGGACGAGCAGGACGGCAAGCCCGTCCGCCGCACCATGGGGATAGCGAGCCTCGGAGGGGCGACCCTCGACAACGAGGAGAACTACCTCATGAAGAAGCTGTACACCGCCATGGGCGCGATCCAGATCGAGAACCAGGCCCGTATTTGACACTCCTCCACGGTCCCCAGTTTGGGGACGTCGTTCGGCCGCGGCGGCGCGACCACCTTCCAGCAGGATCTGCAGAACAGTGACTGCATCGTCATTCAGGGCTCGAACATGGCCGAGTGCCATCCCGTCGGGTTCCAGTGGGTCGTCGAAGCAAAGGCGCGGGGCGCCAAGATAATCCACGTCGACCCGCGGTTCACCCGCACCTCGGCGCTGTCGGATCTGCACGTGCCGC
Source organism: Jatrophihabitans sp. (assembly GCA_025924515.1). GTDB lineage: Bacteria > Actinomycetota > Actinomycetes > Mycobacteriales > Jatrophihabitantaceae > JAICIE01. The sequence continues at coordinate 3,578 of JAICIE010000032.1, read as the reverse complement.
TTCGGGCCGGCTCCGACATCGCCTTCCTGGGCGCGCTCATCAATTACGTCCTCGAAGGCGGACACGAGTTCCGCGAGTATCTCGTCGCGTACTCGAACGCGGCCGCGATTGTCGGCGAGGACTTCAAGGACACCGAAGACCTCGAGGGCGTATTTTCCGGCTTCGATCCGGACAAGCGGCAATACGACTCGTCGTCCTGGCAGTACGAAGGCACGGAGGTCAACGCTGCTGCCGGACACCGTGACAAGCAGTACGAGGACAGGACGGGCGGCAATCAGGGCGGCCATAGCAGCGAAGGCGCGCAGCAGACGGCACGAGGGCACTCCTACGGCAGCGGCGGCCCGACCTTGGGCGGGGAACCCGACCGGGACGAGACGCTGCAGCACCCGCGCTGCGTCTTCCAGATCCTCAAGCGCCACTTCGCGCGGTACACGCCGGAGATGGTCCAAGAGATCTGCGGGGTGCCGCCGGAGCTGTTCCGGGAGGTAGCCGAAGCGTTGGTGAGCAACTCAGGACGTGAGCGGACGTCGGCGTTCGTCTACGCCGTGGGCTGGACGCACCACAGCGTCGGGGTGCAGTACATCCGTACGGCGGCCATCCTGCAGACCCTGCTCGGCAACATCGGCCGTCCGGGCGGCGGCATCATGGCGCTCCGGGGACACGCATCGATCCAAGGCTCGACGGACATCCCGACGCTGTTCAACCTGCTTCCCGGCTACATCCCGATGCCGCACGCGCACGAGCACGAGACGCTCGACGATTTCCTGGCAGCAGACTCCAATGCCAAGGGGTACTGGGGCAACATGCGCGCCTACACCGTCAGCCTGCTCAAGGCGTGGTGGGGCGATCATGCGACTGCTGACAACGACTACTGCTTCGCGTACCTACCCCGCCTGACGGGCGACCACAGTTCCTACACCACCGTGATGGAACAGGTCGACCGCGGCGGCGGTGGCTACTTCCTCGTGGGGGAGAACCCTGCCGTCGGATCGGCCAATGCCAAACTGCAGCGCTTGGGGCTCGCCAACATCGACTGGCTCGTCGTCCGGGACTTCTCGCTGATCGAGTCGGCGACGTTCTGGAACGACGGGCCGGAGATCGAGACCGGCGAGCTGAAGACCGAGGATATCGGCACCGAGGTCTTCTTCCTGCCGGCCGCCGCTCACACGGAGAAGAACGGCAGCTTCACCAACACGCAGCGGATGTTGCAATGGCACCACGAAGCGGTCGAGCCGTCCGGTGAGGCGCGCAGCGACCTGTGGTTCTACTACCACCTCGGTTGCATCCTGCGGGACAAACTCAAAGACTCCGACGATCCGCGCGACCAGCCGTTGTTGAACCTCACGTGGGATTACCCGACCGTGGGCTCGATCGCCGAGCCCGACGCCGAGGCCGTCCTCGCCGAGATCAACGGGTGGGACGGCGAGGGGAAGCCGTTGTCGGGATACACGTCGATGAAGGACGACGGGTCGACGGCCTGCGGCTGTTGGATCTACTGCGGCGTCTATGCCGACGGCGTCAATCAGGCCGCCCGCCGAAAGCCAGGGCAGGAGCAGTCGTGGGTTGCGCCGGAATGGGGATGGGCGTGGCCGATGAACCGCCGCATCCTCTACAACCGCGCGTCCGCCGACCCGGACGGCAAACCCTGGAGCGAGCGCAAGGCCTACATCTGGTGGGACGAGGACCAGGACAAGTGGGTCGGCCACGACGTGCCGGACTTCCAGCCCGACAAGCGTCCCGACTACCAGCCGCCCGAAGGCGCTACGGCGCAGGACGCGATCGGTGGCCGTGACCCGTTCATCATGCAGGCTGACGGCAAGGCGTGGCTGTTCGTGCCCGCGGGCCTCTCCGATGGACCGCTGCCGGCGCACTACGAGCCGCATGAGTCGCCGTTCGACAACGCGCTCTACCCCAAGCAGGCGTCGAACCCGACGCGTGAACAGGTACCGCGCAAGGACAACCCCTACAACCCGTCCTCTCCCGAACCCGGCAGCGAAGTCTTCCCGTTCGTGTTCACGAGTTACCGGCTCACCGAGCACCACACCGCGGGCGGGATGAGCCGATGGCTGCCGTACCTCTCCGAACTGCAGCCGGAATTCTTCTGCGAAGTATCACCGGAGCTGGCGAAGGAACGCGGACTGACACATCTGGGGTGGGCCACCATCGTCACGTCGAGGACGGCGGTCGAGGCGCGGGTCCTGGTGACTGACCGGATGGTTCCGCTATCGGTGCAGGGACGCACGATGCATCAGATCGGGCTGCCCTATCACTGGGGGCCGAACGGATTGAGCACCGGCGACGCAGCCAACGAGCTGTTCCCTGTCGTGATGGACCCCAATGTGCATATCCAAGAGACGAAAGCCGCTACGTGCGACATCATCCCGGGCCGGCGGCCGCGGGGTCCGGCGTTGCTGGCATTCGTGGACGAGTACCGGCGGCGGTCGGGGGCGATCATGAGCGGGGATCGGAACATTTCTGGGTGAGGTCCCCGTATCCCGCGCGCTGACGGCGGTCTTCCGGCTGGAAGCCCGTGGGCTGGCAGGCCATGTTCAGGCGCTCGGTCGCGCTGGCGCTGCCCGCGGAGGCCGCGCTGCCCTGCTCGCCGGGCTGGACGTGGTGGCCCACCGCGCCGACCCGGCCGACGCCGACGATCCGCTCAGCCCCGATCAACGCCGCGCCGACGTCCTCGGTCAGTTGCGCATCGCCCGGTGGCCGATTCACCGTGCCTCGACGACGCCGCCTGGCGCTGAGGCGCTCTCATCGCCGCAGGAAGGTCATCCTGGCCGTTGCCGGGGAGGTCGGCGCCGAAAGAGCTCACCGACTGCGGCGTCGACGGCGGTGTCCGGCGAGGACGCCGCGGAGCGGTTCGCCTGCTGCAGCTGGAGCCAGACCTCCTCGCGGTGTACCGCCACGTCCTTGGGGGCGTTGATCCCGATTCGGACCGCGTCGCCGCGGACCTCGATCACCGAGATGACGATGTCGTCGCCGATGATGACGTTCTCGCCCACCCGGCGGGTCAGGATCAACACCACGTCAGCGTATTCGCTTCCGACGCTGCACGGCCGGGACGAGCCGCCTCATCGGTCCCGATCTGAGGGCAACGTCCGCCGATGCGGCTGCAGCAGGCAGGCCTCCGGACACCTCCCACGCAGGCGCGAGGATGCGATCGGAGGCTCTTGTAAAGTTTGTGTCAACTCTAAGGACCTTAGTCCCGTTGCATATTCACCCATCCGCATGGTTATCTCTTCACGAAAACTTTACACGCCCGGTCGATCGGCGCGAGAGCGCCTCGGGGACTCGGGCTCGTCGGCTCCGGGGGATGCCATGACCGTTGCGGGGATGTCGCAGTTCGCTGTTGTGACCGGTGAGGCAGAGGCCTCCCAGCCGGAGCCGTCGCCGGTGCACTCTGCCCGGTCTGCCGCCACCTCCAGCGTGAGCGCCGGGCGGGGGAGTGCGGCGGAGGAGGCGGTGGTGCGGGAGCATTTGCCGTTGGTGGGGCATGTGGTGGCGCAGGTGGCGGGTCGGTTGCCGGCGCATGTGGCGCGTGATGAGTTGACGTCGGCGGGGTTGTTGGCGTT
>JAICIE010000031.1 GCA_025924515.1 Jatrophihabitans sp. | reverse complement strand
CCGATCGGCAGCCGGTTTGCCGAATGCAAACCGACGGGTCGGTGGGGTTGACAGGGCCCGTCGTCCACCTGATCGCCTCGGCGCAGGCGCAGGCCAGTCCTGTCGAATTCGCCCGCCAACTGCGCACCGGCCGGAAGCTGACCGCGCAGATCGGCGGCCAGCACTGGGTCGACGGGTTGAACGAGGCCCAGCTGCGCGCCCGCGCCGACTGGACCCCGGCGATGCTGGCGGACCTCTGGGCACGGCACTCGGTGGCCGCCCTGAAGGCGCGGCGGCGGATGCCCGCCCCGATCCGCGCCCTGCCGATCCTGCCGATCGGCACCGGTCTGGGCGTGCACATCGGGTGGCAGCCGCTGCGCTACCTGTTCGACATGGGCTTCACCCGGGACGTGTGGATGCACCGAATGGACATTGCTCGCGCCGCCGGCATCCCACCGGAGCTCACCGCTGACCACGACGGGCGAATCGTCGCAGACATCCTCGCCGAGTGGTCCCGACGCCGCGGCAAACCTCTCACGCTGACCCTCACCGGCCCCGCCGGCGGCGAGTTCTGCGCCGGCGCGGGGAACGAGCCGCAGACCGTCGACGCCGTCGACTTCGCCCGCTTCCTGTCCCGCCGCGCTGACGGCCCCGGGAATCTGCGCCACAAGCTCCCGCTCTGAGAATCTCCCGCGCGCCGCATCAACCCAGCCGATCCGGCTACGTCGGTCGACGTGGACCGGATCGCCGAGTGCAGCGGCACGATCGTGCTGCCCGATGGAACAGCCGTCTGCAATCCCTGCACACGCACCGACTGGATCGGCGGGAAACTGCCGAAGGGCACGCCCGTGCTCGTCGACGACCGTCCGGAGATTTAGGACGAGATCGTCGACGCCGCTCTTGCAGCGTGAAGAGTCGGACCCTCCACCGGCGAGGCAAACGTCGAAGCCGGCGGCTGCACGCCGTCGGGTTTCTCGTGGTACGTCCTGAAGGTGCCCGTGGCGCTCGCTGTCTGAAAGCTGAGACAGTAGGTGCCATCCGTCCGACTCGACGAGGCGGGCTCCAGGATGGAGTCTGGCCAGGACGGACCCCGATCGCGGAGGGTGCGATGACGCAGACTCCGAGGAGGTCGGCGTAGCGATGATTCTGACCCAGCATTATCTGTCCTGCCTTTCACAGGCCTCGTACCTGATCGGCGACGAGTCCACCGGCCGAGCGGTGGTGGTCGACCCCCGCCGCGACATCGGCGTCTACCTGGAGGAAGCAGCCCGGCGCGGCCTCACAATCGAGCGGGTGCTGGAAACGCACATCCACGCCGACTTCCTGTCCGGGCACTTGGAGCTGGCTGACCGCACCGGAGCGGTTATTTGCTACGGGGCGGGCGCCGACGTCGAGTTTCCGTTCGAGCCTCTTGAGGACGGACAGCGGGTGTCCCTCGGCAAGGTGACCCTCGAGGTGCTGGCAACCCCGGGCCACACGCCCGAATCGGTCTGCCTGCTGGTCTGGGAGCGGCCCGACGACCCGGCTCCCTACGGCGTCCTCACCGGCGACACCCTCTTCGTCGGCGACGTGGGCCGTCCGGACCTGCTGGCGTCCGCCGGCGGGGACGTCTCCGCCGACGGGCTCGCGCGGCAGCTGTACCGGTCGCTGCACGGCAAGCTGCTCACGCTGCCCGACAGCACGCGGGTCTACCCGGCGCACGGGGCCGGGTCGTCATGCGGCAGAGCGCTGTCCAGCGAAACGGTGTCCACGATCGGCGATCAGCGGCGGACGAACTACGCGGTGCAACCGATGAGCGAGGACGCCTTCGTCGCCGCCGTCACCGAGGGCCAGCCGGCCCGTCCTCGCTACTTCTCCTTCGATGCCACGGCCAACCGCGCAAACCACGCACTGCTCGACGACGAGCCACCGGACCTGATCGACGTCGACCAGGTCCTGGCGCTGCGCGCCGCCGGTGCCGCGCTCCTCGACGCGCGAGAGCCCGCCGACTTCGCCGTCGGACACCTCGCCGGCGCGGTGAACATCGGGTTGCAGGGCCGGTTTGCCGAGTGGGCCGGGAACGTCCTGTCACCCGAACGCGACATCGTCCTGGTCGGCGACCCGGCGCAAGCGGCGGAGGTCAAGATCCGCCTCGCGCGGGTGGGGCTCGACCGGGTGGCCGGTCAGCTCGCCGATCCCGCCTCGGTTTTCAGCGCCCGACCGGACCTCGTCGAGGTCAGCTCGCGGCTGGCCATCGCTCAGCTCGCCGAACTTCGTGGCCTCGAATCGGACCTTCAATTGCTCGACGTGCGGACGTCCGCGGAGACAGCGGACGGGACGCTGCCCGCGGCGGTGGAGATCCCACTGGCGATCCTCGCCGAATCCCTGGACGGCCTCGACCGACGGCTACCGCTCGTCGTCTACTGCGCCAGCGGGTACCGGTCTGTTGTGGCGGCGAGTCTGCTCACGTCGGCGGGATTCACCGACGTATCCGACCTGTTGGGCGGGTTCGGCGCGTGGGCCGCTGCAGGTCTGCCCGTGGCTGTTCCTGGCGAACCGGTCGAGGCCGGCCGCGTCCGAGGCGTGAGTGCCCGGGCCGCCGGTTACTTGGTTGAGGACGGTGCGGTGTTACTCGACGTCCGCGAACCCGAGGAATGGGCCGCAGGCCATGCTCCCGGAGCGGTGCTCATGCCGATGGGCGAGGTCCGGTCCCGTCGCACGGAACTGCCGTTCGACCGGCGCATCGTGGTGGTGTGCCGCTCCGGCGGGCGATCCGCCGCCATCACCGACGCGTTGCGTTCGGCCGGTTATGACGCGGTCAACCTCACCGGCGGAATGTGCGCCTGGACCGCAGGCGGTCTGCCAACCGTCGAAGCAACCCCGACCGTCGATCCCCGCGAGGCGCACCGGCAGGCCGTCGACGAGGGCATGCTCGTACACCGTGCCGATCCGCTGAACTGCGAAACCTCGATACCCGCGCTCATCGGCGGGGTGGTCATGCCCAACGCCCGGTTCTACGTGCGCAACCACTTCGCCAGCCCGATCATCGACGCGTCAGGATGGCGGCTTCAGGTCGGCGGGTTGGTCGAACGCCGCCTGACGCTCAGCCTTCCTGAACTCACCCGCCTACCCAGCGACACCCGGGTCGTTACACTGGAGTGCGCGGGCAACGGGCGGCATACGCTGATTCCCTCCGTCGAAGGCGAGCCCTGGCGATTCGGGGCTGTGAGCACCGCCGAATGGACCGGCGTTCCCCTCGTCGAGATCCTCGACCGGGCCGGCGTGCTGTCCACCGCCACCGAGCTCCTGTTCCGCGGCGCCGACCACGGCACCGTGGAGAACGCTCAGGAGATTCACTTCGAACGGAGCCTGTCGGTCGACTCGGCTCGCGTCGGCGACGCCTTGCTGGCGTACGCCATGAACGGCGAACCCCTTCCGCTACAGCACGGGTACCCGGTCCGGCTGATAGTCCCCGGCTGGTACGGCGTCGCCTCCGTGAAATGGCTTACCGACATCGAGGCCACCGACGAGCCGTTCTACGGCTATTTCCAGGCAGACAAATATTGGTACGAGACCGCGCAGGGCGACCGTGAACCGGTCACTCTGCAGCGCGTACGAGCCCTCATCAGCGAGCCGTCGGACCGTGATTCTGTACCGACCGGGTCGATCACCGTACGCGGCGTCGCCTGGTCCGGCGCCGCGCCGATCGCCCGGGTCGAGCTCAGCGTCGACGACGGGCCGTGGCAGCCCGCTCGCCTCATCGGAGAGCGCCAACCGCACCGGTGGCAGTGGTGGGAACTGATCACCGAGGTGAGCCGCGCGGGACCGATCGCCATACGCGCGCGCGCCACCGACTTGGCCGGAGAAATGCAGCCCGATATCCCTCCGTGGAACCGGCACGGCTACGGAAACAACGCGATCCAACAGGTCCGGGTCACCGTGGGCCGGGAGACGTAACGCCGCCCCTTACAGGTGCCGGGTCGGCATCGGCCTCGAAGGACGCGACGCGGCCGTCTACGACGGGTCGTCCGTCAGCGAGACCCGGCTGTGGGTGCACGCGGGCGGGACGGGCCTCGCTCCGACGACGGCGTGCCACGGGCGATCTGCGGCTCGCTCCTCCAGCGGGTTGTTGTTGCGCCCGGCCTCGATCGTCGCGACGTGGCGCTGGCGTCCCCATACGAGATACGGTCCATCCATGCCGGCAGACCGTTATGAGTTCCTGATCGTGGGCGGCGGCTCCGCCGGGTGCGCGCTGGCTGACCGGCTTTCCGCCGATCCTGCCAACCGAGTGCTGGTCCTGGAAGCGGGTCGGCGGGACTACCGCTGGGACGTCTACATTCACATGCCCGCCGCACTGACGTTCCCGATCGGCAACCGGTTCTACGACTGGAAGTACGAGTCCGAGCCGGAGCCGCACATGGGCGGACGGCGGGTGTACCACGCTCGCGGCAAGGTGTTGGGCGGGTCGAGCAGCATCAACGGGATGATCTTCCAGCGTGGCAACCCGATGGACTACGAACGCTGGGCATCGGATCCGGGCATGGAGACCTGGAACTACGCAGCCTGCCTCCCCTACTTCAAGAAGATGGAAGACTGCACCGCCGCGGCGCCCGACGACCCGTTCCGCGGGCACGGCGGCCCGCTCACCCTGGAACGCGGCCCGGCGACCAACCCGCTGTTCGAGGCTTTCTTCGCGGCGACCGTGCAAGCGGGGTATCCGCGGACCGAGGACGTCAACGGTTACAGACAGGAAGGCTTCGCGCCCTTCGACCGCAATGTCCGGCGCGGCCGACGCTGGTCAGCAGCCCGCGCGTATCTGTATCCGGCACTGAATCGGTCGAACCTCGAGCTGGTCACCGGCGCTTTCGTCCGTCGGGTGATCATCGACGGAACGAGGGCTACCGGAGTGGAATACGAGCACCGCGGTATGCGGAGGACGGCCTTCGCGGGCACGGTGATCCTCTGCGGCGGCTCGATAAACACGCCGCAGCTGCTGCTGCTCAGCGGCATCGGAAATGCCGATGAGCTGCGAGCCCTCGGCATCCAGGTGCACGCCGACCTGCCGGCGGTCGGGGAGAACCTCCAGGATCACCTCGAGGTCTACATCCAGCACGCCTGCACCCAGCCGGTGAGCATGCAGCGCTATTTGAAGTGGCGCTACCGGCCGCTGATCGGCGCCGAGTGGCTGCTGCGCCGCGGACCGGGTGCGACCAACCACTTCGAGGGCGGCGGGTTCGCCTGCAGCAACGACGAGGTCGGCTATCCGAACCTCATGTTCCACTTCCTGCCCATCGCCGTGCGCTATGACGGCTCGGCACCGGTGACCGGCGACGGGTATCAGGTGCACATCGGCCCCATGTACTCCGACGCCCGCGGCACCGTGAAGATTGCCAGCGCAGATCCGCGGCAGAAACCGAAGTTGCGGTTCAACTATTTGTCGACCGACCAGGATCGGCGCGAATGGGTTGAGGCCATCCGGGTTGCCCGGCACATTCTCAGTCAGCCGGCGATGGATGAGTACAACGGCGGTGAGACATCACCCGGGAAGCAGGTCGAGACAGACGACCAGATCCTCGACTGGGTGCGCAAGGACGGCGAGACCGCGCTGCACCCGTCCTGCACCGCCAGGATGGGCGCCGGCGAAAACAGCGTCGTCGATCCGCTGACCATGGGCGTGCACGGCATGGAGGGCCTGAAGGTCGTCGACGCCTCGGCGATGCCGTACGTCACCAACGGCAACATCTACGCTCCAGTGATGATGATGGCGGAGAAGGCGGCCGATCTGATCCTGGGCAACACGCCGTTGCCCGCCGAGCAGGTCGAGTTCTACCGGCGCCCGGTGAAGACCGCGCCGTGAGCACGCTGTTCGTCGGCGGCACCTGGCGCGACGCCTCGCACGGCGGCGACCGGGAGATTCGTTGCCCTGCCGACGGGTCGCTCGTCGCCGTAGTCGCGGAAGGGACGCCGGCCGACGCCCACGACGCGGTGCGCGCCGCCCGGGCGGCGTTCGACGACGGGGAGTGGGCGCGGCGACCGGAACTCGAGCGCGCTGCACTGCTCGACGCCGTGGCCGACATTCTCGTCCGCGACAAGGACACGTTCGCCCGCGCCGAGTCGATGGACACCGGCAAGCGTCTCGTCGAATCCGAGTACGACATCGACGACGTCATCGCGTGTCTTCGCTATTACGCCGGCATCGGTGGAACGGACTCCGGCCGCGTCGTCGACACCGGCCGCACCGACGCGATCAGCCGGGTGGTCTACGAGCCGGTCGGTGTCTGCGCCCTGATAACGCCCTGGAACTATCCGCTGCTGCAGACCTCCTGGAAGATCGCTCCCGCGCTGCTCGCGGGGAATACCTTCGTCCTCAAACCGAGCGAACTGACGCCCTCCACCGCGATCCTGCTGATGCGCGCGCTCGGCGAGGCCGGCCTACCGGACGGCGTGGCGAATCTCGTCCTCGGCGCAGGTCCCAGGGTGGGAGCCGCGCTGACGGAGGACCCGGACGTCGACATGGTGTCCTTCACCGGCGGCCTGCAGACGGGTCGGGCGATCGCGGCCGCGGCGGCCGCCACGGTGAAACGCGTCGCGCTTGAGCTCGGCGGAAAAAACCCGAACGTCGTATTCGCCGACGCGGATTTCGAGACCGCGGTCGACTTCGCGCTGACGGCGGTCTTTCTTGATTCGGGCCAGGTGTGCTCGGCCGGTGCCCGGCTCGTGGTCCAGGACGACCTGCACGACGAATTCGTCGACGAGTTGGTCACGCGGGCCCAGCGGATCCGGCTCGGCGGCCCGTTCGATCCCGACGCCGAGACCGGTCCGCTGATTTCGTCGGCGCACCGCGAAAAGGTCGCGGCCTACGTCGCCACAGCGATCGCGGAGGGAGCGCGGTTGCGGTGCGGCGGCGGACCGCCGAGCGAGCCGGAACTGGCCAACGGCTGGTACTACCGTCCCACGATCCTGGACGACTGCGCTTCGGGCATGGCGGCGGTCGAGGACGAGTCGTTCGGTCCGGTACTCACCGTGGAGCGCTTCAGCGACGAGGACGAAGCCGTACGTATCGCCAACGACACGCGGTACGGACTCGCCGGCGCAGTGTGGACTCAGGACGCCGGGAAGGCGCAGCGGGTCGCCCGGCGCCTACGCGCGGGGACTGTGTGGATCAACAGCTACCACCCGTATGTCCCACAGGCGGAATGGGGTGGGTTCGGGCAGAGCGGCAACGGCCGCGAACTGGGACCGACGGGTCTTGCCGAGTACCGCGAGATGAAGCACATCTGGCACGACATCGATCCGAAACCGCAGTATTGGTTCTCGAAGTAGACGTCTGAGGCAGGCGGTTGCCCCTATCCCTGGCGCAACAGGTGTGTGTCACAACGCGTTGGTCCCTCGGCGTCTCGGCCCGGGCACGTTCCGCTCCCTGTCGGTGTGCGTTCTGGAACCACCTCGGGCGGCGTCCCCGACGCTCCGCGCCATCCTGAAATCATGAAGCAATACAGCCAGGCGAAACAGGCCGACCTGCATGCGGAAGCCGTCTCTCGTCAGCAAGCACACGAGGCACCGCGCGGCTGGCTGCCGCGACTGCTGCGCCGTGGTGACAAGTAGCAGGACGCGCAGTGGGCAGCGACGGCGGAGCCGCGGCTAGGAAACAATGGCCGGGTGAGCCGGGTCGTGGAGCTGCTGCGTTACCCGGTGAAGAGCGCCGCCGGTGAGCGGCTGCAGGCGGTTGACGTGGAGCTTGGCGGACTTCGCGGCGATCGGATGTGGGCGTGCCTCGACGCCGCGGACGGGACGGTGGGCAGCGCCAAGCATCCTCGCCGCTGGGGGCGGCTGCTGGATGTCCGCGCCACCGTCGGCGAGGTCGGCGCGGAGGAGCCTCCGGTCACCGTCCACCTGAACGGGAAAGACCACCTGGCCGGCACCGAGGACGCCGACGCGGCGCTGAGCGGGTACCTGGGCCGGCCGGCGCGGTTGAGTCGCACCGTGCCCACGGGGGCGCGGCTGCACCGGCTCCTGCCCGATCAGCCAGGGCTGGTCCCGACCTGGATGCACGGCGCGGCAGGCGAGGAGCTGGTCACCGAGGTGTCCGGCGCGCGGCCGGGTGGGCGATTCGTGGACTTCGCCGCGGTCCATCTCGTCACCACCAGCGCGCTGGCAGACCTCGCCGGGCGCGTCGGCCGGGCGGACGTCGCGGCCACGCGGTTCCGGCCCAACCTGGTGCTCGACCTCGCGGAGAATCCCGAGCCGGGCACCGAGCTGCGCATCGGCGACGTGGCGCTCCGAGTGCTGATGCCCACCCCCCGCTGCCTGGTGCCCGGACTGATCGATGGCAGCATGCCGGTCGACCGTCCCTTGCTGGCCACCCTCGCCCGGGACTACCGAACCGAGCTGGCCGGCCTTGGCCGGGCCGCGTGCTTCGGCGCCTACGCCGAAGTCCTGGAGCCAGGACGGCTGCACGTCGGTCAGAAGATCCAGTGACGGGCCTTGCCAACCGCCGGCGCATACGTCGGGCGCGGCTGTTGTGGAGGCCGGGCGTCCCGCGCGGTCGGCGCGCCGCGCGCACGGTCGTTAGACGACGAGGTCAGGCGCGGCCGGATGCGCCGGGCCCTCCTGTCCGGCGGCGCGGGCGTCGGCCCGAGCAAGCAGGTGGACCGCTCGGCGGAGGACGTCGGGTGGCTGGGTGAACGGAAGCCGGAGCCGGTCGTCGAGCACATGGCCGGTGCCGAACAGCGGGCCTGCCGCCAGCCGAAGGCCCAGCCGTTCCGCTTCCAGAACAACGCCGCTCGACCGGGGTCCGGGCAGCTTGCACCACAGCACCAGCCCGCCTGGCGGCGGGGTCACCCGCCAGGCCGGCAGCTGCTCGGCGAGCGCGCCGAGCAGGGCGGCGCGGCCTTCCCGCAGCCTGGCCCGGGCAGCCTCGCGGGCGTCGTCGATCTTGTCGAGCAGCGCGCAGGCCGCCAATTGCTCGACCACGGGCCCGGCCAGCGCAATGGCGGATGAGTTAGCGGCCAATCGGCGCACCACGTCGCCCTCGGCGCGCACCCAACCGATTCGCAGGCCACCCCAGAATAGTTTCGACAGCGAGCCGACCGCGATGGAGCCGGGGTCGTGTACCCCGAACGGCGCGGGCGGCTCGCCGTCCAGGCCGAGCTCGACGAGTGACTCGTCGATCAGCGCCACCGTTCCGGCCCGGCGCAGCGCGCGGGACAGGCGCTCGCGGTCGGCCTCGCCGAGCAGTCGGCCGGTCGGGTTGGCGAAGTCGGGAATCAGGTAGGCCACCGCAGGACGGACCGCGCGCAGCGCGCGGACAGCGATCGTCGGCCATTCCTCAAATGTTTCAGGGTCGAGCGCGGTCGGCACCAGCTGCGCCCCGCGGGCCCGCCCGGCGGCTAGCGCGTCGGGGTAGGTCGGTTGCTCGACCAGCAGCCGGTTCCCCGGCCGAAGCAGCAGCGAGAAGGCGAGTGCGATCGCGGCGAGCGCGCCGGAGGTGATCAGCACTTGCTCGGGTGTCGTGGGTAACCCGCGCGCGGTGTACCGGGCGGCGATCCGGGCACGTAGCTCGGGCAGGCCGCCGGAGTGATACCCCGGTTCGGGCAGGTAGCGGGGCAGTTCGGCCATCGCGGCGGCGAATGCGGCAGCCACCTCGGGGGGTGCGGCCGGGGCGGCGTGCACGAGATCGACTGCGCCGTGGTCGGCGGCGCCCAGCCGCCACCCGGCGTCGTGCACGCGTCGGGCCGGCAGGGCGGCGTACGTCCCCGAGCCCTGCCGCGCGGCAGCCCAGCCGTCCTCGCGTAACCGGGCGTAAGCGGCGCTCACCGTGGCGCGGCTGACCCCCAGCGAAAGCGCCAATTCCCGCTCAGCCGGTAGCCGGGCACCCAGTGGCAGGCGCCCGTCCGACACCAGCAGCCGCACCCGATCGGCGAGCGCGGTGTAGCGCGGCCGCCGGGCCGCGGACAGGTCGCCGACCAGCAGGGCCAGCCGAGCAGCAGAGATGCCGGTCATGCGTCGTCTCCCATGCCACTTGCCGTCGATTGGCCTGGTGCAAGGAGGCCAATGATGCAGCAAGATAGGCCTGTGCGATACCGACCGGTGCCCGAACGGCTTGCTCGCCGGCTGTTGCAGCTGTACGTGGGTCTCGCAGCCTACGGCGCCTCGATGGCGCTGCTCGTCCGCTCGTCGCTCGGAAACATGCCGTGGGACGTCCTCCACCAAGGGCTGGCCGGGAGGCTGCACCTGTCGCTGGGCACGCTGACCGTGGTCGTCGGCGCGCTCGTCCTGCTGGCGTGGGTGCCGCTGCGACAGCGCCCGGGGGTAGGCACGGTGAGCAATGTCGTCGTCATCGGGATCGTCGTCGATGCCGTCCTCGCCGTCCTGCCCGCGCCCGCCCCGCTGGCCGCGCGGATCGCGTATGCCTTGGCGGGCATCGCGCTCAACGCCGTCGCCACCGCTCTCTACATCGGCGCACGGCTCGGCCCCGGGCCGCGCGACGGGCTGATGACCGGGATCGTCGCGCGCACCGGATGGACCGTCCGCCGCGTCCGCACGTCGATCGAGGTCGCCGTCGTACTCACCGGCTGGTTGCTGGGCGGCACCCTTGGTCCGGCGACCGTCGCGTATGCGGTGCTGGTCGGACCCCTCGTGCACCCGCTGCTGCCGCTGCTCACCGTGTCGACGCGGTCAGGCCGCGGCAGCGCGGCGCGGTTGGTGCCGGTTCCAGCGGCTGCGAGCGCCGTCAGCCGGCGGTGCTGATCGGCTCGTCGCAGGCCTTGACCGCGCCCCTTGAATCCCGACCGGTTGGCGCCACGCCAGCAGGTCGCTTCGGCCTTGCGGGCGCCAAGCCTGGCCGCACGAGCGATGAGGAGTCGCGGCGATGGGTTCACATCGTCACGGATATCGAGGTCGACGGTCCTCATCCCGGACCGAACTCGATGCGGTCGTTCGGATCCGTTGCCGTCTCCGGGGAGCAGGATCGCGTATTCCACCGACCAGGGCTGTGCTTGGCATCTTTCGCCGCAGCGGTGACCCGGACGTCGCCCGGCGAGTTCCATCCGACCCATCTCGAGATCCTTACTGGACGACGTGCCGCACACCCACCGCGCAATCGACGACGCCCCCGGCTATGCGACGTTGCCGGCCAACGTGCTGGCGGCGAAACCGGACTGACCGGCAGCTGCCGACCCGATGCCCGCCGGCTGCCCCGACCCTTCCAAACTCTCGCCCGGCGGCAGTCCGGCATCAGTAGGCACGAGCGAGTACAGATACCTGTTTGACAGTCGGCTCGACTGGATAAACTCGTTGCATCATGCAAGAGTTTCCCGGGTTGGCGAGGTCGGCGCAGTGACGAACTTCGCGGTGAGGTCGCTCGCGGCAAGAACCGGTTCGTCCTGGGCATCGACGCAATCGCGGCCATCGGCCACCTGTGGCCTCCGACATCGGGAAGCCCGGCACCGTCTGGATCTGTGCAGGATTCGGGATCGTCGCGATCGTGTTCTTCGCCGTTCGGGTGCCGGAGACCAAGGACCGCAGCCTGGAAGAAATCGAGCAGGAACTCGGCGTCGACCAGGGTGAGCAGGCCCGTGCCGCTTGAGCGGGCTTCGTTCGCCAGGACGCAAGTACGCGCAGCCAGACGACGGTCAGCCACGTCCTCCAGCGCATCCCCCTATCCGCCGCTCCGACGCCCTCTTCTATGGAAGGATCAATCTTGCTCCCCCTGGTAATCCTCTTCCTGATCGCCACCATCGTCCTGTTCGGCTTCGGCTTCATGAACTCCTGGATTTTCATCGGCGCCGCAGCCACGGCCCTGCTGGCGGTGGTGTGCGTGTTCGCTCACCGCGGCGGTAGTCGGGCGTAACAGCCCCGCCACCGACACCGACTCCGAGGCCGGCGCGCGGCCGCGATGGGCCGGGAGCAGGTGAACGCGCCGCAGCTCACCTGCTGGCGCACCACCCCGCCCCGCCGCCGCCGACGCGGAAGGGCTGGCGGTGCGGGCAGCAATCGCATCGAACTGAAGCTGTGGCCGCCACTTGACGAAGCGCTGGTGCACTTCCAAACTCACGGAGCACCGAAGGCCTGCACTGCTGGGCGAGCGGACGCGACCGGAGGAGCCACATGGACGCAGGACCCGCCATCGACTACACCCGCCCCGAGACGTACGAGCGCACCCGCAGAGCCGTGGCTGAGGCGAGGACGCTCGTTCGCCAGGCTTACGTGTGTGAAGATTTCTTCGCGCTCGAGCGCGAGCGGGTCTTCGGTGCCGGCTGGGTTGCGGCGGGCTGCGTCGACACGCTCAGACAGCCCGGCGACGTGCAAGTCGTCGACATCGCGGGACGCTCCCTCATCCTCGTGCGCGGCCGCGACGGTGTTCTTCGCGCCTTCTACAACGTGTGCCGCCACCGCGGCTCCCGACTGATCGAGGACGGGGACGGCAACGTCGGACGGTTCATCCGTTGCCCGTACCACCGCTGGGCCTACGACCTCGACGGCCGCTGCGTCGGGACGCCTTTGTTCACCGGGTCGGATATTCCGGTCGATCAGCAGGCGATCTTCGCCACCGACCACGCGGCCGGCTTCGACCGCCGCGACTACGGCCTGCTGAGCGTCACCGTCGCTACGTTCGGCCCCGTCGTCCTCGTCAACCTCGATCCTGACCCCGAGCCCCTGGCCGTCCACCTCGGCGACCTTGCCGTCCGGTTGGCGGGCTACCGGTTGGACGATTGGCGGCTGGCCCGCACAAGGCATTACCACGTGGCGGCCAATTACAAGCTCATCGCCGAGAACTTCATGGAGTACTACCACCTGCCCTGGGTGCATCCGGGCCTCGTGCGGGTCTCACCGCTTGACGCGCATCATCGCTGGCAGGGCAGCGGGATGTACAGCGGCATGTGCACCAGCCCTATCGCCGCGAACACCGAGAACGGGGGGTGGCAGGACCTCGAACCGCTGCCTGGCCTGAATCCCGACGATGCAGTGAGCGCGCGGTTCATCTGGCTCTTCCCGAACATCGCACTGAACGTCATGCCGAACCACGTCTTCCTGATCCACGCCACGCCGACCGCGGCCGGCGTCACCGAAGAAGCGACCTACTTACTCACCCGCCCGGAGACCGCTGACGACCCCGACGCGCAGCACGCGATCGACCGGCTCGCTGCCTTCTGGGACTCCGTCAACCGCGAGGACGTGGCGATCGTCGAACGGGTACAGAAGGGACTGGCCACCACGCCGTTTCCCGGCGGCCCGATGTGCTACCGCTTCGAGGAGCCGGTTCACCGTTTCCAGAACATGGTCGCCGACCGGATGGTCGGCCTGCGTCGCGTTCCCCCGGGCGACGCCGTGCCGGATACCCCGATGTTCGTGGAGATGAACGCACTGAAGTAGGACGATCGGCGGCTGCCGGACGCGACCTACCAGGGCAGACTCATGACTTCGCGCGACGACCGCACCGCACGCAGTCGCTGATGCACGCGCATCCGCGCAGAGGCGGTCACGAGATCTTGGCCACGCCCGCGATACGGTGACCGACGCGTGTCCGTGGCCGCAGCGGCTGCGCACGCTGGGAGCTCTGATGACGGCAGACCCTTGGCGTCCGGCTTGGGTGAGGGAGGACGCATGAGGGCAGCAGTCCTGTTCCGGGAGAGAGAGAGGCTGCAGGTCGTCGACGTCGATCTCGCACCACCGGGACCGAACGAGGTGCGGGTGCGGCTGGCAGCCAGTGGAATCTGCGCGAGCGACTGGCACACCGTCACCGGCGCAATCCCCTCCCCCACACCGAGCGTCCTCGGGCACGAAGGCGCCGGCATCGTCGACGCCGTCGGCGACGCGGTCCGCAGTGTGGCTCCGGGAGATCACGTCGTCCTGTGCTGGGCGCCGAACTGCGGGCGGTGCCGGTACTGCGAGGGGGGCAGGCCGAATCTGTGTTCGGTCGCGGCGCCTGCGCTTCTGGCGGGCACGCTCGCATCCGGAGCCCGGCGGCTGACATATCGCGGCCAGCCGTTGTATCACTATTCGTTCCTCTCGACCTTCGCGGAGCTCGTCGTGGTCGACGAGGCCAGCTGCATCCCGATCCGCGCCGACGTGCCGCTCACGGTCGCAGCACTCGTAGGTTGCGCGGTCACGACCGGCTATGGTGCCGTCGTCAACCGAGCCAAGGTCGAGCCCGGCTCCACCGTGGTGGTATTCGGCGTCGGCGGAGTAGGGCTCAGCGCAGTAATGGCCGCTTCGCTTTCCGGCGCGCAGCAGATCGTCGCCGTTGATCCAGCGCCGTGGAAGCGGGAGCTTTCGCTGCAGGTCGGCGCGACGCACGCCATCGACCCGCACCAGGTCGACGTCGAATCGTTCGTGCGCGATCTGACCGGCGGGGAGGGCACCGACGTCGCGCTGGAAGCGGCAGGACGAGCCGAGCTGGTCGCCCTGGCCTTCACGGTCACGCGCCGCGCCGGGACGATCGTCTGCGTCGGCGTCCCGTCCTCAGGTTCCACCGTCGCGCTACCGGGACCCGACTTGGTGCGTCACGAGAAGATCGTTACCGGCAGTCTCTACGGCTCGTGTCGCCCGCGCGCGGACATGCCCAGGATCCTCGACCTGTATGCCAGCGGCCGGCTTCCGCTCGACCGTCTGGTCACACGCACTTACCAGCTCGACGACGTCAACACGGGATTCGACGACATGCTGGCCGGACAACTGGCCCGCGGCGTGATCACCTTCGGCGATTGGTCTTGAGGAAAGTGCTCACACCTCGCGATATCGACGGCCGCATATCCCAAGGTTGGGGAGGGGCGGCACCGAACGGCGTCCACGTGAATGTCATCCTAGCCAGCCGAGGCAGCCCCACCGCGGCCGCAATGATCAACGCGTTCACCGGGCCCACGCCGGGGTTCACCCCCATCGTCGTCTGCACGGGAATCGATCAACCGTCCTACCGGACCGTCTACCCACCGACGATCATGCTGAACAAGGCTGCGCCCACCAGCGAATTCGCACAATCACTGGTCTACGGCGCCGCCCAGCTCGGCATTGGGCAGGGAGTCTTGGACTCTGCCGCCGATGACCTGGTCGACGCGGATCAAGAAACCGTCGTCTTCGTCTCGCTATGGGTCGATGCCGACGCGGTCGACGAGACCGCAGTGCGTCACTCCGCCCGCCAAGCGACGCGCGCGGCAATAGCCGAGGCAGTCCGCGGCCAGGACCCGGCTGCCGCACGGAACTTGGTCGAGTCCCGCGACGACCTCCGGCACCCGTTCTACGACGGGGATTAGCGGTAGCCTTCGGGTACGGCGCCAGCCCCTCGGCGGACCGACAACCCTTGTCGTCCGCAACAGTTGCAGCCCGATACGAACCGCAGCAGGTTGGGTACGCATGTTGCGGAAGGACGCGCATGGGCTGGATGTCGGGCCACCTAGTGAAACACCGCGGCTCCCGCGTGAGCTTGCTCGTGTTGCTGGCGTTCATGCTCCAGATGGCCGCGGCAGTCGGACTTGCCTACGTTGCCGGGTTCAGCGAGGTGCACCGTGCCCTTACCCGGTTCTCCTGGCCATGGATCCTCGCTGTCGTCGGCGGGCTCGCCCTCTCGTTCGTCGGCTACTTCCTTGCGTACCGCGGTATCTATCGAGTCGAGCATGGGCCGCGGCTGAGCTTTCGCGAGATGACCGCGGTCGTCACCGGCGGCTTCGGCGGATTCTTCGCGCACGGCGGGTCGGCGCTCGACGACTATGCGCTGCGCGGAGCCGGAGCTGGGGAGCGGGACGCGTCCGTCCGAGTGTCCGCGCTCGCCGGAATGGAACACGGCGTACTCGCGGTGATCGGAACCGTGGCCGCCGTCTCGATCCTTGCACGCGGGCTCGCCGCGCCACCCGGCGACTTCTCCTATCCCTGGGCGGTCATCCCGATCCCGGGTTTCGCGCTCGCCTTCTGGCTCGCCGAGCGACATCGGGACCGGCTGCGGGAGCAGCGCGGTTGGCGCGGCAAGGTCGGCGTATTCCTCGATTCCATTCACTTGTGCAAACAGCTTTTTCTCCGGCCCCAGGACCACGCGCCGGCGGTGCTGGGAATGACCCTCTTCTGGCTCGCCGACGCCTTGGCCATGTGGGCCGCACTCGCCGCTTTCGGGTTCCGCATGGACGTCGCCGCAATGTTCATCGGCTATGCGGTCGGAATGGTTTTCACCCGCCGCACCGGGCCGCTCGGCGGCGCCGGCGTCCTCATGGTCGTGTTGCCGGTCACCATCTGGTACAGCGGAGCACCTTTCGGCACCGCGGTAACAGCGGTGTTCACCTACCGCGTCCTCACGCTCTGGCTTCCGATGCCCTTCGCCCTGGCGACGCTGCCGACGTTGCGGCGAATCGGCGAGCGCGGACGCCCCAGTGCGGCCGAGCGCGCCGGGTCGTCCGGGGAGCCGGCGCTGGGCAATCCCTGACGGTCGCCTTCCAGGACCACGGGTCGTCTCCAGAACTCGCCAAGCGATGCCCTCGTATGGTGGCCGGCGTGTCGGCGTTCACCGCATCCGCGCAGTTCTCCGCTGCGGCCGAGCCGCACCGCCGGGAGCTGCTGATCCACTGCTACCAGATGATGGGGTCGGTCGACGAGGCTCAGGATCTCGTCCAGGAAACCATGGTCCGAGCCTGGCGAGCCTACGACCGCTTCGATCCCAGCCTCGCGTCGATGCGGACATGGTTGTACCGGATCGCCACGAACGCCTGCCTCAACGAGCTGAAGGGCAGATCCCGTCGGCCACTTCCCTCGGGCGTCGGGCAGCCCTTCGACGATCCGGACGCCGCGTTCGTACCCGGCCTCGAGGTGCCGTGGCTGCAGCCCTTCCCGGACCGGCTGTTCGGCGCCCTGCCGGCGGAGCCGGAGGCGCTGGCCGTCGAGCGCAGCCGCCTACGGCTCGCCTTCGTAGCGGCACTGCAACTGCTGTCGGCGAAACAACGGGCCGCCTTGCTGCTGCGCGACGTGCTGGGTTTCTCGGCCGCCGAGGCGGCGGAGATGCTGCGAATGACGGTGACGGCAGTGAACAGCGCCCTGCAACGGGCCCGCGGCGCGCTCAACCGGGCGGGCGTCGACCCGGACGCGCTGCCGGAACCGGAGCCGGCGCAACGCGAGGTCGTGGAGCGCTACATCGACGCTTTCCTACGCGCCGACGTCTCCGGCCTGGTGAAGATGCTGAATGAGGACGTCGTGTTGGAGATGCCGCCGATGTGGAACTGGTACATCGGCTCTGCCGCCTACGGGCGGTTCATGCACCGGGTGTTCGCCGTGCGCGGGACCGACTGGCAGGCCGTTCCGATCTTTGCCAATGGGCAGCCGGCGATGGCGGCCTACACCCGTGAGGGCGGCCGCCACGTCCTGCACACCCTGCAGGTCTTCACCGTCGAGCACGGTGCGATCGTCCGGACGACGGTGTTCCAGGATCCAACCGTCTTCACCTTGTTCCAGTTGTCGCCGAGTCTGGAGTGACCGGAGTGCGTCGGTGATTTCTCGGCCGATCTCGATGAGTCCGGCCCGCCGCGCCGGTATGTACACCGACCCGGCCGCCAGTGCCGGCCAAGCAGGAGGCCACACCGTGCACAGGACCATCGTCGTCGAATTCTGCAGCCTGGACGGGATCATCGAGGATCCCGACGGCTCCCAAGGCACTCCCGGCGGTGGCTGGGCGTTCCGCCACGGCCCCGAGGCGATTGCCGGCGACAAGTTCCGACTCGGCCCGCTTCTCGATTCCGGATCCCTTCTGCTGGGGCGACGCACCTGGGAACTGTTCGCCCAGATCTGGCCGAGCCGCACCGACAAGTTCGCTGCCGCGATGAACCGCGTCCCGAAGCTCGTGGCCACCCGTACCCGCGTCGACCTCAGTGCCTGGTCCAACTCACACGTCCTGGGCGGGGACCTCGTCGTCGCCGTCAAGGAGCAGCTCCGAGATCGGGAGGTGATCGTCGCCGGCAGCGCCAGCATCGTCCACGCCCTGGCGCAAGCCGGCCTCATCGACGAGTACCGAATCCTGCTGTTCCCGACCGCGCTCGGGAACGGGACCCGATTGTTCCCGACCGGAACCGGCCCCACCCCTCTCCGTCTCGTGTCCGCCGAACCAGCCGGACAAGCCATGCTGCTTCGCTACCAGCAGGCAGCCGGCTGACCGAGGGGCAGGATGAACCGGCCCGGCCCCTTCCATCAGGCGAGAACACTTCGCCGGAAACCCTGAGGCTGCCCGTCTTGTGGCCGGGCAGGAAGAGGTCGCCCAGGATGGCGGAACACCGCGCATCGGCGAGCAGAATCGGCCTCAGCGCACGAAGATGAGCCAGCGTGAGGGACCTGCCTCAGCGGAGGTCGACGGTGCACGTGCCGCCTACGTCGCCTCGACCGACTGCCGCTTCCGCTCGGCGTGCAAGGTCAACGACATCGTCCTCGGCCACTGTCTCAACACGACCGGCGCCAGCCGGTCGGATCAACGGCTTCACCTCCAAGCAGGACGGCGCTCTTCTCAAGGTCTTCCTATCGGCTGCGACCCGGTCCGGCGGTCGCTCCGTGAGTCAGGAGAGGTTCGGTCGCATACATGGGAACGCGCCAGCTTGCCGTTGTGCCGACGGGCTCGGCGGGTCGAATGGAGAATTCGCCGCCCAAGCGGGCGGCCCGCTCCTCAAGGTCGGTCAAGCCTTCCCCTCTGACGGACGTGGCTGTCACGCCGACGCCGTCGTCCTGGACCTCAATCGTTAACTGGCCGTCGGTCACGAACAGCCGCACGGTTGCCTGCCTTGCGTGGGCGTGGCGCGCAACGTTACTCAACATCTTCCGCAGCGCCGCGAGGGCGGCTTCACGCACCTCGCCATTCGTCACCTGGACCGGTCCGCCGACCTCGAAGGCCGGGTCGAAACCCAGCGCCCAACCGGCTTCCCTGGTCAGTACGCTCGCTGCGGCTCGCAGGTTCTCGGCGTCGTCAGTGTCACGAATGTCAAGAATGATCCGGCGCAACTTGCCGATAATCTCGTCGCTGTCGCCGATCAGCCGCTCCAGATCCGCTCGCACCGCGGGGGCCGCCCTACTGGCTGTCGCGCTCAGCGCGAGACCCATACCGAAGATCTGCTGGATCGTGTGATCATGCAGCTCGGCGGCCAGCCGATCCCGCTCAGCCACCACCGCCAACCGGCGTTCGACCTCGACTAGTTCGGCGGCATTGCGGACGAGGGCGGCGCGCATCTTTTCGGCGGCGACCGCGATCGCCTGCAGTTCGGCGGGGCCATGAAGCTTGATCGTCACTGCTTGGTTGTCGTTGGAGACCGCATCCAGCTGCCCCATCAAGTCGCCGAGAGGACGGTCCAGCACGCGGCGCAGGATCAGCGGTGCAGCCAACGCCACTGCAAGGGCCAGCACGACCACGACGATCGAGACGATGCTCGCTGCCCGTTGGGCAGAACGGATCACGCTCAGCCTCGCATCGGCCAGCGCGTCGGCGCGTGCGGTGACCGCGTCGAGCCCCTTCCGCAGCTCGTCGAAAAGCTTCTTGCCCAGTAGCGCCATCGGCAGGACCTGCGCGGTCGGAATCGGCCCGGCACGCCGTGCGGCGATCTCCGGCTCCGCGGCCTCACGCCGCCACCGATCCCCGGCCGCAACCGCCGCGGCGAGCGCGGACTGGTAGCGCCGATCGGTCACCGCAGCACGCAAGCGGGACTCCAGAACGGCGACCTGCCGCTGCCCCGCTTCGTACGGGCGCAAAAACCGCTCCTGGGCAGTCAGCAAGAAGCCGCGCTGCCCGGTCTCCTCATCGACGAACGCCCGGTACAGCTGCCACGACCCCAACTGCGCGGGTCTTATGTGGCCGCTCAGATCGCGCTGAGCGCCACTGACGACGACACGGGCGATCCCGGACGCGGTCGCCGTGATCAGAACAAGCGTCACCAGACCGAAGACAAGCGCACGGACTGCCGACCGAACACTCGACCGGCCACGCTGGTCACTGAGCGCGGAGCGACTGCTCATGAAGCTATGGTAAAGCCACTGTTAGCCGCAGTCACGTGCTCGACTATGCAGAGGTTCAGCCGGTGCGTCGGTGGTCGTGACAACACTTGTCGATATCAGGATCACGGTCGGGTTGCGCACCGTGTCTTGCGCCGATCAGCGTCACGATCGAACACCTCTCGGACCGGCGATGCGCGCGCTCTTCCAGAGGGACGCCCTCATAGTCCCGCCGGCGACCTCTGCTGTGAGGGCGCGCCCTCACTCCGAGTCCCGCCCGACCCGGTGCCGGACCCTGCGATCCCACCGGCGTCAGTGCCGTACGGCGGGGCCGGACGAACGCCACCGCCGCCCGGTTCTCGTCGCCGTGAACACAATGCGAAGGGCCCGACTACCGAGCGCCACCGACCCGATTGCGCCGACGAGCGGATATCGCCACTTGCGGCGGAAAATACGACGCCTCATTCGACCCTTCCGGGTCGCGGTCGCACGGGTGAATGGTTGCCGAAGCGCGGGCCCCGACACGACCGGTCGGGGCCCGCGCTGTGCGTCAGCCCGTCCGGCTAACCGTTGTTGATGGTCAGGGACGAGTTCTCGGTGTTGCAGGAGCTGGTGACGTCCTTCTGAGCCGGGTTGCTGCTGGTGTACTCGACGAGCCACGACACGGTGCGGCTAGTGGTCAGCGTCGTGGTGTTGCTCGAGCTGGCCGTCTGCGGTGCGGCACCGCTCACTGACACCGCGCCGGAGTCGTAGAGAGCCGTGCCGGAGCAGGTGTTGTCGTCGTACAACCGGAACCGGACGCTCCCGTTCAGGTTTCCGCCCCCACCGGCGGCGATCGTCGCCGAGTCGTTCGACAGCCACCGCTGCGCTGTGGAGATCGTAGGCTGAACCTGATTAACGACGACGTTCTCGTTCGCGTCGGTGCACCCCGTGTTGTGGTCGGTCGAGTTGGTGTTCGGTGCATTGCCGGAGTAGCTGGCGGCCCAGTGGTAGGTCCCCGGCGAGGTCGGCGTGAAGCTGACCGGACCGTAGGTGCCGTCCCCGCTGACGGTAACCGCGCTCGACGTGAACGCAACCGTCGAGCAGTTGTCCGGCCCGTACGCGGTGAACGTGAGGGTACCGCCCGCCGGGGCACCGGCGGTTTGCGGGTTGATCGCCGGAGTACCCGGCTGACGCGCGGTGCCGGAAAGAATCGCGGTGTCACTGATGGGCTGGCCGTAATTCACCGGTGAGCTGCCCGCCTGGGTCGACAGCATCGGCGTCACCGGCGTGACGGTGAAGCACTCGCTGCCACCGCTGTCGTTCGCGTCCGGCACGCCCGTCGTGTTGGACGAGAAGTGCGCCGACCAGCAGTAGTCTCCCGCCGAGGTCACCGCCGCGGTGGGCGAGGAGACCGTGGCGGTGCTATTGCTGATCGACACCGGGGCGCCAACGTCGGTCGACGTCTCATTGGTGCCGCCGATCGGGCCGCGCAGGCGGAATTGGACAGTGCCGCTCCAGGTGCTGATTCCGGTGACCGCGACGGTCGCGCTGTCTCTGACCGACACCGAGCCCGTTCCGATCGACACCGTTCCGCCGGTGCTTTCCTGCGTGGTGACCGAGCTGCCGCAGGTACCGAAGCCGCCGAGGACAAAGTCTTTGAGGGTGGCTGTGGTAGACGTCGACGACCGGGTCTCCGACGCGACAGAGGCGAAGCACCGGTCGGCCAGGCCGAGGGTGCTCAGGTTGACGCCGCCTTCGTAGAACTCTCCCTGCAGGTAGCTGTTATTGCCGCTCTTGTCGGCGTACGTCCACGGCGCCGTGGTGCCATTCGTCGGGTTTACAATCCCGCAGAACGTGTCGTCGGCCGGCGCGGACGCGCAGTTTGCGTTCGTCGACGTTGCGAGGGTGCGCAGATTGGCGTCACCGCAGGTACCGCCGGCCTTCTTGCAGGTTGGATCCCACTTGTAGACCGTGACCGTCGACGTAGTGCCGCCGTTGCTGAAGTCGCTGATGACGAGAAGGTCTCCGGCGCGGTGCACGCCGGTAAACCCGGTGCCGCCATTGATTGATGTATTGCCGAGACCTATCGAGTTCTGGAAGAACCAGAAGCCCTGCTGAGCGTCCCCGCTATTGTCGTACCGGTCCGAGCCGAAGAACAGGACATTGCCCTCGGAGGTGTTGTAGCGCGCGGCAAAGCTGTGAAGCAGATTGTCCTTGTCCGGCAACCCACCCGCGCCGTCCTTCCAGGCCCAGTTGCTCACGTCCTGCGGGTCCTTTGACCCACCCCCGGTAAAAATGGTCGAGTTCAGGTTGGGCTCGGCGACCCAGTCCACCGCGGTCGCGCCGCCCGCCGCGGACGTGTCGCTGGTGGTGCCGCAGTCACTGTGCAGAACCTGGTGACACACGTTGTCCCAGTCGTCACCGGGCGCGGGGCCGTTGACCGCGTTGCCGTCGAGCTCAAAAGCGCCGGTGTCATGGACGGCGCTGGCCGATCCGGCTGTCAGCGTCAGAGCCGTCGCAGTGGCGACGACCGCCGCGACGGCAAACAGCGCCCGGCGCGGTCGAGGTTCATTGACCCTATGCATCTTCGTTCGCATTGACATTCGAGCGACCCCCGAAATATTTGTCATGCTTTGGACACTTCAGTTGACATGCTTCAGCGAGAAGACTCACCAATTCGACCGGCCGTCACGGCACAGACCCCAGAATTGAGTACAACAGCGGCGAACGTCGTGCTTCGGACTAAGGCGGGGCGCGTGAAAAGTTGCGCCTGCTCGGCGCGCGATGATCCTCCGTCATGCCACCTCCTCACTTCGAGCGTGATAGGCGCACGAAATGCGCGCGGCGCACCGTACACCTGCCCGTCACGGGCGGCGAAGGGTCGAACGTCCCGTTACATAAGGACGCCACAAATCACGTCGCGGATCGGCTGATTTCGACCCTCGGAACGACAATCTGTGACACGGCCGCCCGGGATATCTGGGTCGCGGATGTCATCGACGGCTACTGGCAATATGTTCGGTCATCAGCGGTTATCGATCTACTAGCCGCGGGTCGCCGAAAGGTGTCCGTAGGATGCCAAGCCCACCACT
The DNA here is from genome assembly GCA_025924515.1 of Jatrophihabitans sp. Classification (GTDB taxonomy): domain Bacteria; phylum Actinomycetota; class Actinomycetes; order Mycobacteriales; family Jatrophihabitantaceae; genus JAICIE01. The sequence goes on along the minus strand of JAICIE010000031.1, from coordinate 7,308 downwards.
CGATCTAGGGTCCTAGGGTAGGTGTCGTAGCTGTGGTGAGGATTGGGGCGTAAGCCACGTCGCGGGTTCCGAGAGCCCGCGTCGACGCACGCGAAAGCTGGTCGAGGTGGGCGGTGCACAAGCGATCGATGCAGCGGATCGGTCGATGGCGGCGGAGGTGATTTCAGGAGCGGTCGCCCGATTCACTTGATCTTTTTGATGGATCCCTTGCCGCCTTCAGTGGGGGCATCCGAGGCCCCCCGTCGGTGTCGAAGTGGGCCCACATCAAATCACGAAGCCACTCCTCTCGCGCCCGAACGACATTGAATGCGGCCACCTTAATAAACGCCAGGATGATCGACGTGACACCCCGCCGCGGTACTCCGGCCACAACGCATCGCACACCGTCCGCGGTCAATGCCAGTGAAGCCCCAAGCCGTCGGGCCGGTGCGACTCCTGCAGGCCCTGTAGTGCCGGCCCTCAACATCTATTTCGTACCCGGCGCAGATTTCGTCGGCCGCCTTGCGCTCCGAGCGCTGATGTCCGCGGCCGGCGCCGTCGCGGGTTTCCGCACGGCCCGCAGCGCGCCGGACTTGGTCAATCGAAAACTGCATCGGAAAGTTTTCGAGGCGTTGGCCTAGCGGACGTTGCGAACTCACAGCTCTACGCCCGGCATCGCAAGTGCAGCAGTGCCTGGTAGTTGGACAGGCAACCGTCACCAGCGCGCGGCCGGGCGCAGATAGCACCGGGCTCTGAATATCAAGATCCAAGACGCGACCCGCTCGCTGGTGCACGCAGGATGAATACCCTTCGCGGGAAATCAATGGAAATGGGACTTGTTAAACGACCGTGTACGTGCTGTAAGGTGCCGGTGAGGTAGGTCACAAGCGCCGGGTCGCCACAGAGATCGACCCCTGGAACGGGAGCCCCACATGAGCCGTGGATCGCGCCTATCCGTTTTGCCCATCGTCAGTGCCCTGGCCGTCGCAACGGCTGGAGTGGCGGTGCTCGCCGCCACGCCCCAGACCGGCGCTTCTGCGACCGCTGCGACACACGCGTCGATCACCCTGCCGGCGCGCGGGGCCTTCTACTACCCCTGGTACCCCGAGAACTGGACGCAGTCGGGGGTATATCCGGCGAGCCACTACAAGCCGTCGGCGGGTTATTACCAGACTGGCGATGTCCTGAGCCGACAGGTGAACGACATGTTGTACGGCGGGTTCCGGTTCACCGTGTCGAGTTGGTGGGGCCAGGGCAGCACGGCGGACGCGCGGTTCAGCTCTCTGCTGTCTGCGGCGAACGGCACATCGCTGCGGGTGGTGCCGTACTACGAGGCAGAAGGCAACGCGATCTCGCGGGTGCCCGGCTCTCCGAACCCGTCGGCGGGGCAGATCACCCAGGATTTGAACTATCTGTCGGCGCACTACACCGCGGACCCGAACTACTTGTGGATCGGCGGCAAGCCGGCGCTATTCGTTTTCGGCGACGCGGGCGACGGGTGCGGCGCGGCCGCCCGATGGGCTGCCGCGAACGAGGCGGCGGCGCAACACTTCTACCTGGTGCTCAAGGTCTTCGCCGGTTACAGCACGTGCGGCAGTCAGCCGAGCAACTGGCATCAGTACGGTCCGGCGGTGGCAGAGGACAGTCAGGGCGCGCACTCGTTCACCATCTCGCCCGGCTTCTACAAGTACAGCGAGTCCTCGCCGCGGTTGGCGCGCGATCCGAACCGTTGGGTCCGCGACATCCACGACATGAACTGTTCTGCGGCCGCGCTGCGGCTGGTCACGACCTACAACGAGTGGCTGGAGGGGACGTCGATCGAATCGGGAACCACCTGGCTCAGCTCCACCGGTCACGGAGCCTACCTCGACGCCCTCCACAACGATCGGGACTGCACCACACCGTCCCCGTCGCCGACGTCCACCGCGACGCAGTCGCCAACGCCGAGTCCAACACCCACACCGGCCTCCACCACGGCCACGGCCACGGCCACACCCACGTCGACGTCGACGTCCTCGTCGGGCGGCCACAAATTGATGCTGATCGTGCTGGAGAACCACAGCGAATCCGAGGCGCTGGCGCAGATGCCGCACCTGTCCGGTTGGGCGCACACGTACGGCCTGGCAACCAGCTATTTCGCCGTGACGCATCCCTCGCTGCCGAACTATCTGGCGCTGGGCGGTGGCAGCACCTTCGGCGTCACCGACGACAACCCACCGAGCTCGCACCCGATCAGCGGTCAGTCTGTTTTCGATCAGACCATGGCGATGGGCAGAACGGCGAAGACCTACGCCGAGTCGATGCCGAGCAACTGCGATCTCAGCAGCTCCGGCGAGTACGCCGTCAAGCACAACGAGTGGGCGTACTTCAGCGCCTCGGCCGAACGCACCCACTGCAAGGCCGACGACGTGCCGATGGGCACAACGTCCAGCGGCAACTTGCTCAGTGACATCAACGCCAGCAGACTCCCGGCCACCGGGCAGATGACACCGAACCTGTGCAACGACGGGCACGATTGCCAGCTGTCGACGGTCGACAATTGGCTCGCCGGCTGGATACCGAAGCTGATGAACGGACCGGATTACGCCGCCGGACGGCTCACCATCCTCATCACCTTCGACGAGGACGACGGCAGCCAAGGCAACCGGGTGGCCTTGGTCGCCATCGACCCGCGACTGCATGGAAAGTCCGTATCCGGAACCTTCAACCACTACAGCGTCACCCGCTGGTTCGACAGCAACATCGGCGCCACGAAGCTCCGCAACGCTGCAACGGCGGCGGATCTACGCGCCGCCTTCGGACTGTAGTGTCGCGCAGAGGAAGTAGCGAGTACCGCTTCTTCCTCTGCGATCACCGTCCGCGCGAGGTGCCGTCGGTTCGGAAGCGGAGCAGGCGACCGGTTGCGGCGAGGACGCTGCGCCCCGTTGGATCGACGAGTTTCTGAGAGGCAATCGCCCGCGCCTGGTCGGAGGGTTGGTACCGCAGTGCAGGTGATGGGTCCGCAGCAATCTCGCGGATGGCTTCGGCCACCGAGTCGGCGGACTGGCCCGCTGCGCCCAGGTCGGCCATTGTCTTATTGAATCGGCTGATGAGCTCACGGTAGGGATCGTCGTCGTCGATTGTGTCCACGTGCCCGCCGACGTTGGCGAAGAACGCGGTTCGTACCGGCCCCGGTTCCAGCACTGAGATGTAGACGTTGAACTCGAGCATCACCGCCGCGAGACTCTCCATCAGGCCCTCGACGGCGAATTTGGCGGCGTTGTAGGCGTCGCTGAACGGTAAGGCGACGATGCCGTTGAGACTTGTCACTGTGATGACCCGACCGGACCGAGCCGCCCGCATCGTCGGCAGAACGGCTTTCGTAACGCGCGCCACCCCCAAAAAGTTCAGCTCCATGACATCCGCGAGATCGTGCAGGGTGAGCTGCTACAACGTTCCGCGATGCCCGGCGCCGGCGTTGTTGACCAGCAGGTCGATGTTGCCCAGCTCGGCGAGTATCGACCCGATGCATTCCTGCACCGATTCGTCGCTGGTCACATCGAGGCTCTTAAGCTGCACCCCGGGACCTTCAGCGGCGAGCTCCCGCAACGCGTGCGCCGCGGCTGGGCGGCGAGCGGTGGCGACGACGGTCCAGCCGGCGGCGGCCAGGGCCCGGGTGGTCGCCAGCCCGATTCCGCTGCTGGCGCCGGTGATCACTGCGACCGATGACATGTGTGTCCTGCCCGGTGACGGGGACCATTTGCGAAGTCACGGCGGGCGCCGCGACCCAATCCAACTGCACGACGCCCAGGTTCGGGCGAAGGACTCTGCTACCCGCAGGGCCACCAGGCACCAGAGCGGTGGCGTCCGCTGCTCGCCACTTCGAGAGGTGGATAGGCCCTCGGCCCCGAAGTATCCAAGGTCGGACGGCGTCTCGCCGGCCTTGGACTCGACGCGGCCGTGGGGGGTTCACCGGCCGAAGGCCTCCTCCGCCCGGACAGCGGACGCCGGAGCGCCCGAGGACGGACCCACCTCACGCGAACGACTTACGCTCACCGTCTCGGAGCCCCGAGCACATCGGCGGACTGGCCGGACGCTATGCCCCACGGCGATGGGAGTGAAGTCGGGCCCGCGTCAGTGGCCTCGCGCAGCATGCGCGCGAGCGTCTGCAGCAGCGTCCATGCGATGGCCGGATTGTTGCGCACCAGCGGACGGAAGTCCCACAGTGTGATCCCGTGGCACACGAGCTCGTCGTCAGCGGTCACCGTGGCTGAGCGGGCACCCTGGTCGATGAGTGCGATCTCGCCGAAGTACTCACCTGGATGCAAGGTTCGTCGAAATTCACCCCGCGCGGTTACGGTGGCTGTGCCGCGATCGATAAGGTAGAACGCCGCCCCCTCCGACCCCTCCTTGGTGACCGTCTCCCCCGGCGCGAACGCCCGCTCTTTGAACAGTCGAGCGATGGCCACGCGGTCCGACGGGGCGAGATCTGAGAACAGTGGCACATGGAGGAGTGACTCGCTCGAGGGCGGCGCCGCCGCCGCTGTCGCCGCCGGCACACCCCCGGCTGAGGTCGTCACCGCGCGGCACTGCAGCAGGTAGAGGTCTCCACCGGTGAAGGCCCACTCGATGTCACGTCCTGCGCCATAGACGCGCTCGCAGTCGTCGGCGAGCGCCGACAAGGCTTCCAACTGTTCGTCACGCAAACACAGCGACTCCACCAGATCCGCTGCAACCTCCTCGTCCGAAGTGCCGCCGTCGGGGGCGGCGCGGATAGCGATCTTCTTGAATCCTGGCCGACGGTCGAGTACGTCGCCGCCGCGAGCCACCCGGTAGGAGTCGGGAATGACCCGCCCGGAAACCACCGCTTCCCCCAGGCCCCAGCTCGCCTCGATCAGCCGCTCGTCTGCGCCCGTGATCGGATTGCGGGTGAACATCACGCCTGCGGTGTCCGACTGCAGCAGTGACTGCACGACGACACCCACGCTCGGCCGGGCGAACACGCCGAGTCGCTTGCGGTAGGTGATGGCCGAGTCGGAGTTGGCCGACCACCAGATCTTCCGGATCGCCGCCTCCAGGTCGTCGACCGACGGCACGTTGAGGACGGTCAGGTGCTGGCCGGCGAAGCTGGCTCCGGCGCTGTCCTCGTCGACACAGGACGACCGCACGGCGAGTGGGGTCGGTAGGAGTCGCACCGCGTCGCGCAGCGCGGCCGTGGTAGGGATCTCGCCCGCCGCGATGGCGCCCACCTCCGGTCCGGGCAGGGCGACACCCTGCGGGACGGGCAGTCCGGCACGCAGGGCATCGCCGAGGCCCACGGCTTTCGCGCCGTATAGCGCTTCCTCGTCCGCGCCGGCGAGCGGCACGATGCCGCTCACTCGAGCACCGTCACGACACCGGCGTCACCGTCCACCCGTACACGGGTGCCGTCCGGAATCTGCGCGGTGGCGTCGCGAGTGCCGACGACACCCGGGATGCCGTACTCACGTGCGACGATCGCCGCATGCGACAGTGCCCCGCCGCTGTCGGTGATGATCCCTGTGAGCAAGGGCAGCAGGATGTTGAACGCCTCGGTGGTCGACTCAGTGAGCAGCACGTCGCCCCGCCGGATGCTGTCGAAATCTGCTGGGCCGGCGACACGCCGGGCGATTCCCTCCCGTACGCCGGAGCTCGCGGGCAGGCCGCGGATGACGGTGGCCTCGTGCTCCTCATGGGAGCTCGCGAACATTTCGCCCAACGCAATCGCTACGGCAGCCATGAGCCGGGCCATGGGCGGCGGGAGCGTCGAGGGATCGGGCGGCGGCATCGGGTCATCGCCCAGATGCGCCGGGGCGTCCTTCGCGGTGTATGTCTTGTGGTAGGCGAGGCGCGCGGCCAGCGTGTCGGCCGTCGGCGTTGGCGACCCGGCGAGCATCGCGCACATTTCATCGATGTCCGCGAAAACGAAGTGCTCGGAGTCGTGCAAACGGCCGCGCTCGGCGAGCCTGCGACCGGCCGCCAGGGCGGCACGGCGCATCAGCCCGGACGCCCAGATGTCGCTGTAGACGCCGCGCTCGTCGCGTACCCGGTAGCCGATGCGCGCTTCCGCCAACAGTGCCTCATATTCCGCCCGATGCTTCTCCGGGACGTGACTGCCGATCTCCGCTGCCTGCGCGTCGATGTCCGCTGCCTCTTCCGCCTCGTCGATGGCAGCGCAAATGGAGCGGATCAGGACGTCGGGCAGCTCCAGCGCGTAGCGGCCCGAGATGTCGAATCCGTCGAGCAGCCGATAGCCGACGAAGTCCAGGTAGTCGTTGAGCGCCTGACCGGTCGCGGTGGGTTCGCGCCGCAGTCGCTCGAGCAATGCTCCCGGTTCGTCGTCCGCATCCAGGGCCGCTCGTGCGGCTGTGTCGGACCGATAAGCCGCTACCAGCTGACTGTGCTCGGGGGACCCACCACCGGAGATCGGAGATGCGCCTCGCATCAGCCCGAGCAGCTTTACCGCCGGTAAGCCGGTCCATTCCCTGGTGTGGGCCAGGAAGTCACCCGGCGGGATGACGGCGGTGCCGGTGAACGCCATATGCTGTCGGACCATCGCGGCGTGGTGGTCGCGGCAGCGACGCAGGTAGGCCGCCAGCGCGTCATCGGTCAGTTGTTCCGGGTCGATCGCCTGTATCTCGCGATGGGCTCGGACCGATGCCGGCTTGCGGATCTCGCTCCACTCCTTCGCTTGATCGCGCCACACCTTGCGATCGAATACTTCCGCGGCGCGCTGCAAGCGCTCCGGGAATACGTCGGGCGCGACCGGCTGCATCTGTCCGTAGGAGAAGCCGTTGGGATAGGCCGTCAGTCTGGTCTGCAGCGGGAGGCCGTAATACGCCATGAAGTCGCCGTACCCGAGGCTGAAGGCCCTCGGATGCATTTCCGCCCAATAGCCGGTGACCGGCCGAGGGAAGTGCACCGGATCCAGCTCCCACGGCCCTGGGCCGGGCGGCTCGAAGCTCAACTGCTGCTTGGTAGGGGTGCTCATGAATGTGCCCTCCTCGAGGCTGGCCCTAGTCTGGACGTGCTGATCCACCTGGACAAGAGGTGTGCCGGCACCGGCGGGACAACAGCCCCGTTCCGCACCTAAGAGGCCTCAGCACCTCCTGTCGAAACGCGTGCGCTCGTAGGCAGCTTCGGCCAAGTCGTCCGAAATAGCTGTTTTCCGCCAAAAACCGCTCGATGCGTGTCCGTTAGGCGTGAGAGGACCTCGCCGTCACCGACTCGTCCGTAGCGGTTCGTTCTGCACGGAGCCTGTCGCAGCGCTGTCGAGCACAACGTTCCGGATCGCCGACTTCCGTCTGGTGCTCGCTTTATCGGTCGAGCGCT
>JAICIE010000030.1 GCA_025924515.1 Jatrophihabitans sp. | reverse complement strand
ATGGCCGCCGGACGAATGTTCGACGCCGTCGAGAGCGCTCGGGCCGTCCTCGCCCTGCTCGACCCTGGACTTGCCGAGGACGACCATCTCTGCGCAACCGTTGCTGCCCTTGCCGAGGAAATCGCGCGGTCCTGACCCGGCGGTCTTCGCAGCTCGACTTACGGTCTCGGTTCAGCCTGGCGGGCCGCGAATCGACCGCTGGTCGCGTTCAGGCCTCACCCTGGGGCAACGTCACCGCGGCCACGGGCAGGAGCACTGCGGCCCACGCCCCCATAGCGACTTCACAGGTACAGGCCATCGGTATCGCCCGGCCGAAATGGGCGATCGCGATGGGATGTCCTGGTGACGAGGTCCTCTCTACACCGATCGCGACGGCCGAGCCTCTTCCACCCGCAATGATGACCTGGTCGGGAGGGTCCACAAGGTGTCCGGCCGCCAGACGCCAGGGACACAGCCGCGTGTTGTGGGGTCCACGGCGACACAATGGTCTTTACTCCCGGCGCATCCGGGGCGGGTCAGCAGGTGTCCTTCGGCATGAACTGCGGCCGGCCCAAAACCGCGGAAGAGTGCACCGCCCTGGCAGGTGGCGAGCTGCTGGCGCTCACGGCCGTCGGTGGCTGTCAACTTCCGCCTCAAGCGCCGCAAGTTCGGCACGGAGTGCAGCCGCGCGCCCTTGTGCCTCCTGCAGCGCCACGTCATTGACGGCGGCGACCGCATCGCCTACCGCAGCAAGTCCGAGGATCTCCGCGATGGCAGAGACGACACCGGGCGATACGGGCACATTTTTGACGATCGCCCGCGATCCGCGATGAGCCGAGACGAACCACGCCGCACCGGCGGAGGTGAGGGTCACCGACACAGTCGGCAGTGGAGCACCGCGCCGACGGCTGGACCCGGCCGCTCCCGCGGTGAGTCGCGCAGCCGCGCGGGCACCGCCGCGCGACCGCGGTGACGCGACGTCAGCCGTTGCCGGTCCGGGCGCCTTCTGTGTCCGCGGTGCCCTGTGGTCGTTCGCGACGCCGCGAGCCGGTGCCGCTCGTTTCACCGGCGCGGCCTTGTTTGCGTCCACGGTCCTTTTTGCCGGCTCGACCTTTCTCGTGGGTGCGGTCGTCCTCGTGGCCGCCGGTGTCTGCGCAGATGCCGCCGTCCTCAAGGCGACGGACTCCTCCGGCTCAACATCCTGCTGGCCAACAGCGGCTCGATCCGGGCGCGAGGCGGCCCGGCCGGGTCGACCCGACGTTGCGGCCGCGGTCAGCTCATGCGGGGAGAAGCGCAACTCGTCCGTCACGCCGCGCACGTTCACACGTATTGTGACGAAGTCGTCCCCATCGGCTTCCGGGGTGCCTACCGCCAGCACGGTTCCGGTCGGATGATTGGCGAACTGCGGCCCGGACACCCGCACCCGCGGTTTGCGTCCGGCGGCGATTTGCTCCCGTAGACGGTCCAGCTGCACCTCGGACAGCCCGACGCCTGTTCGTGATGCCATCACCATCCCGCCTTCCGCAGCGTGCTCCTCGCTGTGACGAAGGAGATCACAGCACTCGGTTCGGCTGACGGGCCGGTCGACGGAGCGCGCCGTTCCTGGCCACCACCGCACTCAGCAACGGGTCGGCGTGATGTGTGCCTCGTCGGGCACCCGCGGCAGAAATGTTCGCCGTGTGGGCACGAACGACCATTCAGTGCTGCGCAGATCCCCTTTTTCCACGGACCCTCTTCCCGTCTGTGGTACCGACCAGTCGGCGGTTACGGGCCGGGGCAGGGGGTTGCGTGTCGAGACGCCGATCCGGGCACGACGTGATGCGGGTTGTATCTCCACACCCGATGAGAGAGGCGCGACTGAATCGCGAGGAACCTCTCGATGTCAAGGATTGCCGAACCAGCGCTGTATCGACCCGACTTGCCGGCGCGCCTACGGCCACCGCACCCGGCTGCTCGCACCTCCGGGTGCCACCCCGCCTGATAAGCGATGCCCAGGATGGCGAAGGCGTTTACCCTTCCGAGGAGCAGGTCGAGGCGCACCCGAACCGATAGCGGCGGCGGCGGCGCGTCAGCTGGCGCCGGCGGCGGCCTGACATTGAGGGGCGCCGATGCAGTTCTCCAGACGGTGCAACTGAGTAGGAAGTCCGGCGGGCGCTTGCCCCGGAACGTCGTGCAGTTCCCAGGGATCGGTGCTGGTGTTGTAGTACTCGGCCTCGTCTCCGGGCGGGTATTCCGCGTAGAGCCCGGTGCTAGTGCGGACGGCCTCGTAGTTGGGTGGCTCGATCTCCTGCGCGTCCGGGTCGGTGACCCGGCCGGCCGACAGGTGATGTTCGATCAGGATCGCCTGCTGCCAGCCGGTCGGGACCTGCCCGTGCCACTGCCGCAGCATGCTGACACCGTCCACTGTGGCGGGCACGGGCACACCTGCGATGTGTTCGAAGGTTGGGGCGAGATCGATGCTAGAAATCATTTGGCGGTTCGTCCAGCCGGCCGGGACCCCCGGGCCGGCAACGAGGAGCGGAACCTGGATGTCGGTGTCGAAGGCGGTTTGCTTGCCGTAGACCAACCGGTGGTCGCCGAGATGGAAGCCGTTGTCGGAGGTGAAGATCACGTAAGTGTTCTTGGCGACGCCGAGGGTGGCGAGCTCGGTCCGAAGCCTGCCGACGAGATCGTCAATGGCCAGGACCGAACGCAGCCGTGCGAGCCACTTCGCTTGGGCGTAGGCGAGGTCGGTGCTGTCCATTCCGGGAATGGCCCGCATCCAGGACGGCGGGTTCACGGGCAGGGTGTTGAATGCGGCTGTCTTCGGCAGCTCGCTGGTCGAATAGGCGGTGGCGTAGCGAGGCGCAGGCACCTCCGGCTTGTGGGGCGCGAAGGTGGTCACCTCCAGGAAGAACGGCGCGCTTGCCGCCACCGAGGACCGCACGAACGCGGCTGCTTTGTCACTGAGGACGTCGGTGAGATAGTCGCTAGGGGCACTGCCGTGGTGCTCCAAGTGACCGTTGACATTGAGCGTGTAGTTGAATTCGGCGTAACCGTTACCGGTGGAGACCCACTTGGTCCAGCCGGGGGCCGCCGGGTCGCTCGCCCGATAGCCGTTGAGGAACTTTCCCATCAGCGCGGTGCGATATCCGGATTTCTGCAGCGCCACCGCGAAGGTCTTGTTTCCGTCTTGGGCGGCAACGAAGGCGAGATAGCCGCCGTCCGGCCAAACATTTGTGAACACGCCGGTGTTGTGCGGGTATTCCCCGGTCATGATGGAGGTACGGGACGGGCAACATAACGAGTCGACGACGTAGTAGCGAGCCAGCGACACCCCGTCGGCCGCCAACCTCTGAACATTCGGCATAAATTTTAGAAGGTTCATGGACAGATCGTCGGCCATCACGAAAACGATGTTCGGGCGCGCCGAGACGGCGGCTCCGGCGCGCCGACCCGAGCTGTCCGAAACCCCCGCAAGCCCAACCACGAGTACCGCTACAACAATTCCGAACAGCCAGCGGGCGGGGCGGTGAATACCGAGCATCGTGACCTGCCTCTTCCGTGGTAGCCGCATGGCGCGCTCGGCCACAACCGCGCTGGTTGATCACGACTTCCCACCACAGCGCCGAGGGGGCCCGCCCCTCAAAGGGAGGTTCCTACGTCCGTTTCGGGTCGCTACCTAGGCGGGAAGTTGATCGCATCGTGGATGCAAGCTAGCGCGCGTGGATGGTGGCGTCATCGGGCGTTCGCCTAGCGTCGCGGTTGAAGACAAGATCGGTCCCTAAGCCGTGTCCGACCGAGGCGGGAGCGGCCCCGCGCTGACGGTGAGTAGGTTCTTGGTCGAAGGCTCGCTGGCACCAGGACCGACACGCTCCTGCGGCATGGTGATCCGACTCCTGGGTTGCCAGTTAATAAGCGGGGAGTGGCGGCCTCGGGACGGTCGCATCGTGATCGCCGCCCGGGACCGCGGCTGAGTCAGGACGTATTGAAGTCACTATCCGTATCCGGGCCGATTCCTGAACGCGAGTGAGCGCGTCACTGGCGCCGATCGCGGTCACAGCCGAGCGGGAATCCGATTGTGGCGGATAGACGACGCCTTCGGGACTTTCATGTAGTTGTGCCGCGGCTCGTCGACGCCCACCGCTGCGGATTGCGGCCATTCCGGTCGAGATGCTCCGGTCGATCGGAATGGTGCCTGCATTCAGCCCCGGCTGAGGATTTGTTGAGTCGGCGCCGGGGCGGTGGGTTTCCACGCTAGGGTAACGCTCCGACAGCGCTGTCCTAGCCAGCTTCACGAGTAGCACATTCGCGAGGCCGGGTGCACTTCGGCGCGGGGGGATCTTGTGAACGCCACGTTCGGTCGCGCGACTGCTGAACGCGACCTGAGTGACCTTCTCGCTAGTGCACGCAGATCCCGCGCCGCCGTGCTGAGGGTGGTCGGTGAACCGGGCTTCGGAAAAACGCTTCTGTGTCACGAGGCCATTGCTCGAGCCGGCGAGGACAATTTTTTGACCGTGTCCTGTGCCGGCATGCAGTGGGAATCCGAATTCACCATGGCGACAGCAAGCCAGTTGCTGCGGCCCCTGCTGCAAGTGTCCGACGATCGTCCTTCCGAGGCGCGTGCAGTCGTCCGAGATGTCATCGACGGCAGACCGTCTGCGGTCGCCGACCCGTACGGCGTGTCGGCGGCTGCACTCTCCGTCGTCGCAGCCGCTGCGGACTGCAGGCCGGTGCTCCTTATCGTCGACGACGCACACTGGGTTGACCGTGCATCCGCCGCTTTGATCACTTTCGTGACTCGTCGGCTCTACGCCGACGCGGTCGCGATCCTACTGGCTGAACGCGCTGGTGTCGCAAGTTACTTTCCGCGGGACCTGCCAACACACGTCTTGACTCCGTTGTCGGCCGGGGACATCCGTGAGCTGCTCACGCATGAGCAACCGGACCTGCCACCGGCGCCATCGGGAGTCTGCGAGACGCTCCGCGTCCGCTCGGGCGGCAATCCCCTCGCGCTGCGTGAACTCGCTCCGCGTCTCACCGCTTCCCAGCTGGCAGGGTCCGAGCCGATTCCGGATCCGCTGCCGCTCGGTGAGCGCGGCAAGGTGAGCTTCGGAGCCCAGATCGCCGAGCTCCCTGCGCGCACTCGAGAGGCGCTCGGCGTCGTGGCGGCGACGGGGAGCCAAGCAGTACTGGTGCAGCCCGCGCTGGTCTCGCTGGGCTTGAACGTCGGCGATCTCGACCGCGCTGTCGAGGCCGGCATGGTGACGCCCGCTCCAGCGGTGCAATTCACGCACCCACTCCGCCGTTCAGCGGCATACCAGGCCCTTCCGGAAGCGACTCGGCGACATATTCATCTCACCCTGGCCGACCTCAACGAGAATGTGGATGTGGAGCGGCATGCCCACCATCTCGACCTCGGCGGAGCCGCGCCCCACGTCATTGCAGCGGCCGCTGAGCGCGCTGCCGCGTCGATCGCCGCCCGGGCGGGGGACGGCGCCGCGGCCAGAGCATGGGCCCGTAGCGCCCACCTCACTGCTGAGCCGAGCGCACGACGTCGCCGAGCCCTGCATGCAGCGGTGGGATTTCTCGCCGCCGGGGACGGCGACGCGTGCCGCAAGTGGATCGTTGAGGTGCTCGGGCAGACCTCCGCCGCGCCTGCAACGGTGCAGGATCGCGACCAGGGCGAGGTCACGGCCGAAGCAATGCTCGTGAAATGTGAGGCTGCGGTCTGGCACAGCACCGCCGATGCCGACCTGCCCGGGCTCACGGCCGACGCCGAGAGGCTCGCTCACTTGGACCGGCGTCGCGCGGTCATCGCCTTCGGCCTGCTCGCCGCCGCCTACGAGAACCGAGGAAAGCTCGCCGAGTCCGTGACCGTCACCAAACGGTCACTGGAGTTGGCGGACCAGCTGGCTGACCGAGATCGCTTCATCGCCACGACCTGGGCGGCACACGCCTTCACGCTCGCTCGTGGCTGCGCCCACGCCACGCCGGTGAGCGCCCTGGTCAGCCGCGACGCCGCCGAAGCGCTCGCCGAGGCCAGCCCCATGACGCTCTGGACGATTGCGCAGACGGCGGAATGGCAGGAGGACCTCGCCTTCGCTATGCAGATATCGCAACTGGCGATCGCGGCGTTACGGAGCCGGAGCCTCCTCTCGTGGTTGCCGTACGCGCTGTCGGTCGACGCCGAGGTGCACTGGCGCGCTGGCTTGTGGGCCCACGCCCGCGCCAGCGCTGCTGAAGCGGTCGAGCTCGCCGACACCGCTGGACAGTCCGGGCTTATCGGCTTCACCTTGTCGATCGCGGGGCTCACCGCTGGCCTCACCGGGGCCGGTCCCGATTGTGAGCGGTATCTACGCCGCGCGCTCCAGGTTGCCACCCAGACCGGCCTCACTCCCGTAGAGCTGTACGCGCGGCACAGCTATGGCGCCTATGAACTAGCGCGCGGACAAGGCCAGCTGGCCGCCGCGCACCTCGACCGTGCGCACAAGCTAGCGGTCGCCGTCGAAATGGGGCAGCCGTCCGTCGTCCCGTATCACGCCGACCGAGTCGAGGCGTTGCTTCGGACCGGGCGTCTCGTTGATGCAGCGGACATGTGTCAATATCTGCGCTCCGCGGCAGAACGGTCCGGCAGCCGATGGGCCGCGGCAGCGGAGTTGCGGTGCCGCGCCCAACTTCTCTCAGACGCCCCGGACTGCGAGGGGTGGCTCAGGGAGAGCATTGCCGTGTTCGACACCCAGCTGCGACAGCCGTACGAGCGCTGCCGTTCCGAACTCGAGCTCGGTGCGATGCTGCGACGCAAGCGTCGGCTGGCAGAAGCTAGGCAGGTCCTCGCAGACGCGGCGGCCGGGTTCCGGGAACTCGGCGCGGTGCATTGGGCCGAACGCTGCGACTTGGAGCGCCGCGCCGCGGGCGACCGGGCGCCCGGCGCTCCGGCGGCTGCATCACCGGCGCTCGCGCAACTGACCGCGCAGCAGTTGCAGGTCGTGCTGAAGGTCTCGGCCGGCGCAACCAACCGGGAGGCGGCCGCAGCATTGTTTCTCAGCCCCAAGACGGTCGATTACCACTTGCGCCGCGCGTGTGCGGTACTCGGCGTGCGAACCCGGGTCGAGTTGGCCCGACTCGTGGCCATGCTGCCGAGGCCGGATAACCTCGCCGCGCGGTAAACATACCGCTCCTACCCCCAACCGTCCGAACCGGCTCGAGGCAGCGCGTCGAACATCCCAGCGGCAACCAAGTCGAGCTCTACGCCACCACGACGGATCCCTCCGAGGTGAAACGCGAGGCGCCCGAGCGCCAACCGGAGGTGTCTGCAGTTGCATAGCCTCGACGCCCGCGTGGGCGCGGCGCAGCGCAAGTCCGCCGCGGAAGCCGGCTGACCCAAACTCGCTCAACTTGCGCTCGCAATTCAGGCTAGCGCGGCGGGTGGATACGAGGAAACTGTTCGGCAGCGACAGAGCAGGATTTTGGAGTTTCTTCCGATCGGAGCCGATGGCCATGACGTGGTCCCCACGAACGCTGGCTTATTCCTATATGACGGCTTTGGGCATGGTAGCGCTGTGCCTCGTGGCGCCCGGTCCGTCCGATGCCATCGCGGCGAAGCCGACCATCGGGCCGGGCGGAATCACGCAGCCGACCGACAGCCCGCGGGTCAACACCCTCCTAAGTGAGATGACGCTCGACGAGAAACTCTCCATGCTCAAGGGCAGCGTCGAAGCTGGCGCGGCCGATACCCTTGCCGCCGGCTTCTTGCCGGGTGTGCCCCGGTTGGGGATCCCGTCGTTGCGGCTGTCCGACGGACCCCCCGGTGTGATCAACAAGCGTGTTTCGGTCGGCCTGACGGACACCATGGGGGTCGCGGCGACCTTCGACTCCTCGCTCGCCGCACAGAATGGTGCGGTGATCGGTCGGGAGGCGCGTGCCCTGGGCCAGGACGTGGTGCTCGAACCGTTCGTGAACATGGACCGTGACACGAGCTGGGAGCGGGGCTTCAACACCTTCGGGGAAGACCCCCTGCTTACCGGCAACACAGGCGCTGCCGAGATCCAAGGGATTCAGCAGAACCACGTCATGGCTGAGGCCAAGCACTACATCGCTTACGACGGCGCCAAAGACGTTGTCGTCAACCAACAAGCGCTGCACGAGATGTATCTGGCGCCGTTCGCCGCAGCGGTGCGAGTTGGCGTGTCGGCCATCATGTGCTCCTACAATCTGGTGAACGGCGCGCAGGCGTGTGGCAACCGCGGCACCCTCACCGGCATCTTGCGCAACGAGCTCGGCTTTCACGGCTTTGTCACCTCAGATTGGGGAGCCACCCACGCCACGAGTGACATCAATGCCGGACTCGACATGGAGATGGGCGGCTTCTCCTTCGTGTTCCCGCCGAAGGCCAACGGCGAATACCGCGTCGACGCCTGTACCGTGACCGGCGATCCCGGCGTCTACTTCTGTCCGGACCAGCTGAGGGCGGCCATTGCCTCTGGCAGCGTCTCGCTGCGGCGCATCGATCAAGCGGTCGGACGCATCCTCGATCAGTACGACCGGTTCGGCCTCCTATCCGGCGGGTCCAAGCACACGATCACACCCCTCCCGGTCGCCCAGGACGAAGCCATCGTCCAGCAGACCGGCGAGAAGGCCGCCGTCCTGCTGCGAAACACGGACTCGACGCTGCCACTGACGCCCGCCGACCTGTCCAACCTTGCCCTGATCGGCCCAGGCGCGGGACAAACGATCGCGACCGACGGCGGCGGAGAAAAGTCGGGCGGGCTCGTCAGCCAGCAAACCGGCACTTACCAAGTGCTGCAGCGTCTGCTGGCCGGCCAACCCGACGTGCACCTGCACTACGCCGTGGCCGACGACATGACAGGCCGTCCCGTACCCGCGTCGGCCCTGTCCCACCTCGTCCGCACCAACCCGGACGGCACTACTCAGCCAGACCAGCAAATCGATTACACCGACAAGTCCGGTCATCCGCTTCCGGCCGGTAAGCCCTACAGCTGGACCGGGACGCTCACCGCTCCGACCACCGGCCAGTACTGGCTGATCACCTCGCGCCTCGGCGGCGGCACCCGCTTCAGCGTCGACGGCGTCCGGAAGGACGCCGGGGTGGTCCCGCGATACGGCGTATTTCACCCGACCGACAACGGACCCCTGCCGTCCACCGACGGCCTGGCCAATTTCCGGTGTCCGGTCACGCTAACTGCCGGTCCTCACAAGATAAGCCTTGCTGCGGTGCCGGATTCGTCCGGGCAGCCTCTTCAAGTGAGGCTCGCGTGGGTAACCCCGGCGCAGCAGCATGCCGACCATGACGCCGCGGTGGCCGCGGCGAAGGACGCAAAGGCGGCTCTCGTCTTCGCGTGGAGCGAGGGCGACCTGTCCCGTCCGTTACCCGACCGTCAGGATCAGCTCATCGCCGACGTCGCCCGGGTCAACCCTCACACAATTGTCGTGTTGAACACCGGCCAGCCGGTCGGCATGCCGTGGGCGTCGAAGGTAAAAAGCATTCTGGAGATGTGGTATCCCGGCGACAAGGGCGGCTATTCCACCGCCAATCTTCTACTCGGGAGGACCAACCCCGGCGGCAAACTTCCGTTCACCTGGCCGAAGACCCTCGGACAAGAAGTCGCTCACCAACCAGCAACCCATCCCGAGCGCACGTCGAACGGAGTCTACGGGGTGACCACCTACTCCGAGGGTGTCGATATCGGATACCGGTTCTTCGACGCGGCCAACGAAACTCCGCTTTTCCCGTTCGGCTACGGCCTGTCGTACACGTCCTTCGTCTACTCGGATCTGCATACCGCTCGCGCGCCGGATGGCGGCGTGAACGTCACGTTCGGAGTGCGCAACACCGGCGCCACCGCTGGCGACGCAGTGCCCCAGGTGTATCTCGGCGCTCCGGACAGCCCGCCCAGCGGCGTGCAGTTCGCTCCGAAGGCGCTGGCAGCCTACGCACGAGTTGCGTTGCAGTCCGGTCAACTCAAGACGGTTACGCTGCATGTGCCGCCGCGGCAGCTGCAATATTGGTCCCCCGACCGTGGCTGGACCACCGCTACCGGAACACGGCCTCTCATGGTCGGCTCGGACGAGCGCACGCCGGCGCTCCAAACCAGGATCGACATAGGGTGAGGCTCCGCCGGTGCGCCGTGGACGCCGTTAGCTCGGCGGCTGCGCCGTGGGGTAGTGGGAAGACGTAACCCTTGCCGTGCGAGCTAGCCCCATCTCATTCCCGGTGCCAGGGTATTGACCGTGCGACCAGCAGCCGGTCGTGTTGGCCAACACTGCGATGCACTCCCGGTTCCACCTCGGTCTCCGAGTCGCCAACGCCAAAGCTGTCGTCCTCAAGATGTCACGCCCGGCCCAAAAGCGGTTTTGACCCGCGCTCCTGGCGGGGAAGACGGTGCTGCTGCGCGCACTTCGGACGTCGTGATGAGGGCGCCCGATAAGCCCCAGTGGTGGCACGCGGCTCACGTGTTGGCGTCGGGCGAAAGTGATCAGGGCCCGTGCGTATCGGCACCGGACGTAAGCGGTTGCCGTCTTGGCGGCTGCCGCGCCGCCCCGGACGACGACCTCCTGCGTGATCGAGTCGGTGACGCCTGGTAAGAGGTTCGTCGCGTGAGGCTCGCAAGCGACGAACCGGCCCTCCGCCGACTGGCACCTGCCGTGTCATCCCCTTTGACGCGCTCTGACAACGTATTTGCCCCACGCCGCGTTGGTGTCAGACACCGCTTCGCCGGGCTACCTTGACGGCCGCTGCATGCTGACGAGATGGATCAAGGACTGCACCCGGCGCTCTCCACCCGTGACCGGGTGGTGGAGGATCTCCGCCACAGCCTGGAGAGCGAGGGACTGGGCGCCTTGGTTCTCGACCGCTCGCCCCGGCGGCCCGTCCTCTTCCTGACGACGATGCGGCGCTCAGCGCACCGGGTCGAGCAGTCCGTCGACAAACTGGCCGATTGGCTGTGGCGACGGGTTGACGGCAACCCGGTGCCCTGGCCGGCGCGCCGGACGGTGTGGACGCTGCCGGACGGCTGCCAACTCGAAGTCAGCGCCGTCAGCCCCGGTTCCACCCGACCGCACGAGCGATCGATAGCAGCTGTGCTTGGGGAGGTACCTGTTCCCGCGCGCGGCCTGGTCGACGCACCCGGTTGGGCGCAGGGCCTCGTCCTTGTGGCGCAGGCCGGTCCCCGGTTGTTGCGCGAGAACTCCGAGCTGATCGATGAAGTACGCGCCCTCGTGGGCAGGGAGACCGCTCTACTCATGTCGGTGGCCCAGCGCTACCGCCTGGGGCCGAGGGTGGGCGCCGGGCTGGCGGAGGTCCTTGGGTCGTCCTCATCGGCCGTGCCCGGCCGGCGACGCGACCGCGCCGCCAGCGCGTTGGTACGGCACGTGCCCGCCGGGCTCCGTGATGCCGTCGCTCTGCCAGTGCGCTGCCGCTTCGCCGGGCTGGACCTCCTTGCCGGTGCGGGCACGTTTCTTCCTCGGCGGGAGTCCGAAGGGCTGGCCCGCACTGCCCTCGAACAGGTGTCGCCACGCCCCTCTCCGAGGGTCATCGACCTGGGCACCGGCTGCGGGGCCATCGCGCTCACGATCGCGTCCGGCGCGCCATCCGCCCACGTCCTGGCCACCGACCTGGAGCGCGAGCCCCTGCGCTGGGTCCGCCGGAATGCCAACCGCCTGGGCTTATCCCGACGCGTCGACGTCGCCGTTTCGAACTTGTTCGACCAGTTGCCGGCACCGTGGCGCGCCGGGGTTGACCTCGTCGTGGGCAACATTCCGCACGTGCCGGCTGCCGACTTCGAGCGCGCCGCTGATACCGGCGCCGAGGGGTACGTCGGCGGGGACCAGGACGGGCTCGGTCTGTATCGGCGTTTGCTGAGCGAGGCCCCGCCGGTCTTGGCTCGGGACGGTGCCATCTGCTTGCAGTTGCGGTCCGATCAGGTCGATCCGCTGCTAGGTTTCGCCGCTGCCCACTCGTGGCACGCGACGTCGGTCGAGCGCGGAGACGTGGCGTCCGTGCTGACCTTGATCCGAGCCGGACGGTCCAGCACCCCCGGTCCGGCGTGATCTGTTATCGGGGATCGGTCGTCTTGCGCTCGTTCAACGGGTCCTGAGGGTGATGGGCAGAAGTGCGGCGATGAGGCTGTCTGCGATGAACTGACCGTATCGGTTGACGGGCCAGCCGGACTTGATGACGAGCAGCTCGTAGAACTCTGCGGAGCTGTAGGTCCACAGAATGTCGGTCGCCTGGGCGAGCGTGACGCCGGGGCGAAGCCAGCCGCGGCGCAGCAACTGCCGGGCGTTGTGTCGCATGCGCGCCCGGCGTTGCTGTTCGGCCTCGGTAAGCAGTGCCGTCATCTCAGGGTCGTTGGCTGAGGCTGCTCGGATCAGCAGAATGATCGGTGCTCCCTCAGGCGCGAGCTCGGTGGTGAACTGTCCCCAACCGCGCAGGACCCGGACAGGGTCTGTCGCGGTCGAAGTGAGCGCGTCCGAGCGCGCGGGGGCAGGGACGGAGCCGCGCCCGGCCAGACCGCGCTCCCACAGTTCGCGCACGATGCCGGACTTGCCGCCAAAGGCCTTGTAGATGGTGTCGACGGACGTGCCCGCCTCGGCGGCGATCCGCGCCACCGTGGTAGCGGCGTAGCCGTCTTCGAGCATCAGCCGGCGTGCGGCGGCGAGGACGGCGTCCCGGCTGCGCGCGGCTTGCTCGCGTCGCCGGGTGGCGTCGTAGCGCCGGGTGGGGTTGACGTCTGGCATGTTCCGTTCCATAGTACTGGATCCAATAGGTGTTGCACCGACGGGAGTGTGTGCGATGGCGGACGCACGCGACGTCATCGCCCGGCTCGTGGCGGCGACCAACGCGCACGACCTGGACGCCTTGGTGGGCTGTTTCGCACCGGGCTATCTCAACGAGACGCCGGCGCACCCGCCGCATGGGTTCCGCGGACGCGAGCAGGTCCGGCGCAACTGGACGACGATCTTCGGCGCTGTGCCGGACATCGCCGCGCGTGTGATCGCAACGGCGGTCGACGACGAGCGGGTTTGGACGGAGTTGGAAATGACCGGTTCACGTGCCGACGGCACGCCGCATGCGATGGCTGGTGTGATCATCTTCTCGGTGGCGGACGAGCAGATCGTCTCGGCACGCTTCTACCTTGAGCCGGTCGAGTCGACAAGTGGGGACGTCAACGCCGCCGTCGAGCGGGCGGCAGGTGCGCCGTGATTCTGCTGGCCGGGGGCACCGGAACACTAGGACGCGAATTGGTCAGCCGCCTGACCGCGTCGGGTCACTCGGTGCGGGTGCTCACCCGCGATCCTGCACATGGTCGCGGGCTTGCCGCGGAGCTGGTTGCCGGGGACGTCTGCGACCCGCGGACCCTTGCCCGGGCGATGGACGGATGCCGCACCGTCGTGTCTGCGATGCACGGCTTTTCAGGCGGACGAAATCGCGGCCCGGAAGCGGTCGACGACCGCGGCAACGCGAACCTGCTGCGGGCCGCCAGCGACGCCGGGGTCGGCCACTTCGTCCTGCTGTCCGTGCTCCACGCCGGCCCCGACCATCCGATGTCACTGCACCGCGCGAAACACGCGGCCGAACAACACCTGTACGCCACCGGAATCGGCCACACCGTGCTGCGTCCGTCCGCCTATTTCGAGACCTGGGCCAGCATCATCGCCGGCAAGCTCGCCACCGGCGGTCCCGCCCTCGTCCTCGGGCGCGGGGACAACCCGATCAACTTTGTTTCGGTACTGGACGTTGCCGCACTTGTCGAGCAGGCGATTCGGGACCCACTGTTGCGCGGCCAGACGATCGACGTGCCCGGCCCGGATAACCTGACTCTTCGTCAGTTGGCGAACCTGCTCGGCGCGACGAAGGTTCGCCGCATCCCACGCGGTGCGCTGCGCTTGCTCGCCAGCGGGGCAGCACCGATCGCGCCGACAGTCGCGCGCCAAGCCGGCGCCGCCCTTGTCATGGACACGACCGACATGACCGCGGACGCAACAGCGCTGAACGCCCGCTTCCCGCACATTGCGTGGCACCGTCCCGCAGACCTGATCACGGCTCGCGCCGAGAGAGCAGCCGGCTCACCCGAGATCGAACGCTGAGCCGCCCCGAGACCGGCCGGCGCGGTCGTGCAGCCACCCCGCCGGTGATCAACAGCGCACGATGCGAGTTGCCCCGTTCCTACGGGGATCGGCGACCGCGTCAAGCGAGCCGTCCGGTCGGGTGACGGCCGCACCGACCCCCCCGAAATACATGGTGAGGTCGGTCTCCACTTTGATCTCTTCATCGCTTCGGCCGGCGCGGTGAACGTGGACGCGAGGGTGGCATACGGCCTCCGCCATCGTCATATGGCCGCTGATGAAGCTGGCAAGGACCTGACTGATCGCCGTGGTGATCCGGTCGGCGCCGGGAGACCCGATGGCGAGGGTCGAGCCGTCACTGTGGCGCCCGACGGTCGGTGCCATGTTCGACAGCAGGCGCGAGCCGGGCGGGCGCCCGTACAGTCCGGCGGGATTGAGCTCCTGTTCGCCGAGGCAGTTGTTGAGCCAGATCCCCGTTCCCTCTGCGATCATGCCTGAGCCGTAGCCGCTGGAAACGGTCACCGCGCAGGCGAGGCCGTCGCTGTCGGCGGCCGAAACATGGGCGGTCGAGCCGGATTCGAGGACGGAAGCAGCGTCTCGGTCGACGAGCTCGAGGAACGCTCGGGCGTCCTCGGCCAGGTCCGCGCTCAAGTCGAGCACGCCGAGACGGTGTCCGAGGACGGCGCGCTGAACGCGGACGAGCCAGGCCCGTGCTTGCTCGTCCCAGACGCCGTGCACGCGACCGTCGAGCAGTCGGAGCATGGCTGCGAGGCACGCTCCGCCGACGGACGGGGGTGGCGCTGTCGCCAACGCCCAGCCACCCACGCTCGTTACCAGTGCGGGGCGTACCACCGGGCGGTACGAGGCGAGGTCGGCCATGCTGACCAGGCCGCCGCGCTTGAGGACGTCTGCACTGATCAGTCGCGCCAGCTCACCGGTGTGCAGCGCGCTCGGACCTCGCTCGGCGATTCGCTCCAGCGACCGCACGAGGTCGGGCAGCACGATCGCTTCGTTGGTAATTGCCCCGTGCTTGTCGTGCAGCGCCGCCCGGCTGGCCGCGTCCCAACCGAAAATGTCCTCGTGCACGAACGCGAGATAAAACCGTGACGCCGCGCTCAGCCGAAAACCCTGACGCGCCACTTCGATCGCAGGCGCGACGATCTCGGACCAGGGCAGCCGACCATCGCGTCGCTGAGCCTCCCCCATCGCCGCGACAGCGCCATGGACGGCTACCGAGCCCGGACCTATGGTGACATCGAGGCCACCGCCGTACTGCGTAGTGACCTCCCAGGTGCCTCCGTGGATGACGCTGTCGCGACCGGGCATGTCCATCCAGCCATCAACCGTGTAGGCGGCGCCGCCACCCCCCGGCTGAACCGTCACGAATCCGCCGGAGCTCAGCGTTACGACACCGACTTCGTTGACCATCGTCACGAGAACGGCGGCAAGCGCGGCATCGACGGCATTGCCTTCCGAGCGGACGATTCGCTCACCAGCATCGGCTGCTGCCTGATTGGGAGCGGCGATGGCGACGTCGGTCACGGGTCAAACGCTACTGACCGAGCCGCCGTATCCGTCCTGCACCTGTCATCCTCCACAACGCAGGACGAGCTAGCGGCCCGTGTCCCGCAGTAGCGGCGCCAATTAGCACGTTGGAGGCATCGACATGCCCGAGCGATCCTCGGTCGGGGTCTGCGCCGTCATGCCCGAACCCGGTTTCACTGCTGCCTGTCACCCTCTGCCGACGAAGGGCATCGTGGTCGCCATCACGGTGAGGGACAGCACGTTCGCTTCGAGCGGCAGGCCGGCCATATAGACGACGGCCCGCGCGACGTCCTCGACCGCCATCGTGGCCTCGGACCGTGCGCTGCCGTCGGGCTGGCGTAACTGCGCCTTGCCGTCCTGGTTGATCGCGGTGGCCGCGTTCCCGATGTCGATCTGTCCACATGCGATGCGATGCTTGCGCCCGTCCAAGGCTGTTGAGCGGGTCAACCCGGTGATCGCATGCTTGGTCGCGGTGTATGCGACCGAGTCCGGTCGCGGCGAGTGTGCCGAGATCGAGCCGTTATTGATGATCCGGCCGCCCTGCGGGCGCTGATCCCGCATTTGGCGTATCGCGGCGCGGGTGCACAGGAAGGCGCCGGTGAGGTTTGTCGCTACCGCGTCCAGCCAGTCGTTCAGAGTGAGGTCCTCCGTCGGCGTTGGACGCGAGAAGATACCGGCGTTGTTGAACAGGACATCCACCCTGCCGAAGCGGTCGGTCGCGGCGGCGAACAGCTGCGTCACCGCTGCCTCATCCCGGACGTCGCATTGGACCGGCAGCGAACGGCCACCGGCAGCGTCAATGGCGTCGCACACCTCCCGCAGCTTCGGCGGCCTGCGACCTGCGGCCACCACCGCGAACCCGTCGGCGGCAAGTGCCCGAGCGCACGCGCGGCCGACACCGCTCCCCGCGCCGGTGATGACAGCGACCCGCCCGATCGATCCGTCCTCGACGTCCATAGCTCCTCGCGTCTATCTCCGCGAACCCGTGCCGCGGTGCCAGTATTGACCGGTTGGGATCGACCAACGAAGGCGGTCGGCATGCATGTAGTCGTCACCGGCGGCGCCGGATTTTTGGGCACACGCCTGTGTCGGACGCTGTTAACGAATAGCGCGCTGTCGGTTGCCGGCGCACCGGAGGTGCGCATCGACCGGCTGACGGTGCTGGATCGGACGGCGACGGTCCCAGACGTTCTCGATGATTCGCGGGTTGCCGCCAGCACGGCCGATCTGCTCGACGCTGGCTCTGCCGACCGGCATCCGGTCGACGACGCGGACGTCGTCTTCCATCTTGCCGCCGCAGTGAGCGGGGAGTGTGAACTGGACTTCGATCTGGGCATGCGCACCAACCTCGACGGCACGCGCGCGTTGCTGCACCGCTGTCGCGCCAGCCGCCGGACTCCGGTCGTAGTGTTCGCCAGCTCGCTGGCGGTGTTCGGCTCCGCCGCGGGCTATCCGCTGCCCCCGGTGGTGACCGACCAGACGCTGCCGGTGCCGCAGACCAGCTACGGCATTCAGAAGCTGGTCTGCGAGCAACTGCTCGCCGATTACACCCGCAAGGGCTTCCTGCGAGGCCGATCGGTGCGCCTGCCCACCGTCAGCGTGCGCCCCGGCCGTCCGAACACCGCCGCTTCCAGCTACCTCTCGGCCATCATCCGCGAACCGCTTACCGGACAGCGAGCCGAGTGCCCCGTCGCTCCGGACGTGCCAGCCGCCATCTGCTCACCCGACCGCGCGATCGGCGGGCTGCTGCGTGCTGCCACGGCCGGACCGGACGAGTGGGGTCCCCCGATCGCGGTCAACCTGCCGGCGATCACCGTGACCGCAGCGCAGATGGTGTCTGCGCTCGGAGAGATCGCGGGCGCCGACGTGGCGGCGCTCGTCGACTGGCACCGGGACGAGGCCCTCGCGTCGATCATCGAGGGCTGGCCGAGCCGGGTGCGATCCGACCGAGCCACCCGCCTCGGCCTGCAGCCGGACGAGAACCTCGAGGCGATCGTGCGCGCCCACATCGGCGAGATGCAGTAGCCACCGGCGACCGCACCGTGAGGACCGCTCCGCCGCCGACGCCGAGATCTCCCCGCCCGCCGCCCGAACAGGTCCGCCTCACCGCTCACCATAAACACCCGCCGGTACGACATCGTGTGTACGGCAACCGTGTCCAGCCCGACCGCTAACGGCCAGCGCGCTCTGTAGCCGTCGATCTCGCGCACCCCCTCGGCGCTGCAACGCGCTCGGATAGGGCAGTATGCGCTCGTGGTCTTTGGCTCACACCTCGTCCTGTTCAGCCGAGATGCTGAGGCGGACCGACGGTTGCTAGCCGACGCGCTCGGCTTGGAGTCCGTCGACGCCGGGCGCGGTTGGTTGATCTTCGCGATGCCGCCGAGCGAAGTCGCAGTTCATCCCGCGGACGCTGCGGGCGCGGACCTGTACCTCATGTGCGACGACCTGGCCACCGAGATCGCAGCACTCGCCGCGCGAGGCGTGTCGTGTTCGGCAATCGAGGAAGCGAGGTGGGGCTCGATCACGAGAATCTCCCTGCCCGGCGGAGGCGATATCGGCCTCTACGAGCCGAAGCATCCGCTCGCGATCCGCCGAAGCGATAAGGGCCAAGTCTGAGCGAGCGACATCACCGTCGTTCTCGCGCAGTAAATCGCGCAGTGAATCGCCGCGATGCCGACGCCCAGATGAGCCATTCGGTATCGGATCCTCGTCACAAGCTGGTCGATCTCGAAGTGGGGTGACCTACCGGCACTGGGCAGCCAACCACCGGTGACCAGGTGAGGAGCGTTCACGGCACGGTACCCGGCCTGCGCCGTTCGCCGTCGCCTGTGCCGCTGACGTGAGGAACAGCGTCGAGCGGTCATCCGACACTGTGTTCGCGCGGGGATTCCTCGCGCGTGACGTCGCGCTCGACTCGGGGTGGCAAACTTGGACGTCGTGGAGCTAGCGGGCTCGGCGTCGTGGCGGTTCGCCTCGGGTGTGGATGACACTGCGGTGCTGGCCCTGTTTGTACGGGAGGCGTTGCAGCTGACCGTGCCGCCCGAGCCCGACAACCCGCCGCCCCTGGACGGTCGGCTTCCCGACGTCGCTGGGGATATCGATGCGGCGGGTCGTGAGCTGGCGGGCGGCGCCTGGCTGGACTCCTGGCGCGCGATCATCGCCCATGCGGTGGCCGGTCATCGCGGCGCACCGCCGGGGATTGATCAGTGGAGCTGGCTGCGGCAATGGGCCGCGAACCGGGCTGCCGTGTTCGACCCGCCGGACTTCGCCTCGCTGTCCGAGTGTCCTGCACTGCAGCGGTCGGCGCGCGGCACGCTCGACGCCGGCCGGGCCTGGGTCGACGCCCGCCTCCCCGCGTGGCGCGAGCCAGTGGGTGGGGCCGTCACCTCGTTCGATTACGAGCTTATCCGGCATACCGTTGGGCAGGTCGCTCATCGACGCCGAGTCCGTCCGGCGGCGCTGTCGGCCTGCGCCGTCCTGCTCCCGGTGCGGGGCCGATGGTGGTACCGCGTCAAGCCTGGCGCGGTGGTGTGCTCGATCGCGGCTGCTACCAGCCCGAACACCGCCCAAGCCCTGCTCGAGGACGCCTTCGAGTCCGGGTCGGCCGCCTGACCCCCACCGCGTTCAGTGGTCCGCAGGCGGCGCAGAACTGGTTCGGAAGTCCAGTCAAGCCCGCCGATGCGCGGGTCGTCCTAAAGCGGTCAGGAGTTCAGGATCTGGACAACGGGTGAGTATTGCATTACGAGCGGATAGTGGCGGGCTGGCGTTAGGCCACCGAACTCGCGACCAGTGTCGTGACATTTCGGCATGCCGTCCGCAACCTCACGGACAAGCAGCTACCTGTCGTTTTCCTCCGGGGCAGGTACGGAAGCATCGACGAGGGCGGTCGCGCCCGCACGGCGGGAGTGCATCTCAGTGCACCGGTCCCTGAGCCGTTCGAGCATCTCAGAGTCACCGGCGGGAATGCTGGCCTGCACCTGTGTGCCCGGCACGACCTCGGGCTGATCGAGCACCGCATCGACGAGCTCGCTGCGGACGCCCACTGGCAGGTGCCCCGCCTCCACATGCATCGACGCCTGCACAACGCCAGCCGACGAGTCGACATGGACGGCGGCCCGAGCGACCACCCGCGCACCGTCATCAACCTTCAGTTCACGATCAGGTCCCTCGATCACCGCTACCTCCACGTTCACGGTTTGGCGGATTGAGTGTTGAAATGGTCCAGACGCAGCGCCGCGCTGTTCCTTGAGTTGCCGTCACCCGCCAGCCACCCACGGCGTTACCGTCGGCTCACCGGTGACTGGCACTTCGGCGCGGACGGCGGCCGCAGCTGATGTCGCCGGCGGCCGCAGCTGATGTCGCCGGCGGCCAATACCCGTTACCTCGGACAGAGCGTTGCGGACGGCTGGATCACCGGTCATCCGTCACGCTCCCGGAGCGCCAGACCCGCGACGATCCGTGTCAATCTCGCGGCGGCAACTCGCGCTGCCTGACACAGGCTAGCGAAGCACCGCCAATCGCGACAGACCCGTCCGAGCGCCATTTTCTGTGACACACGGTCCTGGTGGGACGTTGATTCCGGGGGTGGCGAGCTTGTCGAACTCCTCCGGAGGCTCAACCGCCTCGAGTCGATCGATGGCAAGGTAGCCGTCGATAGGCCGGGGCGAGGCCTAGCGCGAGCCGCGCGCATAACGATCTCCCGGGGACGTTCGCTCATAATTGATCCATGCTGGCGCAGTAGCGCGTAGGCCAATGTCACTGCCGTGTGCCGCGCCTGCAGTATGCTCGCTCGATTTGAGCGGCTGCTCGGTCGGCATTGGTGGTCGTTCCGTGACCGCCTCAACTGGATCGAACGAGATAACGCTAATCAGCTTGCAAACGGCCGGCGGCCACGACAGGCAGCAAGGATGAGGTGGACGGTTACCGCAGCGGAGTCGATGACCGTGCGGTAGATCCTTCGCTTCGGAGGCGAACGCGACGAACCGGCCGTCCGGAGAGATCGCGCCGGTCGCGATGTCGCCGTTGCCCTGCCGGCCGGTCGAGGAAACGGACACCCGACTGGTCACACCCGGAGATTGCGCCGGTAACGCACCCGTCGCGGAGGTGGCGACGCCCGAGGACGCCGGGAACGGTCATACCCCCGCAACCAACCGACGATTGAACACCGGACGCTCCCCTCGGCTGTCGCCCACTGCCCGCAAACTGCGATTCGCACTCGGACTCAGCGGTTTGCTCCTTGTAGCGCCTCGGCCACCCTCAGTAGAGCGCGCGCCAATCCGTACACGGTTACGTCGCCACATGCGCCGAGCTAGGGAACCTTCGGTCCGGCTCGAGCTGGCGACTCACAGTGAGCTATTCGCGTTTCGGCGCCGGTGTGGACGCTGTGCGCTGACCCTTCCCTTTCGCTGTTGCCATGCCGCACCGGTGACCACCTCGACGCCGGGCGGCGCAGGAGCGGGCCCGTCCAGCCCGACATCGCCGTACCAGCTCGGCCACCCTGGTGCACCGGCCACAGCCCGACGGCCATGCAGTAGCCGCGTCCTTGTGTCCTTGCTTTTTGGCGCGCACACTGTCTGGCACAACCATTCCGGGACAGGCTGATGTCTCACATTGACGCCACATCGGACGCCCGTGATTATTCGCCGCAAGTGGCGGGGAGGAGGCGTTCCCGCCCGACCAGCACCGCTATTCCGACTACGGTGTGCGTCCGCCAAGTTGTATGCGGTGGCGGGCGGGTGCTCGGGATTCTTGTATCCAACTTCGTTCAACGAGCGGATCCGCGTGACGGATTCGTGCTGTCCCTCCGGAGGCATGCATGAAAGCTGGCGTCAAAATGACAAGGCGGCTGTCCATCGTAAGCGCAGTGGTGGCTCTCGTCGGTGCAACGGCAGTATCGGCGAACGCTGCCGGGCAGAGCAGCGGCGCCGGACCCAACCGATTCTCGTGCCGCAATGGCGCATTCCTGTGCACAGAAGTATCCGATCCAGAACAAATCTTCCATCAGGAATACGTGGGCCACGATGAGCCATCCCTGCTGTTCTACTCCAAGCAACCGGGAGCAGGGAACCGGATGCAGTACCGCGGCATGCTGCCGAAAGAACCTCCGGCGAGGGCCATTCCAGGCCGCAGTTACACCTTCATGAACTACATCGCCTTCTGGTACGGCATGGCGATGTGTGACACGCAGTCCTACCCCGAGACCGTCAAGACCTGCACGCCAGACAGCGACACGAACATTACGAGACCCGGCGCGGCCCAGCACGCTGGCACCGCCTACATGGAGCTGCAATTCTACCCACCGGGTTACGTTCAACAATTCAACGGTTCCAGCTGCTCGGCCACAAAGTGGTGCGTCGCGCTCACCATCGACAGCCTCTCGTTGAACCCGGTGACCGGCAAGGCGCTCAACTCCGACTGCCAAAATAAGATTTTGGGCGGCGAGGAATACGTGAACTTTGCCTACTTGACGCACAGCGGAAAGCCACAAGGACCTCCAAACCCGGTGCAATTCGACTTCGTCAAGTCCGGCAAGCCCGACCTCAACAAGGCGCTCACGCTAAACCAGGGTGACAGGTACACCGTCCGGATGCACGATACCGCGCACGGCCTGCAGACAACCGTGATGGACACCACTACCGGCGAAAGCGGCACCATGACCGCTAGCGCCAGCAACGGATTCGCGCAGGTCAAATACGCCCCGGCGAAAAACGGCGGATGCAAGGCAATGCCCTACGACTTCCACCCGATGTACTCGACGACCACCCCACACACCACCGTGCCTTGGGCGGCGGCCACCTACAACGTCGCGATCGACACAGAGATCGGCCACTTCGACTACTGCGATCACGCCACCTCCTTCGGCGGCGGGTGCAGCTCCACGGAGGGAACCGGCTCCGATCGGGAAAAGACCGATGAAGACGACGTTGGCTGCTTCAATGGTTGGGCGTCGACGCTGGTGCGAGTAAACGGCTGCTATGGAACTAACACCGGATTCGACGGCACGTCCTACAAGGTGGACTGGCCAAACGGAGACAACTCCATGCGGCCCACGCCTACCATTTACACCAGTCCGACGACTGGTGGTAACTACGACAAGCAGTACTCGCAGCTCGCCTTCAACGTCGACCTGCCGCGCATCGAGTTCGAGACCTGCAACCGACAGAACGCACAAGGATGCACGCCAATCCCGATCACCGACGACGGCACCCTCGCGAATTTCTACCCGTGGTACTCGAGCGGGCAGGCACTAGGAGGCTGCGCATTCACGATCGGTCAGCACGTCCCTGGCTTCTCCACGAACGACTATCACCGCAACTCGCAGTATGGCGGAATCCTTAAGGTCAAGTATCCGGCGCTTGGTGGGGGCACCGTCTATCATTACAACGATTTCCAAAACATTCTTCCCAACAATCCCTGCCCGCAGCCGTGAGCTAACGCATCGCCCGCGGACAAGACGTCCCAGCAAGAATCGCACCGTCGTCAGCAGAATCAATCAGCGCGACGGCGGACAGGAGTCGACGTCGGGTCGCGTGACCTGACACCTGAGGCGCTGCATCTCGTTGGCGAGCTGCAGCGCCTCAGCAGCACGCGGCGCTGCTTCTTTCAGTTCGGCACGGAGTTGCCCCGGCGAGCCGGACCCATCCGGGGCAGTCCGCGGTGCTGGCGCGAGACGCGGCGGTGAAGGTTGGACGACGGTGCGGGCGAAGGAGGCGGCGCTCAGCACGGAGGTCGGACTGGGGGTGCGCCGGCGCGGCGGGAGACCAACTGCCGAGCGCAAGAATGGATCGCCGGATGCGGTTCACGCCGACCACGTCCATCCGCTCGATGGCCAGCTACTGTACAACCTTCACTCATCCTCGGCCTGGCTCGCGCACCTTGCCCAACTGCGGGAGGTTGTGTGCGTGACCGCGGTGAAGATCGACATAGCTTCGTCAAGTTGAGGCCGAGGGCACAACAGGCTGGCGTAAGCACATGCGAGCCAAAATCCAGCTGCATGAACTGCCCGATGACTCCTGGGTTCCACTTGACCTTGTCGCATCGGGGGTGGTCGAGGACGTCCTCATCGACGCCGGGATCGCAACTAACCGTCCTGGTCGGCCGCGCCTCGCGGCGGCCTGGCGCCGATGAACAATCAGAGCGCGCCTCGCGACGCACCGATGTGCTGATGTCGGAACGGTCTGCGTCGGAGCCCCACGTCGTGATCGGGGGCTAGCCGGCGCAGTGCTTGGCATCGCTGCGCGCATTCAAACCTGTCAGCTGCGCACGTGATTGCCGATGTCCAGTGGGTCTTCCTACGACTCCCGACAGGCTCGATCAGTCCATCGGGCGCCTGTACGAACAACTCGCGCAGCTGACGGGGTTAGGGGATCGCTCTCGCCATACTCGTGACGTAGTCCGTTGGCGATTGTGGCTGTATTCCTCGTTCGCGAAGTGGCGTGTCATCCCAGGAAGCCGCTAGGAGGTCTTGATGCAGCCCTGCGCCCAGCGCGGAGGCGAGAGCGTCGTTGAACCGCGCCGTCAGCGCAATCGCGACGCGGGCAAGTTGACGAGGCATGTGCTGGGTCTTGATGCGGCGCCCACTGGTTCGCTCCGCCAGTTCGACCAGCATGTTTTTGCTGATCGATTCCGGCCCGCCGACCTCAACAATCTCGGGCGCGTCGAATTCGATGGTCACGGCAGCGACAAGCGCAGCAACGTCCTCAGTGGCAATCCAGCGCCGTTCGCAATCACCACGGCCGATGATTGACACCTTGCCCTGTGCGATGTCGAACCGCGCCACCGGACCGAGATGAATCTCTTGGAACGCATCGGCACGCACAATGACCGGTTGCATGGCGCTGGCTCGAAGCCGCTTTTCGACGGCGAGCTTCGCCTGCTCCAGCGGCGTATGGGCCCCACCCTCAGCGCCTGGGAACGACATGTACACGAAGCGTCTCACGCCGGCGGATTCAGCGGCCTCAACCAGGGCCAAGCCGCCCCGGTGGTCGACGTCCCGAATCGAAGCACGCTCGCCAGCTAGCCGGCGACCGATCGCCGTGGCGGTCAGCACGACCGTGCTCACGCCCTCGCAGGCCGGGAGGAGACTGGCCGGATCCGTAAGATCCCCTCTGACGATGTCCACGCGCTCAGGCACGGTACTGCCCGGATCGGTGTTCGGCCGAACGAGGGCGCGAACCTGCTGAGCGCCCTTCTGCAGTCTTCGCACGACACGCTGACCCAGATCACCGGTGGCACCGACCACCAGAATCGTCGGATCGCCCGGCACTGAACCAGCACCCATGCGGAGAGTCTACGACTCGCGGACGCGATCACGATCACACGTGACCCTCCGGAGCAACCTGTAGCCGCCGACTTGTGCGCTGGAGACCGCGTCAATAGGCGCGCGGTGACTCCTGAGCTGCGCATATGCTCCGTTGTGCGCCCGATGTGCCTTTGTGGACATGATGGATGCGTCACATACCACGCTGCGGACGCGAACTCAGAGCAGCGCCCGCTTCCTTGCGCTGAAGCACCGACGCCAACGACTCGTTTTCCGAAACGACGCCGAGCGCGCTCCTTGAGCAACATCGTGCGAGCGTCACGCAGCGAAGCGTGACTACGGGGCTCCGCCCGAGACGACGTGGAAGCGTATGCACACGACCGAAGTCTCCTCCGATGCGGCCACGCCTTCGCTTGCCCAATACTCCGCATGCCCAAGGCGCCAATCTTCGAGCGACTCGAAGCCTTCACCTTCGGCGTCGGCGAAATCCCACGTGACCCTCGCGAACGGCAAAATTTCGACCGAGTCTACCGCGATGACTGCCACCGCATTGGCATCGCTGTCGACGACGAGGAGTTCTTCCCCAACGTGCTCCAATTCCTCCTGCTCTTTGTTGTAGTCGTGATCGAGCAGCCCAGCCGTTGCGGTCTTGTGTCCTGAGAGCACCAGTGCAGTCAACTTCTGGCGCATCGGACCCGGCGTGCCGAAGGACATCACCCGCCTACCGTCGATGCGCGCCCACACGCCCCCAACGGTATCGCGCCATCGCCGAACCGTCGCCCGAACCCGAACCAAACGCCGTCAGCCCCGGTCGGCCGGAAAATGCATAGTCCTGGCGCCCCGAGGACTACAGGGTGTGGGGATGCGTCCATCGAAATAGATCGTGAACGCACGCGCCAGCAACCCGCCAACCCGCCCCGTATGACACGAAGATCACCCGTGTACTAAACGGTTAGCGGTCGATTCTTGGGGTCCACGTGGTGCCGTCGGACTGGGGTAGCGGGATCGCGGCTATGTGCTCGGTGCGGCAGACGTCGAGGAGGTCGGGGTCTGCGGTTGCCAATGGCCGCGCGGTGCCTCCAGCAGAGTCGGCGGCGGTGCAGTCGGCCATGCTGATCGGGCAGCGGGTGCGGTGGTAGTGGCGGGCGCGAAGGCGTCCTGCGGCGTTGCCGACCCCGGCGTCGACGGGGAGTGCGTCGAGGAGCCCGAGTTGAGCGGGGTCGAGGACCGCGTCGTCCTCGTCGGCGGCAGCGAGGCGAATCAGGTGAGCGGCACCTCGCCCAGCCCGTCTGCGGTCAGCGCAGCGTCACCGGCGGCGGAGTCGGCCCGGCGCGCCGCTGCGCGAGCGGCGTCGGTGTCCGGCCCACGGCCGGCGTACTTGCCCTGAAGCTGCGCGATGCCCTCGGCGCCGTGCGGCGCCGGGCGCATCACGACCCGGTCGCCGAGGTCGACCACCAGGACCTTGCGAGTGCCCCAGCGGGCCCGGGCGGCCGCCGGGATGCTGACCTGGCCGTTGCTCGAGATCGTCATCACGTGTTCCGCATCCGCCACTTGCTCATTATGTGTCGGCCTTCCGGCGTTGTATGCGGCGCGCGCTGGCGGGTTACCGTCAGCTCGTCATTGTTGACCGCTGGGGAACCGAACCCAGGCAGTCGGCCCCGGGCCCGACCCTGAAGGTGGTGGCCATGACGACCACGACACCCGCGCCGCCTCCGGCGCGGCGCCCGATAAGCGCGCCGGACCCGTCGATCGGGTGCGCCCGGCCAACATGCGGGCTCCTCCCAGATGGATCTGTACCGCGCTTCGACCTTCACCACACGTGACGATGGACAGCCGCATTCGGCGGTACGGATTCAATTTGCACCGCCGTCGGATGTCGCCTAGTTCATTCGTTGCCCGACAGGCACAGGTACCCGGATCCGTGACAAGCCGACCCGTTCGGTCAGCACGCGCCAAGATTGCGCGGCCGGGTACTGTTTGGTGTGCGTGCCTTCGTTCTCATTCCGGGAGCCGGTGGTTCGGCGTGGGTCTGGAGTCGGGTGACGCGGGTCCTGGTCGAGTCCGGACACGAAGCGATCGCGGTCGATCTGCCCGGTGACGACGAAACCGCTGGCCTGTCCCGATACGTCGAGCTGGTGGTCGACGCGATCGGATCACGTCCCGATGTTGTGCTCGTCGCGGGGTCACTCGGAGGGTTCACCGCGCCGCTCGTCTGCGAGCGAGTGCCCATCCGGGAGTTGGTGCTGGTAAACGCCATGATTCCTGTTCCCGGCGAGACGGCACGCGATTGGTGGTCACACACCGGCGCGGTCGAGGCCCAAGAGGACGCGGCGCAGGCCGGCGGCTACGGTCCCTTCACGGTGGACGCGTACTTCATGCACGATGTCGACCCCGAGGTCGCAGCTGAGGGCGAGGCGTATCAACCCTCCGAAGCCGACATCGTCTTCGATTGCGTATGTGACTTCTCCGCGTGGCCGGCAATCCCGATTCGTGTTCTCGCCGGAAACGAGGATCGCTTCTTTCCGGTCGGATTCCAGCGCAGGATCGCTCGTGACCGGCTCGGCGTCGAGGCCGACGTGCTTCCGGGCGGCCACTTGCTCCCGCTCGCGCAGCCACGACTGGTAGCTGAGTACTTGCTACTGACGAGCCGCTAGCGCGACGTTCCCGCGGGTCGTCGCGGTCCGTCCGTTGGCATGATGGCGTCGGCGACCGAGCTGGTGACCGAGCGTCTGCAATTGCCGCCGTCGGCCGGAGGCGGACCTCGACTCACATACGCGCGTCGCCGCTGATCCGAGGTGGGTCGTTTCGTCGCCGGGCCCTTCGACCGCGCGACGGCCTGGCGACAGATTTGGCATCTTCACTGGCCGCCGCGAGTTGCGCGGCGGGATTCAGTCGGTGGTCGTCGAACGCTCGTCCGGGCGGCTGATCGGTCGGGGGCTGAAGCAACCCGGTGGCTTGCCAGGTACCAAGGTGGGATGGGTGTTGGACCGCAACGCCTCGGGACAGGGAATATGCCGCGGAGCTGGGACGGGCGGTGCGCGACCAGGCATTCGCATTCAGGCGAACCTGTACGTCGTGTGTGACGCCGGGGCCTTGCCGAAGGCAAACGCGCGCGTGGGATGCACGGCGTAAACCTCGGCGACGTTGCTGCGGCCGTCGCCATGGGTGAAACCACCCTCGCCCGCGCTAAACGTCCATCGCCCGTCCCATTTGTGCTGCCACGCCGCGGCGAGCTCGGACAGCCGGTCGCGGTCGGTTACCTTTTCCGCACGCCCTTCGACGACGATGTCGACACCGGTGTTCCACCCGTTGTTGCCCGTGGTCAGCGCAACGTTCGGGTTGTATGCAAGGTTGAGCGCCTTCTGCTCCTGCGCGCCGGTGCAAAAGTGCAGCGCGCCGTCGTGCCAGACGGCGACCAGTGGCGTGACGTGCGGGCGACCGTCGGTGCGTACGGTGGTGATCCAGAACAGCTGGGCCTTCTCGATCTGCGCTCGGGTCTTATGCCACGTGATGGCGGACGCGTTGGGTTCGGAGAAGCGCTGGTCGAGGTAGGTGCGTGGCTCGCTCATTCGCCCGAGTCTGCACCCTCAGGCGCGGAGGGTCCGCCAGGGTATGAGCGATCAGAGGCGCGGCCTGCGCCTCGCTAGCTTCCGATCTCGGAGGTGGACGTGAGCGAGCAGGGCTGGCGGGACTTTCTCGCCGCAGAGGACGTTGCTGATTGGGTGGTGTTGCACGGAGGCGCGACAGCGGTGTTCCGCGTGTCGTCCCTCGGCGACGGGGCGCGGCTTGCTGACGCCATCGCGCAGGTGCCGGGCATCCAAGGCGGGGGCGTGTTGATCACGGTCGCTGATGACCAGCTC
Organism: Jatrophihabitans sp.; assembly: GCA_025924515.1. Classification (GTDB taxonomy): domain Bacteria; phylum Actinomycetota; class Actinomycetes; order Mycobacteriales; family Jatrophihabitantaceae; genus JAICIE01. The sequence goes on along the minus strand of JAICIE010000030.1, from coordinate 1,768 downwards.
ACGGTGCGTTTGACGCGCGGCGTAGAGCGGCTGGAGCCGCGACACGTCCAGCTTGCACGAGCCGTATCGGCCGTCGCTCGACAGCATGGCGCCGATGCGGACCGCACCCGGGTACACGAGGTGCAACTTGCCATCGCGGCACACCGCGACACCGTCGACGTTCACTTCTGGCGCGCTGTTCTCGGTTACGCCGAACTGGCCGACGACAACGCCGTCGACCCGCTCGGCCATGGATCGACGGTGTGGATGCAGGAGCTCGACGATGCCAAGCCGCTGCGGCATGCGATGCACGTCGACGCGTCTGTCGCCCGCGAACACGTCGAGGCGCGCCTGGCCGCCGCGCTCGCCGCAGGCGGGCGCATCCTCGATGACTCTGATGCTCCTGCGCACTGGACACTCGCCGACCGCGCTGGGAACCGCGTGTGCCTCTGCGCATGGCCCGACGGTGCCATAGGAGCAAGTCCCATCGTCCCATGACTCCGAGTCGGGGCGTGCATCCTTCGGGCACCGCAAACAACCGCGCCGCTGCCGCTCTCAGAATCCGCGCCGCACCCGTGTTCTCGATCTACGAGCGCGGTCTCGTACAGCACGCGAAGCTCCTGCATATAGCTGGAGTCCTATCAATGCGCGCTCCCACAGGCCTAGGATGACGTTCTTGTTGAGGCGGTGGGCACTGGGGTGATCCATCCGGTTCCGCGGGTGAAGAGGGCGCGTTCTCGGATTCTGTTTTCGGTTCAGGGGACCTATCTGTGAGCCTTTTTGCCCGACGCTCGCCCATGATGATAAGCAGGACAACGTGCAAATGGCGAACAAGCTCGTTGCTAGCAGCGCCTCACTTCGAAGTTCCCTGCTCGCCTGCGCCTTACTTCGCTGCGCTGCGCGTAATTCGTGTAGCTCGACAGCCAAAGCGGTCGCGGTGCCTAAGAAGCCGGTGGCGATCAACCAGAACGCGACCAGACGAGGCCGCACTTCTATCTCTTCCGGCTTGGCGCCGCTGCGGTGTGTGAAAATTGGGCGTCCGTCTCTGTGACTATGTCGCGGTACCCGCGCACCGTGAGAAGCGGCCTTGGCGCTGCGTTCCGCCGGCAATTTGTGACGCGGTTACGCGCCGATGGCGTTGGCCTCAACAGGATTGCTGTCCGTCAACCCAGACAGCGCACCTCACGGCCGTGTAGCCACCGCTGGACCGCCGACCGTAATCGCTGTACGGCTGGTCGCTGTCAAGAGGGCTTTCTAATCGAGGTCGTCGATGAGCTTGTCGAAGGGTGCGGCGCGGTCGGTTTGCCCGCGTTCGTGGCCGTGGCCGCGCTGGCGGGTGAGGATGGGCACGAACTTCACGTCGGTGGAGAAGTAGGCGCAGGTTTCGCAGGCTGATCCCATCCGGCAGTCGAGATCGACGGGGCGGGTGCATAGCCCGTTGCCGAGCATTCGGGCCTGGTTTCGCGACGCAGCCGGCCCATCCCGGTGGTCTCGTAGTCCGCGGGGATGTCGGGCTGCTGGCCGTAGCTCGTCGATCTTGGCGCTGACCGCGGCGTATTCCTCGGCGACGACGCCGTTGGCGACGGGGGCGTAGATGAGGGTCATTTCCATCTTCTCGTGGCCCGGCAGCGCGGCGATCGCCTCCAGGAGCATGCCGCGGTTGACGGCCTGGGTGGCGAGGGTGCCGCAGCGGTGAGGAAACGAGTCATGACGGCACGCTGCCAGCAACCCGCCACCTCGCCCGGTATGACACGAGTATCACCCCTGTATTAGGCGTCATACGGGAGCT
>JAICIE010000029.1 GCA_025924515.1 Jatrophihabitans sp. | reverse complement strand
TCGACGGTTCAGCCCGCAGTTCAAGGCTGAGGCCGAGCAGATGGTGATTGAGACCGGGAAGCCCATCGCCGAGGTGGCACGTGATCTGGGGGTCAACGACGGCACGCTGGGCAACTGGGTTAACGCCTATCGGCGTGCCAATCCGGAACCGTCCGAGCCGTTGAGCCCTTTGGAGCGTGTCCGCGTGAAGGAGATGGAAGACGAGATCCGCCGGCTGCGGATGGAGAACGAGTTCCTGAAAAAAGCCGCGGCCTTCTTCGCCCGGGCGCCTCAGTAGCCGAGCGCTGCGCGCTCATCGAGGCGGAGAAGGCCACCTACAAGATCGTGTGGATGTGTGTGCTGCTGGACGTGCCGCGCTCGAGCTTCTACGCCTGGCGAAACCGGGTGGAGACTGCGACCCAGGCGCGGCGGCGCGAGCTGGCCGAGCACGTGCGCCGGGTCTTCGACGACTCGAGGCAGACCTCGGGTTGCCGGCGGGTCGCCGCCCAGCTGAACCGGGAGGGCATCGAGTGCAGCGTCGGGCTGGTCGCCGACCTGATGCGCGAGCTCGGGCTGAAGGCGGTGCAGCCGCGCGGCTACAAGCGCACCACGATCCCTGGCGAACAGCCGGTCGAGTCCCCGGACCTGATCGGGCGCGACTTCGACCCGACCAGTTCGGCGCTCGGCCAGCGGCTGGTTGGCGATATCACCTACCTGAAGACCGGCGAGGGCTGGCTGTATCTCGCGACCGTGATCGATCTGGCCACCCGGATGGTGGTCGGCTGGCAGCTGGCCGACCACATGCGCACCAGCCTCGTCATCGACGCCCTGCAGATGGCCCTCGACGCCGGCCACGTCGCCGCTGACGCGATCTTCCACAGTGATCGGGGCTGCCAGTACACCTCCGGCGAGTTCGTCCGGTTCTGCACGACCAGACGGGTCCGCACCAGCCTCGGCCGCACCGGGGTCTGCTGGGACAACGCCGCCGCGGAGAGCTTCTTCGCCGCCCTGAAAAACGAGATGTTCTACCGGTACAGCTGGCCCACCCGAGCCCGCGCGAGGTTCGCAGTCGCCGAGTACATCGAGGTCTTCTACAACCGCCACCGCCTGCACTCCACCCTCGGCTACCGCACCCCGCTCGAAGCCCTCACCGACTACCGCACAGCAGCAGCCGCTGCTGCTTGATAAAACAACCGAGGAACTGTCCAAAATCCTTGACACAGCACATCTTGACTTAGAGGGGAGCCATGAGAGGGCGTTTCCCGCTGCGCGCCGTCAGTGGCTATGGGCGTTGCTTAGGGTGAGTTGGCGTCGGTGGTGCTGGTAGTGCTGGGTACCGTAATGCAGAACATCCTGGATAGTCATGTAGTCCCGAAAGTACGGGTCCCACCCGACCGGAAAGTGCATCCCGCGGCCGAGCTGCTTTTCACTCGCCCGGTCGAGCGTGCGGATCAGGCCGTCCGTGACGCTGTCCATCACGCCTTCCATGCCGCCGTGCCCGAGCACTCGGGCACCGCCCAACGAGCCAAGGTAGTTGACGACGTGGAACGGTCGCGTGGCGGAGTTGAGGGCGAGGGCGAATCGGCGGGAGTAGGCCGCGGGCAGCATCGAGAAGCCGCGAACCAGCCAGAGCAGCCTGCGCACGATGATGTAACCGAACAGCATGTGGAACAGCAGTTGGTCGTTGGTCCACCGAGTGCCGTTGCTCCGCTTGCGCAGGTCTGCCGTGGTGGCTTCATCGACCAGACGATGGAAGTCCTCGCGGGCGTCGCGGATCTCATCTGTGATCGAGGCTGGCGTCAGGGCCATGTCATCCATCATGGCCTTCGCGCTAGAGCGGCACGAGCGTGCGTTTGGAGACGAGCTGAGCGGGGTGTCTCCGGAGCCGGCACCCCGATCAGCTCGTCAGCAGCACGCCGTGACTGCGACAGGCTGATCGCTTGGGCTGACACCTGTCCCGCAGCACGTCGGCCCGATCTCGGCGGTGCCGGAGAAGGAAGGGCTGTTTGCGAGCACGGTGTAGATCTCCCAGCGTTCGCCATTGGGTGCGCCGTCGACCCAGAACTTGTCCTGCTTGGCGTAGCAGCAGGTCGTGCCGCGCTCGTCGATGGACGCGAACCCGGCCTCGGCAAGACGAGTCTGTTCGGAATCGACGGTGTCGACGTCGGAGACCTCGACGCCGAGGTGGTTGACGCTGCCGCCCTGGCCGGGGTTCTCAATGAGCACCAGCTTCAGCGGCGGCTCGGCGACGGCGAAGTTGGCGTAGCCCGGGCGGATCTTGGCCGGTTCGGTGCTGAACAGCTTGGTGTAGAAGGCGATCGACTCGTCCAGGTCGTTGACGTTGAGCGCGAGTTGGATGCGGGACACGGGAACCTCCACGAGTTCGATAGGTGTCTATGTCTTGATGCTGGCCAGGTTGCCACGGGACATTGACGTCTGTCAACATAGATAGATGTCGAAGTCGTGGCCGGTGCTGAACGCCGTGGACACCGTGGCGTGCTGCTCGCCCCTGGCGCACGAGCCGATGACCCAGGAGCAGGCCGAGCAGGTCGCCCCGCTACTCAAAGCGCTCGCCGACCCGGTGCGGTTGCGGCTCATGTCGCTGGTCGCCTCACACGAGGGGGGCGAGGCGTGCGTGTGCGATCTGACCGGCGCGTTCGACCTGTCCCAGCCCACGATCAGCCACCACCTCAAGGTGCTGCACGCGTCCGGGCTGCTCGACCGCGACAAGCGCGGCGTGTGGGTGTACTACCGGGCCCGCACCGATGCACTCGCCCACCTCGCGGCGCTGATCAGCGCCCCGGGGGACGCGTTGGTATGACCGGGCTGGCCCGGCGCGCGCTGGCCGAATTCATCGGCACCGCGTTCCTGCTCGCCGCCGTGGTCGGATCCGGCATCGCCGCGCAACGCCTCTCACCGAGCGATGTCGGGCTGCAACTCCTGGAGAACAGCCTGATCACCGGCGGAGCGCTGGTCGCGCTGATCCTCGCCCTCCAACCGGTATCCGCCGCGTTCAATCCGGTGGTCACCATGGTCGAACGTGCCCTCGGAGCGGTGACCAGCCGCGACGCCGCCGTGCTGATCGCCGCCCAGATCAGCGGCGGCATCCTCGGCACCATCACCGCCAACCTGATGTTCGCCCTCGACGCGATCAACATCTCCACCCGGCATCGCAGCGGCGGCGATCTCTGGCTCGGTGAAGTCGTCGCCACCCTCGGGCTGTTGATCGTCATTTTCGGCACCGCCCGCTCCGGACGGGCCACCCACGTCGCGTACGCCGTCGGCGGCTACATCCTGGCCGCCTACTGGTTCACCAGCTCCACCAGCTTCGCCAACCCCGCCGTCACCATCGCCCGGATGTTCTCCAACACCTTCGCCGGCATCGCCCCGAGCAGCGTGGCCATGTTCGTGGTCATGCAACTGCTCGGCGGCCTGATCGCGTACGCGGTGATCCGCGGTCTGTACCCGAACGCCGCCGTGCTCGCCGCCGACCTCACCACCCACCGCAGCGACACCCCCGCGCCCACGCCCGCAGGCGCGTCCGCCAGGAAGGCCCGGCCATGACCGACAAGCCCAGCGTCCTGTTCGTCTGCGTCCACAACGCCGGCCGCTCCCAAATGACCCAAGGCTGGCTAAGACACCTCGCCGCGGACGCGATCGACGTCCGCTCCGCCGGATCCGAACCCGCCGACCAGATCAACCCCGTGGCTGTCGAGGCGATGCGCGAGGTCGGCATCGACATCACCGCCGAACAACCCCAAATCCTCACCGTTGACGCCGTCCGTGACTCCGACGTCGTCATCACGATGGGCTGCGGCGACACCTGCCCGATCTTCCCCGGCAAACGCTACGAAGACTGGAACCTCACCGATCCCGCCGGACAACCCCTCGACGTCGTCCGCAAGGTCCGCGACGAGATCCGCAACCGCGCCCAACAGCTCCTCGGCGAGTTGCTCACCGTGCCCTAGTCACCGCCAGACCAACGGTCGCGACGCACTCAATTCGGCACTTCGGTGCGTTCAGGTTCCGGACGACATGTACGCGGCGAGGACGTAGTTGCCATGCCGATCGAGGTTGGTGCGGGCACGGTCGTAGCGCATCGTCGTGCGCGGGTCGGCATGCCGAGCGGCGATCTGAGTGTCGCGCAGGTCCACTCCGGCGTCGAGCATCGTCGTGACGAAGGTGTGCCGCAGCATGTGCGGGTGCATCCGCGCGATGCGCACCCCGGCGACCCGTTGCAGGCGGTGCAACCGACGAGTAGCGGCGTGTCGGTCCATCCGGCGCCCGGCCCGGTTTAGCAGGATCGGACCGGTCAGCCGGTCGCCCACGGCGCGATCGACCGCGCGGGCCACGGCCGGCGGCATCGGCACCAGCACGATTTTGTGGCCCTTGCCGATGACCCGCACGACGCGGTGGCCGTGCTCCTCACCGAGATCGGTCACGTTCAGGCCGGTGGCCTCGGAGATTCGCAGGCCGAGTAACCCGAGCAGGCAGACCACGGCGAAGTCGCTCGGATTGGCCGAGTCCCGGCCGGCGGCCAGCATCGCCTCGAACTGCAGATGACTCAGCCCCAGCGTCGGCGAGGTGGCCGGCACGGTCGGGCGGCGGACGAACTCTGCCGGCGAGTGCTCCAGCACCCCGTCGATCACGCAGGTCCGGTAGAACCCGGCCACGATCGACAACCGGCGCGACACCGTCGAGGCGGCGTAGCGGCGCTGTTCCTGCATCCACCGGACATACAACTCGACGTGCGGCCGGGTCGTCGCCAACGGATCCACCGCCCGCTCGGCGCACCAGACCAGGAACGCCCGCAGATCCGTCTCGGCGTGTGCCCGGGACTGGCCCCTGAACCGGGCCAGGTACGCCGCGGCCGCCATCCGCAGCGGATCAAAGGCGACCGACAGAAGGACAGTGCTTTCGGACTGAACAGTCATGCACCGACGATCACGTCCGTCGCCCGAGCGATCCAGATGAGCCAATCAGCGCCGAAAGGCGGCTAATCGCGGCATGAGCGGGCGTACGAGTGAAGGCAGCGCGGTATGTCTCGGTGCTACCTCGTGTAGTGAGGCCATCGGACGGTGATGACGGCGAGCACGGAGACGCACGCTGGGCACGCGCGGCGGACGTCGGTGGGCCTCGAGAATTCGGCGACCGGCTCGGTGGGCCGACCTCAGCGCGCGGCCGGCGGCGCTGCTGGACACGACGCGATAACCAGCAGCCAGTCGGCGCGACGGCCGGGCGCGTGCGTTAGCTCGACGACGTCCCAGGCGACGGCATTTAGGGCGGTGCGCAGCTGCGGCTCGCGCCAGTAAATGAACAGGCGCGGCTGCTGGATCTTCTCGGTTGTCCACTCGGCCCCGTCGCCCTCCTTGAGAGTGAGCGCGAGGTGGCCGCCGGGAAGGACCGCCGCGCGGCAGCGGGCCAGCGCTGCGGCGAACTCGGGCCGGGTGAGGTGCAGCAGCACGGCGTCGGCGACGATGCCGCGATAGGGGCCGCCCAGCTCGTCGTGACGGACGTCTAGGACGCGGGTGTCGTGACCGGCCGCGCGCAGCCGCTCAACGAACTCGGGTGCCGCGTCGGTGCGCCGGACTGTGACGCCACGGCCTTCAAGGTGCTCGGCATCCCAGCCAGGACCGCTGCCGATCTCCAGCACGGGGCCGGGCGCCACCAGCGCGGCGAAGCGGTCGAGATAGGCGAGCATGTCACCGGCCGGCCGATGGCTTTGTTCGATGTAGCGCGCCGTCGACATGCGGTAAGCCGCTAGCGTCGCCAGGCCGGAGTCGAGTTCGGGCACGGACGGGGTCGTCACACGCCCAGCATGTCTCACGGTCCCGCCGCTCGGCGACGGTCTGCGGGCTGGCCGGTCCCCGCCGCCGGCAATGCCCGAAGAACATCCGCAGATTGGCAAGACCGAGCTGATCGCGGCATGACAGGAAGGCGATCCGTGACGCAGGAACTGCCAGCCTTTCGCACGAGGTGATTCACCCGCTCCGGTCGCCCTCGAGGCGATGACCGGTGCAGGCCGAATCGATCGATCACTTACTCATCTGGGCGTTGCCATGACGCCGCGAGCGTACGTTGTGGGCGTGGCATCGAGACCCTTGCCGCAACGCGCGATCCTCGCGGTCGGCGAAAGCCCGCTGTCCGAGCGGGTTGCCCGCGCTCAGGAGCTGGCGTACGGGCCGCTGATCGCATGGGTACAGCGCAGCCTGCTGCACAGCGACTTGCTCGGTCATTCATTGCATCCGTCGCTTACGGACCTGACGACCGGGTGCTGGCTCGGCACGTCTCTTCTCGACCTCGCCGGCGGTTTGGAGTCGCGTCGCGCAGCGGCCCTCCTGGCCGGGTTCGGGCTCTTGGCGTCCGTGCCGACGGCGTTAGCAGGCGCCGCCGACTGGGCGGAAATATCAGGCGCTGAACGAAGGATCGGCGCGGTCCATGCGCTTGGCACGGACGCTGCGACGTTCCTGTTTGTCGGCTCGCTCGTCGCTCGTCTGCGCGGCGGGCACCGGCTGGGTACGGAACTTGCCGTAGCGGGAAACCTCGTCATGGCAGGTGCGGGCTTCCTCGGCGGGCATCTAGCGCTGTACCGCGGAACGGCCCGCCGAACCTCGCTAGTCGGGCGCGACTAGAGCTTCAACCGACTGGCGTGCCCACAATCGGCACGGGCACCTTCGTGGGCTCCAAGCCCAACACAAACGTCCCGGAAAGACGTGGGCCCTACCGGGACGTACACCCACGCGACCCGCGGCATGGTCGGATGCTCGCGCGCCAGCAGCTGCATGAGCGGTCGGTTCGAGTTGATCTGACAGCCCAACCGAGGTACAGGGTCACTGTGAACTGGAAGCAGCGGCTCGCAGTGGCCTGGATTTGCGGGCTCGCAGTCGTAGCCGTCGGGTCGGCGACAGTAGTTCCGGCTGGGAACCTCAGCGACCGCCTCCTTCACGCGCTGGTTGCGGTGCTCGTGATCGGGCTCTTCGGAGTCCTCGTGATGTTCCTGCTGTTCTTCGTTCTCGGGGTCAGGGAGTACCGCGCGCAGAAGCGTGAGGACGGTAGCTGACGCCGACTGGGGAGTGGCGCCGAGTACGCGTCCGGACACGCAAGGGACGGCGACCCCAATGGCGCGATCATTGGCAAGACCGCGCGACCCGCGGCATGACCGGGCGAACGGTATGCCGCCGTGCCGATCAGCGGCTTGTCCGCGTGGGCATAGCCCGGCTACGTGCGCAAGGACGCGAGGTTGACCACGATCGCCTCCTGCCTGCTGCGTGCGAGGACGACCACCGCTTCGTTCTGAGGGTCGTTGTTCTCCTCGCGGTGGGGCGTGTAGGCGGGCACGAAGATGTAGTCGCCCGGAGAGGCCGCGATTCGCGTTTCCTCGCCCGACTCGGGGTCGAGGAAGACGAACTCCGGGTTGCCGCTCAGCACGTAGATCGCCGTCTCTGCCTCGCCGTGGTGGTGATCCGACGAACGAGTACCGGGCTGCACATGGGTCTGACCCATCCAGAGCTTCTCTGAGCCAACCGTTTTGCCGCTAATTGCAGCGAACCTCTGCATGCCACCGGACTGGGCGGTGTCCGCGCTCAACTCTCCCGCGCGCACATGGCGAAGCGGTGGGTGGAATCCATCGGTCACTCAGTGAGTCTGTCATCGCGAGCCATGCCCGATCGGCGGGGACGGCATGCCGCCCCGCCGATCAGCGGCATGATCGGACGCTCATTGGTGGGCGGGTCAGTAGCCGACCAGGGGGCTGATGTAGACGGTGGTGCGGTGCGCGCCGCCGCAGGCGGCCAGATCTGGCTGTCCGGTTCGATCTGTCGGGCGGCGTCGCGTGGAGACGGATTGCCCAGGCAGGGTGATCTCGATCGAGGTGGCGATGGGCTGTTGGCCGCGTCCGTTCGGGTCGATGAGATCGCATCGCCACTGCGCAAGCAGAAACGAACCGTAGGCGCCGGGGCGCAGGTAGATCCGGTGTGGACGGACAGCCGGGCGGACCGAGTAGGGGCCGCCGCCAGTGTGATAGACGAGGGGCAGTGGGCGGGTGCCGGCTTCTAGCTGCACGCGCGGGTAGCCGAGCAGCGAGCAGGTTCGGGAGCCGATGTTCTTGACGCCGTAGCTCAGTGCGGAGGTTTGACTCACCCCGCCCACGTCCGCCCCGAGCAGCACGCCCACCTCCGCTGCTGTGCACGGCGCGGCGCCGGCGACCGGCGCGTCGGCGGGCGGTCTGGCCGCGATACGTGCGGTGGCGAGCATGGTCGAGATCTGTCGGCGGGTGGTTGGGCTGGCCGGTCGACCCAAACACACCAAGATCCACACCTCCGACGGCTCAACGTGGCGCCGGGCCAGCGTGGCGGCCAGCGTCCACCGCGCGGCAGCCGGGCAACCGAGACCACCGGTATCGGGGCCGGTCACGACCTGAGCGGGATAGCCAGCGACGGTTCGGGTGGGGCCCTGCGACGAGTCGAGTCCGACATACGGCTGGTAGAGAACGTTCACCGTGATGTACACCCCGCCCGGACTCAGCCGTGCGACCGGGATGCCACAGGTCAGCCGGAAATGATCAGGTCTGCGCGGGTCGAGGCACCCCGGCGTGATGGGTTGATTAGTGATCACTCCACCCGAGGCCGGGTCAAGGTTCACGCTCGGACTCGGCAAGTACCGCCGCCATGAGGCCGGATGCGACAGCGTCAAGGCGGCGAACCTCGACGCCGTCGAAGGCACTGTCGCATGCACGGACACCGGGGGCAGCGCAGCGGCCGAGCTACTGGCGTGTGACTTGCGCGGCGCGGCCGCCCCAGTACAACCGAGCAAACCGGTCGACAGCACGCTCACTGCCGCCGCGAAAGCGACGACCCGGCGCAGGCGCGACCGCATAACATACGGACACCGACCCGCCGCCGGACTGTTGCACGAAAGCGCGCACCTACCGCAACGCTCCCTCCGGTGCACCGCAGGCATGGCGGTGTTTTGGATGCTGAATCTGATAGTGCTGATCTTTATTCACATAATGCGGGATCGTCGCCCACCGGGGAAGTCGTGACCTGCCCCCGCCGCGCGGGCGGGCGGGCGAGCGGAAGCCCCGAGGGGGCCATCGCGTGTGGTGCTTGGCGGCGTGCCGCCAGACGGGGCACCGATGCGCCGTGGGCGCAGCGTGCGGAGCAGTCCTTGGGGGTGGACACACGTCCTCCAGAAGGGTGTGACGTGGACGACCGGCTTCGCGGTCACCGCAGGCAAACTATCGGTCATCGGCTACTTGTTTCATTGACCTACGGCCGGTGCCTGGCGAGGCTCGGCTTAGACGTCCGGCCTGTCGCTCTCACATCGGCTGCCCACGGCGTTGTGTGTGGCTCTCACATGGCCTGCGCGGGCCGGACGTCGTCTGGGCGGGAGAGGCTCAAGAGGGGTTTGCTCGGCTCAAAGTAGCGGTGCCCTCCCAGCTCGATGTCGCGGCGGTTCGAGGTGGAGGAGGCAGGCGTGGACCCTGTGGTGATCGGGATGGACCCGCATAAGCGGTCGGCGACGATCGAGGTGATGGCCGGCGACGAAACGGTGCTCAACGGCGCCCGGTTCGGCACCGATGTCGAGGGCTACCGGGCGATGCTGTCGCTCGCGAAGCGGTATCCGCAACGGACGTGGGCGATAGAGGGCTGTCACGGCATCGGACGTCACCTGGCGATGCGGCTGCTCGCCGACGGCGAAATCGTGATCGACGTGCCGCCGAAGCTGTCGGCGCGGGTGCGGATGTTCGCGACCGGTCAGGGCCGCAAAACCGACGCCACCGACGCCCATTCCGTCGCCCTGGTCGGCACCCGGATGAGCGGGCTGCGGCCGGTGGTCAACGACGAGCAACTGGCCGTTCTGCGGCTGTTGGTCGATCGCCGCCGGGCCCTCGGCGAGGAGCACACCCGCAAGATCTCCCAGCTGCACCAGCTGCTGCTCGAGCTGATCCCGGGCGGGGCGAAGAAGTCTCTGTCCGCGGCGCAAGCCAAGCAACTGCTCGCTGGCGTCCGGCCGCGCGATGCCGTCGGCAAGACCCGGCGCCGCGTGGCGGCGGAACTCGTCGCCGACCTGGAAAAGATCTACGCCCGCAGCAAGGCCGCAGACAAAGAACTGCGCGCGCTGCTCGCCGAGACCGGCACCACGCTCACCGAGCTGCACGGCATCGGCCCGTCTGGCGCGGCCCGGCTGCTGGTTGAGGTCGGCGACATCACCCGCTTCCCCGACAAGGCACACTTCGCCTCCTGGACCGGCACCGCCCCGATCGACGCCTCCTCCGGCGAGCACGTCCGACACCGGCTCTCCCGCGGCGGGAACCGGCAGATCAACCGGGTGCTGCACATCATGGCCACCGTCCAACTACGCAACCCGACCGAAGGCCGCGCCTACTTCGACCGGAAGAAAGCCGACGGCAAAACCTCGATGGAAGCGATGCGGTGCTTGCAGCGGCGCCTGTCCGATCTGGTGTACCGGCAGCTGCTCGCCGACGCCCTCCGACCGGCCAAGACGGGCCCGGGAGGACACCCGGGGAACGACTCGAACTCCAGCGCGACCGGCTCCCACCCCGACACCGGCTCTTCGGACAAGTCACTTCCCGGACCCGCCACCACGAAGACTAGAACCCCTTCCCTCGCCGCGTCTTGACACAGAGGGGAGCCATGAAAGTGCGTGCAGGTCCGAGTCTTCGGTACCTCTATTGCCCGAGTCGGACGGGGCAGGTGGGCCTACTACGTCTGATCGTCGGGGTAGCTTCGGTGGTGGGTCCGGCAGAGGGAGGCGTGATGCCCAAAACGGTCAAAGGGAACACCGGTCGAAAGCCGCCAGAGCCAGCGGCGGGGCACTCCGATATCGACGCCTGGTTCGAGAACCTCGTGCCGCACCTGCAGCCGATCGTCAAGGACCTGGATAAGTCGATCCGAGCCGCTGTTCCAGGCGTGCAGTACGCCGTTAAGTACAAGCGGGCCTTCTACGGGCTACCAGAGCTCGGGTGGATCATCGAGCTGGCTCCGTACGACGTTTCCGTCAACGTTCTCTTCTTCGGCGGGGCCGACTTCCAGTCCCCGCCGCCGCTCGGAAGCACCGACCGGACTCGCTACGTGAAAGTCGCCAGCCTCGATGATGCGCAGCAGCCGGCGCTGCGCGGCTGGATGAAGCAGGCGGAAGGTACGCCCGGATGGAAGTAGGGCCGCCGTCATGGATCTGCGTTCATCGGCAGCGTCGCGTCATCAGCCGAAAGGCATCAACCAGCCGTCAGTTGTGTGGGGATGCCCTCGGATTGCCACTGGAAGGTCAGCATCTGCATCCGGTGCGCCTACTCAGTCAAGAACTGGGCCTGGGAGATCGAGGACCAAGCCAAGACAGGCTACGCAGTGCTAGGTCGGGACACACTGCGTCGGGCCCGCAAGACGGTCATGCGGAAGGGCTGGCATCACCACCCGATCGTCGGCCAGCCGCTACGTTGGCTCGGCCGGCGGCATCCCTAGACGAACGGTCTCGGCTGAGTCTCAGGACTTGCGCAAGAAGACCAGGTAGATGGCGCCGAAGACGGCGACGATCCCGATGTTCACAGCTAGCCGCAGCCCGAATCGATCGCGCAAGAACAGAACATCGCAGCCGACAATCAGCACGATCATCGCGACGAGCAGGATCGCGACCGCCAGCGTCTTGGACATGAGTCCGGCCTAGGCTCTCGCTCTTACTTGCGGCCCGCCAGCCAGTACACGATGGAGTTGCCCGGGTTCACGGTGATGAACAGCCGCCACAGATTCTTACGGCCACGCACCTGGGCATCGGACCGCTGAGCCAGGTCATGCCAGGCCAGTGCGCACGACACCATCTGCGCGACGACAACTGCGGCGATGACAGGCTTGCTGGGCTTCCTCACTCCTCCGTTTTACCCCCAACCTCCTGGTAGCGGAGCCGCTGACGTACCCACGTCGGTGCATGCCGACCGGTCCGGTCGTCGCCGCACGCCCTACCCCACATGAGCGTGCCTTGGCCCAAGGATTCGTCTGCGCGCATCGTGTCGCGGACAATCCGCCATCACTATCGCCCAGACGGGTATGGCGGTCCTTCACGCGGTCATCGGGACGCCGGAAGATGACCACAGACCCGAGGGACCGCCAATCCTCCGGTGAGAACGCCGGGCGGCCTGCCGGCAAGATCCCGCTACGGGTTCGGCTTCTCCTCGAGGACGTCGTCGAGCAGGCGGCGGGGGGTGCCGGGTGTGACGCCGGCCCGGCCGACCCGGAGCAGGACGTGCGGCTGCATCGTCAGCGACAGTTCGGTGCGCAACGCGATGCGGGTGCTGGCCACCTCGACGACCTGGGTCAGCGGGCTGGCCGCGTAACCCGCCCGGGTGATCTCGAGCAGGATCCGCTCCAGCGCCTGTCCCGCGCTCAGCCACGCCCGCGGCTGGTCGGCGTCGGTGCCGAGCAGCAGCAGGCATTGGCTGCGCGAGGAGCGGGTGTCGGCCGGCAGCCAGCCCTTGCCCGCGGTGTCGAAATCCCGGATCGGGATGTCGTCCTGCGCCGTGCCGTCGACGTGCGGCACCGCCAGGGCGGGCACCCCGTCGGACCGGCCCGGGTCGGTGCTGGTCCATGCCCGGATCTCGGCGCGGTAGGCGGGGTTGGCGTTCTGCAGCGCGTCGGCGCGCTGGCTGAGCACCGCGACGGCCTGCCGGTGCTCCTCGGCCAGCACCTGCATCAGGTCGGCTCCCTCGGCCCGCGCGGCCGCGACCAGCCGGGCCGTCACCCCGGCCGGAACCGGCGTGTCGTCGAAGCGCCGCCGGTTGGTCTGACGTCGCTCCAGATACGGCTCCAGAGCGGCGAGGTCGGCCCGGTCCGCGTCCGGCGCCGGCTCCCCGCCCAGATCCAGCACGGCCACCACCGGACCCTGCTGCCCGGACGGGAAGCAACGCACCACCGGCGAGAACCCGTCGGCCGCCAACGACACCCGCGCGTTGAACAACGCGCACCCGCAACTGAGCGCCAACTGACGCCCGGCCGGGTCGAGCACCCGCAACTGACGCGACCGATCCTGCTCGACCCTCAGCGTCGACGCGCCGAGAACGAACCGCCACGGCTGGGTGTTGTGCACCGACGGAGCCCGCACCGCCCGCACCACCGCACGGCGCAGCGCAGCCACCACCAGGCGAGACTCGAGCGCGGATCGACCGGTCATGCGCTCACCGTGCCGGTCGACCGCTACCGTCGACCACCGGCGAACGACGGCCCCACCCCGGTCCAGAAGTCCCCTTCCCGGCAGGACCCTCGGCGCACGACGGAAAGGAAGCGGACGAACGCGTGATCGGGCTCAGCTGGGACGCGGTACGGCTCTCGCTGCACGTCGTCGCGGCGACGATCTGGGTCGGCGGTCAGCTGGTGCTTGCCGCGCTCGTCCCGGTACTGCGGGGCGCAGGCGGAGACACGGTGCGGCTGGCGGCCCGGCGGTTCAACACCGTCGCCTGGCCGGCCTTCGCCGTCCTCGTGGCGACCGGGGTGTGGAACGTCGTCGCCGAGCGCCATCACCTGCACGGGGCCTACCGCACCACCCTTGTCGTCAAGCTCGCGGTCGTCGTCCTGTCCGGCGGAGCCGCCGCGCTGCATGTCCGGGCGCGGACGGCGGCCGCTCGGGGCATATGGGGCGGCCTCACCGGGGTGGCGGCGCTCACCGCCCTCGTCCTGGGCGTGCTGCTGGCCGGGTGAACGCGGCGGGCCCGTTCCACGACCAGCGTGGAACCGGCAGTCCGTCCGGCAGCACCGCGTCGACCGGACCGTAGGTCGGGACGTCGTCGACAGCCCACCGCATATAGAAGCGCATCGCCGCGCGGAACGGCGCGTCGTCGGGCAGTCCGGCGTCGTCCATCGCCGCGACGAAGCAGTCGACGAAGCGCCGCCCGAGATCGGTCATGTCGCCGTTGTGCGCGTGCATGTTCAGGAGACCTGATTGAGTGCCGAATTGTTCACTCCACCGGGCCGGACCGCCGAGTACCTCGGCCCAGTAGGCCGCGAGCCGAGCGACGTGCTCGGGATTGAGGTCGGCGTGCGAGAACGGATGGTTCAGCTCAGGCTCGGCGAGGCAGCGCGCGTGGTGCGCCTGCGCGAGGGCCTCGAGAGCCGGGTCGCCGCCCGCATACTCGTACAGGGTCGGCCGCGGATGCATGCCGGTGAACCCTCCCCTAGCTGCTCCGTAGCGTCGATGGAAATTGCGCTTAAGAACCTTCCGACTATTGCGGCGCGAGGCGCGTTCCCGAGGCAGAATGGATTTCGTTAGCGCTCGCGCCGACGCAAGACGTGGAGACCCCTCTCATGTCCACGATGACGGCCGGACGAGTTCCGGCACTGCACCTGTCCCCGTCGGCCCGCCGCTGGCTGGACGATCGCATCCGGGCGCGCGGCGAGGACTACGTGCTCGTGCTTCGCTCCTGTTGCGCGGCACCGAGCATCGTGCACGTCATTCCCGCGGCCGAGTTCGCGCCGGCCGACCGCGAGACGGTCGTCACGGTCGCCGACGGACTGCCGGTCTGGGGCGACCCCGCGCTGCTGGGCGGATGTCCGCACCAGTCGCTGCTCGTCGTGCCGACGACCGGACCCGCCGGCTCCCGGCACCTGCTCGCCCGGCCCGACGATCCCGCCGGCGGGCGGCGCGCCTGACGTTCCCCGGCAGCTCGGCCATACCAGGACGTCTCGATGACGCGGGCATGGGTCGTCGACAGCCCCGGGCCCATCGACGATCACCCCCTGCGCCGGGTCCAGCAGCCCGAACCGGAGCCGGGCCCCTCCGACCTGCGGCTGCGCGTGACCTGCTGCGGCGTGTGCCGCACCGACCTGCATCTTGCGGAGGGCGACCTGCCGCCGCACCGGCCGCAGACCACCCCGGGCCACGAAGTCGTCGGCGTCGTCGAGTCTGTCGGCGCCGCGGCCCGCCGGTTCCGGGTGGGCGACCGCGTCGGCGTGCCGTGGCTGGGCCGGACGGACGGCACCTGCCGATTCTGCCGCCAGGGCCGCGAGAACCTGTGCGTCGCGCCGACCTTCACCGGCTGGGACGTCGACGGCGGGTACGCCGACGCATGCGTCGTCGACGAGGCGTTCGCGTACCTGCTTCCTCCGCAACTTCCGGACGAGCAGGCCGCACCGATGTTGTGTGCCGGCATCATCGGCTACCGGGCGCTGCGCCTGGCGGAGGTGCCGCCGGGCGGAAGTTTGGGAATCTACGGCTTCGGTGGCAGCGCACATCTCGTGACCCAACTCGCGCGGGCCACCGGCCTTCGCGTGCACGTGATGACCCGTGGCCACGGCAATCGGGATCTCGCACGTGAGCTCGGCGCTGACACCGTGGCAGGCGCCGCCGATCCCCCGCCCGAACCGCTCGACGGCGCGATCCTGTTCGCGCCTGCCGGCGAGTTGGTTCCCGCGGCGCTCGCCGCGCTGGACCGGGGCGCCACCCTGGCGGTGGCGGGAATCTGGCTCAGCGACATTCCCCGCATGGACTATGCAGGAAAGCTCTTCCAGGAGCGGCGGTTGCGCAGCGTCACGGCCAACACCCGTCAGGACGGGGAGGAGTTCCTGCGGTTGGCCGCGCGGCTCGGGATCCGTGCGACCACTCGGCCGTACCCGATGTCCGACGCGAACACCGCAGTTCGCGACCTGCGGCACGGGCGGTTCAGCGGTGCCGCCGTCCTGCACAACTGAGCGCGCCGGCAGGCGCCGTAGGCGTCACCGTCGGTCTCCGATCGGCCGCGCCGCGGTAACGACGCACCGGAAGAACTCCGCCTCGTCCGCACGGGCGCTACCGACCCACCATCCCGCGCGGAAGGACGACATGAGGGTGACGCCCGCGAAGCGTTCCTCTCGATCGACGGTGACCCCGAACGGGCAGAGTCGGTAGCCGGTGCCGTCCGGGTTGCCCCACCGCTCGATGAGCACGCGGCGCAGCGCACCGTCCGCATCGATCGTCAGGTCGACCGCCTCCGCTGCGCCGGCCACCCGGACCGTGGCGCGGACCGTGTTCTCATCGCCGGTCGGTGTCCATGTGACCGTCCGGAATGCGGTCGGTAGCAGGCTCACCCGTTCCGCGGCGAAGCGCCCGGCGGCGCTGCGGGTGACGTCCGGGCCCGTATCGGTCATCACCGGAACAACTCCGAACAGCCGCCACCGCATCTCGCCGGAGCCGCAGCTGTACCGATCGAAGCCGAGGACGGGTGCGCCCACGACCCGCGCTCGCGCCGCCCAGATGAACCCGTCCTCGGACAGGATTTGCCGCGACCGGAAGGACCGCCACGACCCCAGCCGGATTCGGCCCTTCGCGCTGAGCTCGACCCCCGGCCACAGCGGGGTGCCGGGGGCGAGAGTGTGCAGCAGCCAGCGGCGCGCCGGTTCGGGCAAGGCCGCGGTCATCTCGGGGTCGAACAGGTCCGCGCGTCCGGTCGCAATCCCGACGAGACGCTGCCAGCCCGCCGCGATCCGCCGCGCGCCGACGGGGACCTCCGGTCGCGCCGGTCCGAGCGCGTTCGCCGGGCGGCCCCGGCCGAGCGCGTCCACCGGGCCGCCCGGGCCGAGCACAGCTGTCACCGGTCCTCCATGCCGCCGGGAACCGGCCCCCACGCGTCGAGGACCGCGCTGACCGGGCGCCGGGGCGTCGACGGGGTCAGCAGGGCGCCCGTCGGGTGCCCGATACGCAGCATCATCTGCGGGACGCCGACCCAACCCATGCTGTTCTGCAGCCGCACTCGGAAGGCCGCCAGGTCGACCGGCTGGCTCAGCGGGCAACTGGCCAAGCCGCGGCGCTGGGCTGCGACGGTCAAGCGCATCAGCGCCTCCCCGGCCGCCAGGTGGTCGACGGGCTGGTCGCCGGGAGTCATCACCACGGCGTTCACCGCGTATTCGTCGGCGTCCTGCTCGATCAGCTGCGCACCGCCGACGCCGAGCTCGAAGTCGCGAACCGGCACGTCGGTGTGGCGCGCGTGGCCGGGTTGCACGTGCGGAACCGCGGTCGCGACCACGCCGTCGACCGGCTCCGGGTGCACGGCGGGATCCCGGAGCCACCGGCGCATCTCCGCCTGGTAGGCCTCGTCGTCGCGCTCCTCACGATCAGCGAAGCTGACCGCCACCGCCAGGGCGATGAGCTTGTCCCTGCCGTGCGGGAAATCCACGTAGGCGTCCTCCGCACGCGCGGCGGCGCGCAGCTGCTCCAGCGTCTCCTGGTCGACGGCCTCACGCGAGAAAGGACGCCGGTCGCTGGCCCGGGCCAGAGCGGCCTCGAGATCCTGCAGCGCCTGGCCGGATGGCTCTTGCGGACCGGCGGAGGTCAGGCGGGCGAGCAGGTCCGGGTCGGCCGCGTCCGGGAACCGTTCGACCTTGGCCGGCCGTCCGGCTCCTCCCTCGGCGGCGAGTGCCGCCAGGGACAGCGCTGCACCGCAGCTGATCAGAAGCGAGTGCCCGTCGGGGTCGGCCACATCGAGTTGCCGTGACCGGTCGGCTCTGAGCAGCAGCGCGCCGTCGCGCAACTGCCAGCGCCAGGGTTGCGTGTTGTGAATCGAGGGAGCCCGACCGGCCGCTTCGACAATCGCCGCGGCCGTGTCCAGGTCGTAGCCGGCATCGGGCCCGCTCGGAGTGACGAGGCTGCCTGGGTTGCGCGAAAGACCTTCATCGCCCGGCATCGCGGGCCTCCATTCCGGGTCGAGATCCTGACACGCTCACTCTCGTCGTGGCCGGTTCGCTCCGCGGGAGCCGAAGGACGCGCATCAGATGGACCGTTCGGTCCGACGTGCGGGCCGAGAACCGCCGCGAACGGCCCGTGCGACGGTGCCCGACCGGCGGGACCGCGCGGGCCGTTCGGACCTGATGCGCGACCCCCGGGCGGACGGAATCTTGGGTCGACGACAACCGGATCGGAAGGAACCCTCATGAACCGCAAGACGCTCGATCGTCTCCTCGCGGCCGGCGGCCTCGCCGTCGCCGCCATCCTCCTGGTGGCCGGGAGCCTGCTGACCTGGGCGCACAGCTACGTACACGATCAGGTCGGTAGCCAGCTCGCGGCCCAGAAGGTCTACTTCCCGCCGAAGGGCAGCGACGCGCTCGCACCCAAGGAGATCGGCCCGTACCTGAACCAGTACGCCGGCCAGCAACTGCTCACCGGCGCGCAGGCCAAAACCTACGCCGATCACTTCATCGCCGTGCACCTGCAGGAGATGACCGGCGGCAAGACCTACGCCGAACTCTCCGCCGCGTCGCTGGCCGACCCCACCAACACCAAGCTCGCCACCGAGGTGCAGACCGTGTTCCGCGGCGAAACGCTGCGCGGGCTGCTGCTCAACGCCTACGCCTTCGACACGATGGGCACGATCGCGCTGATCGCCTCGATCGCCGCGTGGGTCGGCGCAGCGGTCATGGCCCTGCTCGCCGCGCTCGGGTTGGTGCACGCCAACCGGCTGCACAAGTCCAGCCCGCTCGGTCCCCCCGCCCGGGAGATGATCAACGCCTGACCAGCGACCCTCCGAGATCGGCGGGCCAGCCTCTGATGAGAGGTTGGCCCGCCAATCTTGGCTGGGCGCGAACGAGGCATGGCGATCTGCCGTCCCGCGGAGGAGGATCGGCCGAACTCAGGGACGATCGCCGGAGGTCCGGATGAGCACGTTGTTGCAAGCGGCGCTGACCAGTGCGCTCCCCAGCCTGCGTCACCAGCCCACCGGGAAACGGATCCGAGCGGTTCTCGCCGGCCGCACCGTCGTCGACTCGACCCGGGCGCTGCAGGTCTGGGAACCTCGCCGCGTCGTGGGAGTCTGGGCAGTCCCGCAGTCCGATATCGACGCCGATCTCACCCCGGCCGACGACAACCCGAGCGGGGATCCAGCGGCCGGCCAGGCCATGCCGGAGATATCCGAGCGACCCGTCCTCGATCCGTCCATCCCGTTCGAGGTCCACACCGCCGAGGGAAGCGCAGTGAACCTGACGGTCGGTGACGACTCGCTTCCGGGCCGCGGTTTTCGACCGGCCGACCCGGACCTGCACGGCTACGTCCTTCTCGACTTCGCCGCGTTCGACGAGTGGTGGGAGGAGGACGTGCGCAACGTCGGCCACCCCCGGGATCCGTTCCACCGCATCGACGTGCTGCCCAGTTCCCGCACCGTGTGCGTGGCGCGCGACGGAGAGGTCCTGGCCGAGTCGTCCCGTCCGATGCTGCTATTCGAGACCATGCTGCCGACGCGCTTCTACCTCCCGAAAGACGATGTCCGCGCCGAGCTCACACCGACCACCACGACTTCCACCTGCGCGTACAAGGGCCACGCGTCCTACTACGCGGTCTCGGTAGGAGGCAAGGCGGTTCCCGACCTGGCGTGGACCTATCTCGACCCGCTTCCGGAGGCGGCCGCGGTCACCGGACTCGTCTGTTTCTTCGACGAGCGGGTCGATCTGACCCTCGACGGTGTACCGGTGACGCGTCCGGTCACTCCGTGGTCCCGCCGCTGACCGTCAGTAATCCTTAGCTATTGGCCGGGATCGCGGCGCGGCGACCGAGCGACACCGGCAGGCTGGCGTAGCCGCGCAGGATCCTGGTGTCGCGACGACGCGCACCGGGCAGCACGTTCAGGTCGGGATACCGCTCGAACAGCATGCGCAGGCCGATCTCACCCTCCGTCCGTGCCAACGTCGCGCCGACGCAGAAATGGCGGCCGGCGGAGAAGGACACGTGCTCCTTGGCGTTCGGCCGGGCGACCTCGAATGCAGCCGGCACCGCGAACACATCAGGATCCCTGTTCGCCGCCGCGAGGACGGTCGTCACTACAGCGCCCTTGGGAACGGCGACTCCGGCCACCCGCGTGTCCCGAGCCGCAGTGCGCCCGGTGAGAAGCACCGGCGGGTCGACGCGGAGAATCTCGTCGACCGCGTTGCTCCACAGCCGCGGCTCGTCGCCGACGATGCGCAGCTGGCTCGGGTGCCGGGACAGCAGGACGATTCCGTTGCCCAGCAGGTTGACCGTCGTCTCGAACCCGGCGGCGAGAACCAGGCCTGCGGTGGCCTTCAGCTCCCGGTCGGTCAGCCGCACACCGTCGTCGTGCTCCGCGACGAGCTGACTGAGCAGGTCGGTCCCGGGTTCGGCCCGCAACCGGGCGAGATGCCGCGACAGCCAGGCGTCGAACGCGGCCATGGCAGCCTCGACGCGGCGGAACTGCCGCCAGCTCAGGCCGAGGTCGAGGCTGGGGGCCGCGCCGGCTCCGAACGCAAGCACCCGAGGCCGTTCGCTGAAGGGGACGCCGAGGATCTCGGCGACGACGGTGACCGGCAGCAGCGTGCAATAGCTGTCAACCAGGTCGGCCTCATCCTTGCCGTCGAGCGCGTCGAGCAGCCCGCCCGCGATCTGCTGGACCCGCTCGCGCAATCGCTCAACGGCGCGGACGCTGAAGACGCGCGTCACCAACCGGCGGTAGCGGGTGTGGTCCGGCGGATCGGTCACGAGGAGCGAGGGCGGCTGCAGCGGACCGATCACGCCGGTGTCGGCAGCCCACGAGTAGGCCTTGCCGACCGGCCCGCGACCGCCGCCGATCTCGACCCCGGTGCGGAAGTCGTTGCTGGACAGCACCTCGCGCACGACCGGAAGCGATGTCGCGACGAACGCGAACCGGCCGCGGTACAGCGGTCCGCGAGCGCGGAGGTCGTCGAAGACGGGAAACGGGTCGCCGGTGCGGCTGGCCACCAGCAGACGGCCGTGCAGGTCGCCGCGCCGGGCGGCGCGCTGCATCGCCAGTAGCGGCAGCAGGTCGCCGACAGCCCAGCGCACCACCGGTTTGCCGGCCTCCGCCAGCCGCAGCGCCAGCGACCCCCCGGCCCCTGTCATGGACGCACGCTACCGCTGCCCGCGCGCCGCCGGCGGCACACTGGCTCCCATGACCCGGGACGAGGCCCTCGCGCACTGCCTGGCGCTTCCGGGCGCGTGGCAGGACGAGCCGTGGGAGGGCGACGTCGTCGCCAAGGTGGGTTCGAAGATCTTTGCGTTCCTCGGTTCGCCGGACGGAACGTCCGTCGGTGTCAAATGCGGGCGCTCACGCGAGGACGCCGACGAGTGGCCGGCCCGATTCCCCGACGACGCGGCGGTGATGCCCTATCTCGGCCGGCACGGCTGGAACTCGCTGCGGCTGCCGGGCGCAATCCCCGACGAGGATCTGCGCGAGGCGCTCGACACGTCCTACGCGCTGGTCGTTTCGGCACTGCCCAAGAAGGAGCGTCCGACGCGCTGATTCCGGCCGGCGTCAGCCTGCCAGCCGGCCGGGGACATCTTCCGTGCCGTGCTGCCGCAGCGAGCTGCAGCCGCGCTGCCACGCGCCGAGGACGGTGCCGGCGAAGCGGGCGTCGACGTACAGGCACGCGGCGGCGCCGAAGACGATCGACTCGGCCAGCTCCGGCTCGTCCCTGGCGAGCGCGCCGCAGAGATCGTGGAGCGCCACCTGCTCATGGGCGGCGTCCGCGGTGACGTGCTCGTCGAAGAAGTCCGACGCGTCGTCGTCGCCACCCAGGCGCCGCAGCGCCTTGGCGTAGCGCCGGCACGGGACGGACGACGTCATCTCGTACGCCGCCAGGTGGCCGACGGCCGCGCCGCGCAACGACCTGTTCAGCCCGAAGGCAGACATGACGTTGCTGATGGCGAGGGTGATTCCCGGAACAGCGTCGAGGTAATAGCCGTACTCGTCGCTGAGCTCCATGCCGCGCAACAGCTTTCGATACAACTCGGAATGCATTCGGCTGACCCGGCCGTCCCCGTATTCGTCGAATTGAATCTCGACCAGGGCGGCCTTGGCCTGCCCTGCCAGCCGCGGGATCGCCCAGCTGTGCGGATCGGCCTCCTTCAGCTGGTAGATCGAGCGCTGGATCAGGAACTCCGAGAATTCGGCCGGCGACGCCGAGCGTTGCACGTAGGACGAGAGCTGCGGGCCGTCATCGTCCTCGACGAGTCGGCGCAAGCGGTCCGGGACCGTTCCTTCGGCCTGCGATGGCGGGACCTCTCGCCGCAGGGCGTCGAGCACCGCGGACTCGAGGACGTTCCGGAACGCGAGCACGTGCGGGTCCCACTCGAGGCGGTCGTCGACGTCGGCAAAGCCCCGGTAGTGCAGCTCGTAGCAGACCCACAGCGCCAGTTGCATGTCGTCGTCGGCGATCGGATCGAGCGGCAGCGAGCTCGGCGGGGCCAGCGCCGACGGGTCGCCGAAACGCAGAGCCCGCATCAGGGCCGCGCTGAGCTCGCCGCGCGGCTCGGGAGAGAACATCCGGTTGCGCTCCTAGGTCAGCTGTTCCTGTCGATCTCCCCGCTGTCACGGCTGGGCAAACCTCGTGTGCTGCAGCAGGCATCGGGGAGGTCGGCTGCCTGTCGGTGCCCACGACGGCGTTCGGGCGCTCGCCCGCCGCCCCGGTCGCCGCTGGCCGCGGCGGCGCGGGCGGGAGGGACGTCCGCTATCCCTCGGCGGGGTCCTCCGGGTGCACCCGAGGAACGTCCGGTTGGTCCTCCTGCTCCTCGTCCGGTCCTTCCGCGGGGGCCTCGGCGTGCTGCCGGTAGTCGTCCAGGGGGGAGTCCTGCGGTGCAGTGGGTTCGCTCATGCCGATGCACCTACCCAGCCCGACCGGGCCCACCTCCGCAACGCCGGCGGTTCCCCCGGGTAGCGTGCCTCCCACGGGGCCCCGTCCTTTCCCGGGAGCCCGCGGACGAGGGAGAACTGGTGGCGGACACCTACAACGGCTACTGCGTCAAGTGCAAGGAGAAGCGCGACTTCGAGGGCGAGGTCAAAGTCAGCGAGTCCGGCCGGCGGATGGCTCAGGGCACCTGTCCGGTCTGCGGCACCAAGATCAATCGCATTCTCGGCAAGGCCTGAGGGCGCTCATCGCGCCGGCTCGTCGCCGAAGGGCGTGAGCTGAAGCCCCAGCGGCGCCGCGAGCCGGCTGTTGAGCGAACCCCGTTGAGCCAACCCCACGGGTTCGGGTCGGCGGGGCGAGGATCGGCGCCGGTCGCTCCAGCCGCCGCTGTGGCGACCGTGCGGTCGGTGACCGCCCGGCGTCGAGCGCAATCGCGTGCGTCCGCGGAGCTGTAGTCGGCCACGACCGACATGGCGAGGACGTCACGGTAGAAGGCGACGGCCGCGTCGAAGTCCTCCGCCGTGACGACCAGCCGCAGGTCGCGGAACGCTCATCCCGCGCCGCCGACAGCCGCGAGTGCTGACCGCCAGCCGGCCCGGCCACCTGGGTCGAGGGCAATGAGGTCGGTGCCGGAGTTGAAGGCGTCCGGCGGGCAGGTCATCGGCTCCAGGGCGAGACCGCGGCGGTGCAACGGGCTTCCGGGCAGGTCAGTGGTGTGCACCTGCACCCACCGCGACCGGTCGTCCCAGGTCATCTGGACCCCGTCGCCGTGCTGGTCGACAAGGCTGGCGCGGGCGCCGCTGCCGTCGAAGGTGACACCGGCGTAGGCGTGGTCGATCTCCGTGGCGCCGATCCGGCGCCCGCTGCGGAAGTCGAACGGCGTTCCCGCGACCGGCTTGGGCGCTCGTGGCAGCAGCCGGTCGGGGTCGACGTCGAGGACGGTGTCGGCGGGGAGTTCGAAAACCCAGTCGTCGACCCGTCCGCCGCCGGCGACCAGATACGGATGCAGGGACAGGCCCAGCGGCGCCGGGCGGCTGCCGGTGTTCGTTGCCGACAGCTCGATGGCCAGCCCGTCCTCGGCAAGGTGGTAGTCGGCTCGGACCTCGACCGTGAACGGGTAGCCCGGTCGGGGCTGCACGGTGTCGGTGAGGACGACGCGATCAGGCTCGGCGCTCTCGACCTGCCACGTCGTCCAGGTGAGCAGGCCGTGCAGGGCGCAGCCGCGCTCGACCTCGTTGATCGGCAGCTGGTGGTCTTCGCCACCGAAGCGGTAGCGGCCGTCGGCGATCCGGTTCGGCCACGGCGCGAGAGCGACTCCCCGGAACTTCGGCAGCGGGAAGCCGTCGCTGTCAACCGACAGGACGAGGTCGCGCTCGCCGAACCGCAGCGACACCAGCGCGCCTCCCACCCGGCTCACTGTCGCGGTGTACTCGCCGGCGGTCAGGACGAAGCGAGGATCCGGGGCCATGCGCTGATTGTGGCCGGTGGCGGGGCGGTCGCGGCGGTCGCGGGCTCGGCTCGGGCGATCCAGCGAGGACGCGGCCGCGACGGTCCCCCGGGAACTCACCGCCGCGCACGGACGGCCCGGCCGCCAACCGTCCGCCCGGGTCAGTGTCGGAGACTGAACGACATGTTCGTCGACCTCCCGCTCGAAGAGCTGCGTAGCTACCGCCCGGACGTCGCCGAACCGGACGACTTCGATGACTTCTGGGCGGCCCAGCTCACCGCCGCCCGCGCCGAGACCACGGCGCCGGAGTTCACGCCGGTCGAAACGCCGTTGCAGTACGCGGACGTGTTCGACGTGCGGTTCTCGGGGTACGGCGGGTCGCGCATCGCCGGCTGGCTGCAGCTCCCCTCCGCCACGCGCCCGGACGCCCCGCTCGTGGTGGAATTCGTCGGCTACAACGGCGGCCGCGGCGAGCCGCTCGACTGGCTGCCGTGGCCGGCGCTCGGCTATCCGCACTTCGTCATGGATTCGCGGGGCCAAGGCGGCGGCTGGCGTACCGCCGACACCCCGGATCCGCAGGATGCCGGGCTGCCCAGCACCAACGGGTTCATGACCCAGGGGATCGCAGATCCCCGAGATCACTACTTCGCCCGGCTGTACGTCGACGCCGCGTTGGCACTCGACGCGGTCCGCGACCATCCGGCGGCCGCCAACGGCATCGTCACCAGCGGCGCCAGCCAGGGCGGAGCCCTGACGCTGGCGGCGGCAGCGCTCGCCGGTGGCGTCGTGGCCGTCCTCCCGGACGTCCCGTTCCTGGCGCATCCCCGGCGCGCGGTAGCGGTGACCGACAGCCGGCCCTACGGGGAGTTGATCGAGTACTGCGCCCTGCGCAGCGACGCTGTGGAGCAGGTGTTCCGCACGCTGTCGTACTTCGACGTCGTGAACCACGGCAAGCGGCTCACCGCTCCGGCGCTGTTCTCGGTCGGCCTGATCGACGACATCACGCCGCCGTCAACGGTCTTCGCCGCGTACAACCACTACGCGGGTCCCAAAGACATTCGCCTGTATCCCTTCAACGGGCACGAGGGCGGCGGGGTGCGGCAGGTGCACGCCAAGCTGGCCTTCCTGTCGAACCTCGCCCCTGCCGATTGATCAGGAGGTCTCACGATGGCGCCGCAACCGACGAAAGAGGACGGGTTCAGCTTCGGGCCCCGCACCGCGCGGCGGCGGGGTCGCGACCGGGTCGGTGACGCGGCCCGGCCGGCTCTCGACCCGGCCGAGAGCGTGCACCGGGGAGCCGAGCGCGGTTGCCGGGTCGTGCGGCTGAACGAGCTGGCTCTCGACCACGTGTCGGGCACCCGGTCCTGATGACCCGCCTCGTCGCCGGCGTCGACTCCTCGACGCAATCCTGCAAGGTCGTCGTCCGGGATGCGGACACCGGAGCATTGGTACGCACCGGATCGGCGCCGCACCCGGACGGCACCGAGGTCGACCCGGCGGCGTGGGAGGACGCCCTCGACCGGGCGCTCGCCGCCGCGGGCGGCCTCGACGACGTGGCGGCTATCGGGGTCGGCGCCCAGCAGCACGGCATGGTCTGCCTTGACGACGCCGGATCGGTCGTCCGCCCGGCATTGCTCTGGAACGACACCCGGTCGGCACAGGCCGCTGCCGATCTCGTCGCCGAGTTGCCGGGCGGGGCGGCGGAATGGGCGCGCGCCGTCGGCAGTGTTCCGGTGGCCTCGTTCACCGTCACCAAGCTGCGCTGGCTTGCGGAGCAGGAACCGGCCGCCGCGACGCGCACCGCGGCGGTGTGCCTGCCGCACGACTGGCTCACCTGGCGGCTCGCCGGCGCCGGTTCGCTGGAGGCGCTGGCGACCGACCGGGGCGACGCCAGCGGCACCGGCTACTGGTCGCCCTCGTCGGGTGAGTACCGCCCCGACCTGGTGAAGCTCGCTCTCGGCACGCTCCCGCACCTGCCCAGCGTGCGCGGCCCCGCGGCCCCGGCCGGCGAGACGTCGACCGGCGCCGTCCTGGCACCGGGAACCGGGGACAACGCCGCAGCCGCACTCGGACTGGCCGCGGGGCCGGGCGACGTCGTCGTGTCCATCGGGACGTCAGGTGTGGTCAGCGCCGTGGCGGCGCATCCGAGCGCGGACCCCACCGGCACCATCGCCGGCTTCGCCGATGCGACCGGAGCCTTCCTGCCGCTGGTGTGCACGCTCAATGCGGCGCGTGTGCTGGACTCGGCCGCCCGGGTGCTGTCGGTGTCGCACGGCGAGCTGGCCCGGTTGGCGCTCTCCGCGCCGGCCGGCGCGGGCGGCCTCGTCCTCGTGCCCTACCTGGAGGGCGAGCGCACCCCGAACCGGCCGGACGCCACCGGAGCCCTGCACGGGCTGCAGTTGGCCACGATGTCGCCGGCACATCTCGCGCGCGCCGCGGTGGAGGGGTTGCTCTGCGGACTGGCCGACGGGATCGACGCGCTCACCGCCGCGGGCATAGACGTCCGCCGGGTATTGCTGGTGGGCGGCGGTGCCCGGTCCGAGGCCGTCCGCAGGATCGCCCCGCTCGTGTTCGGGGTGCCGGTGGCCGTGCCCGAGCCGAGCGAGTACGTGGCCGACGGTGCGGCGGTGCAGGCAGCCTGGGTGCTCTCGGGAGCGTCCGAGCCGCCTGTCTGGCGGATCGGGGCGACCGACACCTATGAGGGCGATGCCGACCCGACCGTGCGCGAGCGATACGCCGAGGTCCGCGACCTGATCTCGCGCCGTCCGTAGGCCGGTCGCCGATTCACGAGCTGCCCGGGTGCCAGCGCCGCCCGGCGACGGTGGCGGCTGCCGCGAGCACGGTGCACCCGAACGCGACGGGAGCCGCGACCACGATCCCCAGGACCAACGCCACGAGCACGACGAGCACCAAGGACATCACTGCCACTGCAAGGCCCAGTCGGCACAACCAGGATCGCAGCCGGCGCGGACGCCGCGCGAACTCGGCCTCCATCTCGCGCAGGACGCGAACCTCGTACTCCGACAGCATTCGGGACTCCCTTCCGCGCGCTGACGCATCGGCGGGATCAGGACCCTCCCGAGGTACCCAATCGTTGCAGACTGCAAACGACTTGGACGGCGGAGGTCCGGCTCAGTCGGGCTGCCCGTCCTCGGCGTGGTTGCGCAGCCGATCGACCAGTCGGCTCGCCGCCTGCCCCACCTTGCCGGGCACGACATGACCGGGACTGGCCTCGAAGCTCGACTCGTCGAGCAGATCTTTGACCATCTGGAGCGCGATCCGGTTGCGGTTCGGCGTTCCCGCCCGAAGCGCCTCGCTGAGCATCTTGACCTGTTTCGTCTTGATTTTCGCGGGCATCGGCGGCTCGTGCGGATCGACGACGCACTCGACGATGACGGGGCCGTCCCAGGACAGCGCCTCGCGCATCTGGTCGTGGCAGGTGGTCGGGTCCTCGATCCGCATTCCGCGCGCCCCGCACGCCTCGGCAAATTTGACGAAGTCCATGGGCGCGAAATTGACGCCGTATTCGGGATTGCCGAGGAACACCATCTGCTCCCACTTGATGAGGCCGAGGGTGTTGTTCTTGACCACCACCAGCTTGATCGGCAGGCGGTGCTGCACCGCGGTGAGGAAGTCGCCGAGCTGCATGGTGAGTGATCCGTCCCCGGTGAAGACCACCACCTGCCGGCCGGGGAAGGCGGTCTGTGCGCCGATCGCATAGGGCAGGCCGGCGGCCATCGAGCAGTTGGTGCCGGAGAACGAGAACTTCTGCTCACCGCGGACCTTGATCTGCCGCGCCGCCCAGGTCGTGACCGTGCCGGAGTCCCCGCAGACGATCGCATCCGCGGCGAGCGCGGCGTCGACCGCGTGCGCCGCCACCTGCGGCTTCATCGGCACGTCCTCGCTGGTCCCCCGCGAATCGATCAGCTCGTTCCATTCCCGCATGCCGTCCTGCGCCTGCTGCAGGAAGGAGCGGTCCTCGGTGCGGGTCAGCAGCGGTAGCAGGGCGGCGAGCGTCGCGCGGGCGTCGCCTGCCAACGGCACATCGACGGGGTAGCGAAGACCGAGCCGCTCGGGCTTGTCGTCGATCTGCACGCACACCGCCTGGCCCGGCGTCGGATAGAACTCTATGTAGGGCATGGTCGAGCCGACGATCAGTAGCGCGTCGCATTGCTCGAGCGCGTCCTCGCTCGGCCGGGAGCCGACCAGCGCGATCGGGCCGGTGGTGTACGGCGAGTCGTCGGGCACGCAGTCCTTGCCGAGTTGCGCCTTGACGATCGGGGCGGCGAGCTTGTCGGCGACCGCCTCCAGCTCGGTCCGCGCGCCGCGAGCGCCGGCGCCGGCGAGGATCGCCACCCTCGCGTGCCCGGACAGCGCGGCTGCCGCGGCGTCGAGGTCCTGTCGCTGCGGCACCCGGATCGGCGGACGGTAGGACGTGGAGGTGTGGCCGGCCACGTTCCGGTCGAAGCGCATCCCGGACTCGGCGGGGGCGGCCTGGAAATCTATGGGAAAGGCGATGTGGGCGGGGCCACGCTCGGTGAGCGCCGTCCGGACGGCGTAGTCCACGACATTGGTGACATGGGCCGGGCCCATGATCCGCTGGTTGTAGATCGCGACGTCGTTGAACATGTAGTCGGTGTTGACGTCCTGCAGATAACTGGTGCCGATCAGGTCGTGATAGCTCATCCCGGTGATGCACAGCAGCGGCGCCTGCTCGGTGCGCGCGTCGAGCATCCCGTTGAGAAGGTGCGCGGCGCCCGGACCCGCGGTCGAGAAGCACACGCCGAGCTTGCCGGTGAATTTCGCATAGCCGACGGCGGCCATTGCCGCGACCTCTTCGTGTCGAACGTGGATGTACGTCAACCGATCGTGTCGGCGGCGCAGCGCTTCCATGAACCCGTTGATCCCGTCGCCGGGCAGGCCGAAAATGGTGTCCACGCCCCATTCCATGAGGCGGTCGACCATGACGTCGGATGCGGTTCGGTCCATGGTGCCGTCCTTTTCGTTTGCCTGACACGTCACGCGAGCCGGCCGGACTGGCCGTCACGGATCGCCATCGCGATCACTTGAGCGAGATGAAGCCCCGTGCGGTCGCTGCCGGACGCGATCTGGCCCCGACAGGAAAATCCGTCGGCGAGTATCAGGGTCTGCCGGTCAGCAGCCCTGACCTTCGGCAGCAGGACCCGCTCCCCTGCCGCCATCGACACGGCGTAGCGCTCGCCGGCTTCGTAGCCGAAGCTGCCGGCCATCCCGCAGCACCCCGCCTCGGCCATCTCGACGTCGACGCCCATGGAGGCGAGCACGTCCTGCTCGGCCTGGAAACCGAGCACCGCGTGATGGTGGCAGTGCGGCTGGACGAGCGCGGTGCGCTCCAGCCGGGGCACCGGCCAATCCTCGGCCTGATCGCGGAGGAATTCGGAGAGGGTCCAACTCTGTCCGCGCAGGCGCTGGGCGTCGGCGTCGTGCGGGAACAGGTTGACCAGCTCGTCGCGAAACACCGCCAGGCAGCTCGGCTCCAGGCCGACGATCGGGATTCCGGCCCGCAGCATCGGCGCCAGGTCGGTGAGGACGCGACGGAGATACCGCTTGGCCAGGCGCAGCATGCCGTAGTCGTAGAGGGGCCGCCCGCAGCACAATCCGCGGCCGGTGGGCAGGACCACCCGCCGCCCGGCCGCCTCGAGCACCTCGACCGCGTCGATGGCGATCTCCGGCGCGAAGTAGTTGGTGAAGGTGTCCGGCCACAGCAGGACCGGAGGCCCCTGGGGATGCCGCAGCTGGTGCCGGTCGAACCAGTCGACGAAGGTCTGCTCCGCAAACCGCGGCACCTCGCGCTGGGCCGCGACTCCCCCGGCTGCTTTCACCACGCGGTGCAGGCCCGGCGCATGCGTCAGCGCATTGGCCGCTCCCGGCAGGTGCGAGGCCAGGCGTGCCCACTTGTCGATGAGCCCGAGTGCGTAGGCCTGCCGGGGCCGCAGCCGTCCCCGGTAATAGTGGTGGAGGAACTCGGCCTTGTAGCTGGCCATGTCGACGCGGACGGGACAGTCTCCTCGGCAGCCCTTGCAGGCGAGGCAGAGGTCGAGAGCCTCTTTGACCTCGTCGCTGCGCCACTGGTCCGTCAGCACCCCGGTGGCACGGGTCATCTCCTGCAGCAGTCGCGCCCGTCCTCGAGTGGAATGCCGTTCCTCGCGCGTCACCATGTAGCTCGGGCACATCACGCCGCCGTCGAGATGCCGGCAGGCGCCGACGCCGAAACATCGCCCGACCGCAGCGGCGAAGTCGTTCTCGTCCTCAGGAAACTGGAACACCGTTTTCAGCTGCAGCGGCTGGTAATCCGCGCCCTCGCGCAGATGGCTGTCGAGGGGATACGGGTCGATAAGCTTGCAGGGGTTCAGGCGGTTGTCCGGGTCCCACAGCCGCTTGAAGTCGTCGAAGGCGCGCATCAGCTCCGGACCGAACATCTTCGGCCACAGCTCGGCGCGACCGTGGCCGTCGCCGTGCTCGCCCGATAGCGACCCGCCGTACGAGACGACGAGGTCGGCGGCTTCTTCCATGAAGGCCCGGTATCTGCGGATCCCGGGAGCGCTGCGCAGGTCGAAGTCGATGCGGCAGTGGATGCAGCCGTGCCCCCAGTGGCCGAACAT
>JAICIE010000028.1 GCA_025924515.1 Jatrophihabitans sp. | reverse complement strand
CTCGACACCGCCGGCCCCGCCGAGCTGGAGGCGCGGCTGCGGCTGGCCATGGAACGCCGGGTCGCGTTCTCCAAGCAGGCTCCCGACCACGTCGACCTCGGCGTCCTCATGATCGACGAGAGCACCTACACCGCCCGTCTGGAGGGAAAGCCGCTTGATCTCACCTACAAGGAGTTCGAGCTGCTGAAGTTCCTCGCCCAGCACCCCAGCCGGGTGTTCACCCGGTCGCACCTCGTGCAGGAGGTGTGGGGCTACGACTACTTCGGCGGCACCCGGACGGTCGACGTCCACGTGCGGCGGCTGCGGGCCAAGCTCGGACCGGAACACGAGTCCCTGATCGGCACTGTGCGCAACGTGGGATACAAGTTCGTGCGTCCGGTCGACGTTCCGGCCGAGGACGACGCTCCGGCGGCCCAGCCGGCGAAGCTGGGAACTCGCTAGTCTGCCCGGATGCTGTCGCGTCCCGAGGTGATCGACGACGCGACCCGCGCCGCGGTGCGTGTCCTCGCTGCCTCGGTTGAGGCGGAGGACGGCGCGCCGCCGCTCTCCGACGGCGCGCTCGCCGCGCTGGGATCGGCCGCGGTGACCCACGTCGTGGCCGAGGACGGCGCGCTGCTGGTCGGTTACGCGCAGCGCTCCGGAGAATCGGGCGAGATCGTCTCGCGCCCGGAAGCCATCGATGAGCTGCTCGACGCGGTCGACGGTCCGGGCTTGCTGGTGTGGTCGCACGGTCGCCGCAGCCGCCTGACGACGGCGCTGCAGCGCCGGCCGTTCGACCGGGCGCGCGTCTTGCACCGGCTCGAACGCTCCCTTGCCGATCCCGTTCCCCTGCGCCCGCTGCCCGACGCCGTCACGGTTTCGGCCTTCCGGGTGGGAGTGGACGAGGACGACTGGGTGCGGGTCAACGCGGCGGCCTTCGCCTCACATCCCGAGCAGGGACAGTGGTCGGCGACGGACCTGCTGACCCGGGAGCGGGAGGCCTGGTTCGACCCCGCCGGGTTCTTTCTCGCCCGCCGGAGCGGCCGGCTGGTCGGGTTCCACTGGACGAAGATCCATCCGAACGGTGTTGGTGAGGTGTACGTCCTCGGGATCGATCCGGCCGCGCAGGGCGGCGGCGTCGGCGCGGCTTTGCTGACCATCGGCCTGCGGCACCTGCGCGAGCGCGGCTGCTCGCGGGTGTTGCTCTACGTCGACGAGTCGAACTCGGCGGCGATGCAGCTCTATCAGCGGTACGGATTCACGAGTGCCGACGAAGACGTGCAGTGGCGCCGCCGGTGACGGCCGGGCCCCCAGATCGGTTCCATGACCTCCTCGCACGGCACGACCCGTCCGGCGGGTAATACCGGCCGAGCAGGGTCAGGTCGATGGCCGCCTCGGTGCCGCGCGCCCAGTTCGGCGACAGCACGAGTGTGAACAGCTTGCGGCGCAGGGTGTCCATCGACTCGTCCTCGGCCTCGATCGCCTGCGAGCGCGACCTCACGCCCGTCGACCACCTCGGCGACACGCGAAAGGTCATCGATGCGCCCGCGTCGCCGATCACCCGGGTCGGCGAGCGGCAGGTTGCTGTCGAGGAGCGCCGATGTCGTCGAACTCGTCGTGGTAGACGTCGCGCATGCAGTCACGTTCTCGGATAATCAGATAACCGTATTGTTGGCCGTCACCCGAAACGGCCGGAGATGTAGTCCTCCGTACGCTTGTCGCTCGGGTTCGAGAAAATCCTGTCGGTGTCACCGATTTCGATGAGCTGACCGGGCTGCCCGATGCCCGCAAGGTTGAAGAAGGCCGTGCGGTCGGAAACGCGGGCGGCCTGTTGCATGTTGTGGGTGACGATCACGATGGTGTAGCGGTCCTTGAGCGACTGGATCAGGTCCTCGATCGCCAAGGTGGAAATCGGGTCGAGCGCAGAGCACGGCTCGTCCATGAGCAGCACCTGGGGCTCCACCGCAATGGCGCGCGCGATGCACAGGCGCTGCTGCTGGCCACCGGACAGGCCCGCACCCGGACGGTCGAGCCGGTTGCGCACCTCCTCCCACAGGTTGGCCGCTCGCAACGCCTTCTCTACGACGCCGTCGAGCTCGGATTTGGATTGGTGTCCGGTCAGCTTCAGGCCCGCGGCGACGTTGTCATAGGTCGACATGGTCGGAAACGGGTTCGGCCGCTGGAAGACCATGCCGATGGTGCGGCGTACGTTGACCGGGTCGATCCCGTCCTCGTAAATGTCCTGACCGTCCAGCTCGACGGTCCCTTCCACGCGGGCGCCGGTGATGACCTCGTGCATACGGTTGAGGGTTCGGAGCACGGTCGACTTGCCGCATCCCGAGGGTCCGATCAACGCGGTGACCGAACGCGGGTTGATGGTGAGGCTCACATCATCGACGGCGCGGAACTTTCCGTAGTACGCGTTGAGGTTCTTGACGTCGATCCGCTTGGTCATTCGACGATCCTATTTCGCAACTTTGTTGAAGCGCCCGATGAGGCGCCGCGAGGACGTTGAGCGGAAGCACGATCAGGATGAGGGTGAGGGCGGTTCCCACATCCGGTCCGGCGCGTAGTTTGCCGCCGCGCCCGCGACGCCTCCCTACCGTCGCGGCGGTGGGAGACGAAAAACTGAGGATGGCACGCGTCGCGGCCCTCCGGTCGACCGGACAGGGCCTTCGCGTCGCGTCCTCAAGAGTGCGGACGGGAACTTCGTCGGTCACGACGTCGAGTTCGCCGCTTGCGATGGCCGGACAAGGCCGAGCCGATCGACGCCTGCCGCTGGGTTCGGCGTACCGGCGCCTGCGGGGCCCCGCCAGCCGGTCGACCCCGTCGAAGCCCCGCATCTGCGCCACACCGGTTAGAGGTGCTGGACGCCGCGGTAAGTGCGTACCAGGATCGGAGGCACCACCTCTGGGAGGGGCCGTGCAGTTCTCCGCAGCGGACTACGGCGGTTCACGCGCGCTCCGGCTCTGGGGGCACTTGGCCGCCGACCTGCTGTGCGGCGTCATCGTCACCATGATCGCCCTTCGCTTCTACCCGCCGCCTCCCACAACGGCGCTGACGGTTTCTGCGGCGTTGGTCGCCTTCGTCCTGATGTGCTGGGTCGCGATGCGCCGGCACGACCGCGGTCTCTGTGAGCACTGCGTCGCCGCTCTGCCGCTCGACGCTGCGGAGCGGGCGGCGCGCTGCCGATTCAGGTTTCGAGTGGTGCACGCCGGCAGCGAAGCGCGGCTGGCAGTGCCGTATCTCGCCACGCTCGTGTTGGTCAACTTCGCGCCCGGCGAGTGGGGACGGCTGCTCTGGGTCGTCGTGCAGCTCACGCTGATCTATGCGCTGCGTTGCGCGGTCGCGCACCGGCGCCTCCAGCCGTGGTGCCCGTGGTGCAGCGGCGGAGGGGACAAGGACCGGGCCGGCACGGACCCGCTCCCGGACCACCGCCAGCTCGTCTGACCTCCATCGACCCGTCACTACTGCCCGCTCGGTTCGCGGGTGCGCCCATAGCCACGCCCGGTTTCGAGTGGCGCTCAACGTGATCGCTGGGGATTCTTGTCGTGCTGTCCCCCGCAGACCCCGGCGTGCCCGGACCACCCGGGAATCGGCGGCGCGAAGAATCGCGAACGGCACCGGGAGGGACCGTGCATCTTTCGGCGATGGAGGACGGGCGCAGTCGCGCGCTGCGGCTCTGGGGACACGTGAGCGCTGACCTGCTGTCCGCGGCGGTCGTCGCGGCAGTGGCGCTCGGGCTGTATCCGCCACCGGCGGCGCTGCAGCTCACGCTGCCGGCGGCCCTCGCGGTCTTGGTTGTGGCCTGCTGGCTGGCCATGCGGCGCCACGACCGTGGCCTGTGCGAGCACTGCGCCGCGGCGGTGCCCCTCGACGCAGCGCAGCGCGCCGCACGATACGGGCTCCGGTTCCGGGCGGCCCACGCCGGCGGCCGGCCGCGCGTGGTCGTCGCCTACCTGGCGGCGCTCGCCCTCGCCAACTTCGCGCCCGGCATCCCGGGACACGTGCTGTGGGCCGCGGCTCAGCTGAGCCTGGTGTACGCGCTGCGCGCCGCGGTCACCCACCGACGGTTGCAGCCATGGTGTCCCCTTTGCCGCGGCGGCGGACTCGACGAGACGGTCAGCACCGACCCCCTGCCCAGCGACGATCGTCAGCTAGTTTGATTGTCGGCATTCTTGACGGTCGGGCTCAGCCGATGCCGCGGTGGCTGATCACCCGCCCGTCCTCGACGACCACGGTGACGCGGTCGGGACGGTAGTCGAGCGTCACCACATCTTCTGGAGCGACGGTGCGAAGCGCACCGCCCGCGTCGTGAACTGCGGCGCGTGCCTCCTGCACCGACTGCCCGACGAGGGCGTCCAGGTCGAGACGAGCGAGCGCATCCGGTCCGGGTTCCACCGCTTCAGTATCGACCGAGGAACGCAACAGGCCCGCGCCCTCGAGGGACGCGGGCCTGCTGCGACTGATCGTGGTGCTACTGCTGCTGCACCTGCTCCTTGACGTCCGACGCTCTGGTTTTGGCATGGTCAGCCACGTCAGAGGCTGCCGACTTGGCGTGGTCGGCGGTGTCGCTGACGGCCTGGGTGGCCGTCTCCTTGACCTGCTGCACCGACTCCTGCACCGACGGTTGCATATTGCCGGCGAGTTCCTGGGCCTTCTCCTTCAGCGGCTGCGCCAACTGCTGCGCCTGGCGCTCGGCCTGCTGCGCGAGCTCCTGCTCCTTCTGCGATGCGGGCAGCAGTGACGACACCAGCCAACCCACACCGAAGGCGATCAGGCCTGCAGCCAGCGGATTGCCTTGTGCCTGCTGCCGCATCATCTGCGGGGCGTTAGACACGGTATCTCCCACGTTCGATGCGACGTCACTGACGGTCGACCCGACGTTCGAGGCCGCGCCGCTCACGTTGGAAGCGACGTTACCCGCCGTATCGCGAGCCGATGACATCCCCGAGCCCACCGACGACCCGGCGCCGGATGTCGAGCCCATGACCTTGTCACGCACCGACGTCACCGCTCCCTTGACCTTGCCGACGCGTCGGTGCACGACCGCGGACGGCGACACCTTCTCGCCGAGCGCGTTGACGTCCGCACTCAGCGACGCGCGGGTCTGTTCTATCTCACGCTGGATGTCTTCAGGACTACTCACGATCGTCACCGCCCC
Source organism: Jatrophihabitans sp. (assembly GCA_025924515.1). Classification (GTDB taxonomy): domain Bacteria; phylum Actinomycetota; class Actinomycetes; order Mycobacteriales; family Jatrophihabitantaceae; genus JAICIE01. The sequence continues at coordinate 26,517 of JAICIE010000028.1, read as the reverse complement.
TTCAAGGCGTCAGGGACCTGTTTGACGGTCTCGACTGTTCGTTCCGGCTTCGGGTGCACCGCTCGCATCTTGCTTCGGCCCATGACGAAGAGGACGGCGGCGATGATCGCCCAGACCCCGGCGACGATGAGCGCCGCCCAGCCCTGGTCCATGACGTTCGACAGTCCCCACCACAATGCGATGGAGAGGAACAGAACGAGCATGTAACCGGCGAAGCCCGCGCCGCCGAACATACCGGCCGCCTTGCCGGTCTTAGCTGCTTCGGTCTTGAGCTCAGCCTTGGCCAGTTCGAGCTCCTGCCGCATCAGCGTGGAGATGTCGCGGCTGATGTTCGAGACGAGCTCTCCGAGGCCGACGTCCTCGACCGGCCGTCCGACGCCCAAGTCCGTGTCCAGCCCGGTCGTCGGGATCTGCTGGGTCGCCGTCGCCGCGGTGGCGCCTGACGGCATCCCCGTTTCACCTATGCCAGGCCCTTGCGGGTAGCTCATCGGGGCGTCCCTCCGCTCGGCGGCACGCTGTAGCCCGGGTCGGCCGGCGAGCCCGGATACGTCTCGGTGCCCGGGTAGGCCCCGCCGTAGTGCTGGGCTGCATACGGGTCACCGACGGTCGTGGTGCCGTACCCGCTGGTCTCGCCGTAGGTCGTCGTCGGGGTGTACCCGCTGCTGTAGCCGCCCTGGATCTCGGTGTAGCCCGCCGACCCGGGATAGCCCTGGGTCGAGCCGTCGTCGCGATGTGACTCGACGACGCCGCGGGTCAGTCGTCCGGCGACCACGCCTGCGAGCGCCGCACCGAGCAGGAATACACCCGGACGCCGCTGCGCGTACCGACGCGCCTCGGTGAACAGGTCGCCGGGCTGACGGGAGTCCAGCCAGTCGGCGACGGAGTTGACCCGCTCGTGGGCCTGGCTCACCAGCTCGGTGGCCATGCCGGACTGTGAGCTGTTGTTCGCCATGCTGCCGAGCTCGCTGCCGAGCTGGCGCAGGTTCGTGACGAGGCTCGAGTGCTGCGCACCGGCCTGGTCGGACAGTTGCTGCTTGGCCTCGCCGAGCAGGTCGCGGGCCTGCCGCTTGGTCTCCTGCGCAACGTCCTTGGCCTTGTCCGCAGCGGTCTGCGCGACGTCGGAGCCGGCCTGAGTCGCGTGCGATGCGACCTCGCTGCCGGCTTGTTTACTGGTCTCGGCGGCGTCGGCTGCCCGCTCCTTCGCCGATTGCGTCGACGAGGAGGTGCCCTCGCCTGCCTGCCCGTACGCCGTTGCCGACGTGGACAGGTACTCGGGCGAGGCTGGATCGCCGCCTGGCGCGTACTGCGTCATGGTGTCCTCCTCCGGACAAATCGACCGCGCCGGCGTGTGCCGGCTTCGGTCGCCCTGCGGATGGGATGGTGGTCCAGGTCTGGCGCGTCTTTTCGGCCGTGGTCCCTGGCGCTACTGCTCAGGTACCCCGCCAGTTGGCATAGGTAACTCAGGCTCCGCGCAGTGGTCACTGAGCGTGGCACTCAAGCGTTTGCCGAGCGGGAGCCACGGGGTACATGGAGGACGGTACCCACGCGGATCCGCCGACCGCACATCAAGAAATCGAGAACGAAGGACGCCGCCATGAGCCAGCCGCCCGGCTACGAGCCGCCGAAGGGACCGCCGGCTGCTGAGCGAGAGCCCGGCTACGACGCGGGCAAGGTCGCACCGCGCTACGACGCCGACGCCCGCTACGACACCGCCGCGGGCTATGACACCGACGCGGCACTGCCGTCCGACCGCGCGGGCGAGCGTCCGCGGGGACTCGACGAGCACGGCCGCGCCCGGGGAGGCAAGGTCAGTGCGCTGTGGATCGGCCTGATTGTCGCCGCCATCCTGCTGATCCTGCTGCTGATCTTCATCGCGCAGAATTCCGTAACCGTGCCGATCCACTTCCTCGGCGCGAACGGCCACATCTCTCTGGCGGTGGCACTGCTGCTGTCCGCAGTGGTCGCGGTGCTCCTCGTGGCGATCCCAGGCAGCGTGAGGATTCTGCAATTGCGCCGACTGGTCCGGCGCACGGCGCGGCTGAACGACCAGGCGCCGCGCTGACGCCTGAGGGTCACATTCGCGTGGCGATGACCGGCTGACCAGTCGGCACGCCGTCGACCGTGAACACCGCGCCGGCGGTCGCTTCGACCTCGTCCTCGGACATACCTTGCCGCGACGTCGTGATGAACAGCCGGTCCATCCCGGCGCCGCCGATGGTGCAGGAGCTCACCTGTCGGGCCGGCACTTCCACGACGGCGTCCAGCGCGCCCTGCGGCGTGAAGCGCCGGACGGCGCCGCCGCCCCAGCAGGCCACCCACACCCCGCCCTCGCCGTCGACGGTCAACCCGTCGGGATGACCGTCGTCTTCGGCGATCCGCACGAACGGGCGGCGATCGCGCAGCCCGTCCTCGGGTGTCCAGTCGAACACGTCGATGCGCCCGGTGGGTGTGTCGACGTAGTACGCAAGCGCGCCGTCCGGGCTGAACCAGAATCCGTTCGAGATCGTCACCGAGTCGAGGACGACGCTGGGTTGGCCGTCGGGGCCGAACCGGAAGAACTGGCCACGGCCGGGCGTCTTGTCGTAGGCCATCGTGCCGCAATAGAAGGTGCCCTCCGGATCGCAGCCGCCCTCGTTGAAGCGCAGCGACGAATCGTCGAACACCTCGGGCAAGTCCGTCCGGTTTCCTGAGGAGTCGAGCAGGACGAGCCTCCGTTCGGCGGCGATCAAGGTGCCTCCCTGGGTGCGAGGGCGGACGACGGCCGCGATGCGCCCGACGTCGATACGTCCGATCTCGGCACCGTCGGAGCTGATGTCGACGACGTCGCCGGCGTCCATGTCGACGCAGCGGAGATGACCGTCGGGCCACCACACGGGCCCCTCGCCGTGGTGGGTGATCACGTCGGTGAACTGCTCGGCCCGCATTGCGCCATTAGAACAGCAGGGTGCATCGGTCGGACACTGCGTACCGGTGACCGGGGCGTGGGTTCGGATCGGCCGCAAGCACGACCTCATGCGCAGGCGGGTAGACCTGAAGCCGTGGGTTGGGCGTACGACCCGGGGTATTGGCTCAGCCGGCTGGTGTTCACTCGCGGGCTGGCGCTGGTGTACGCGCTGGCCTTCCTGGCGGCGCGAAACCAGTTCCGTGCGCTGCTGGGCACTCACGGCCTGCTGCCCATCCCGCGGTTCGTCTCCCGGGTTCCGTTCCGGCGCGCGCCCAGCCTGTTCCAGTGGCGCTATTCGGACGCCTTGTTCGAGGGATGCTGCTGGGTCGGTTTCCTGCTCGCGGCGGCCGCGCTCGGCGGCGCTGCTGACCTCCTGCCGCTGCCGGGTTGGCTGGCCTGGTGGGTAGTCCTGTGGGCGTTGTATTTGTCGATTGTCAACGTCGGGCAGACCTGGTACGGCTTCGGCTGGGAGTCGCTCTTACTAGAGACAGGCTTCCTGGCTATCTTCCTCGGACCCGCGGGCTTTGCGCCGCCGATCGCCGTCTTGTGGATGCTGCGGTGGGTGCTGTTCCGGCTCGAGTTCGGCGCTGGGCTGATCAAAATGCGGGGCGACCGCTGCTGGCGGGAGTTGACCTGTCTCGACTACCACCACGAGACCCAGCCGATGCCGAACCCGCTGAGCTGGTATTTCCACAGGCTGCCGCGGCCGCTGCATCGAGTCGAGGTATTGGCGAATCACGCGACGCAATTGGTGCTGATCTTCGGATTGGCCGCGCCGCAGCCTTTCGCCGGGGCGACCGCTCTCGTGGTGGTGGTGACCCAGGGCTATTTGATGCTGTCCGGCAATTTCGCGTGGTTGAACTTCCTGACCTTGGTCCTGGCGACGTCGGCGTTGGACGGGCGCTGGTTACACGCGGTCCTGCGGGTCGATCGCCCCGCGCATCTGCAGGAGCCCGGCTGGTTCGCAGTGGTCGTGTTGCTGCTTGCGGCCGGCGTGCTCGCGTTGAGCTATCGCCCGGCGCGGAACCTGCTGTCGCGCCGACAGGTCATGAACGCAAGTTTCGACCCGCTGCACCTGGTCAACACCTACGGCGCCTTCGGCTCGGTGACCCGGACGCGGTACGAGTTGGTGGTCGAGGGAACGCTCGGGGATCCGGACGATGCGGCCGGATGGCGGGAGTACGAGTTCAAGGGCAAGCCCGGCAATCCGACCCGCCGGCCCCGGCAGTGGGCGCCGTACCACCTGCGGCTGGACTGGTTGATGTGGTTCCTGGGCATCTCGGTGGGCTACGGCGATCGCTGGCTGCTGCCGTTCGTGGCGCAATTGCTGCGCGCCGACCCGGCGACGTTGCGGCTCCTGCGCTCGGCGCCGTTCGGCGAGCCGCCCCGGTTCGTGCGGGTGCGCCGTTTCCGCTACCGGTTCACCAGCCCCCAGGAACGGCGGGAGACGGGCGCGTGGTGGGTGCGCTCGCCCGCCGGGACGGTGGTGCCGCCGCTGTCACTGCGCGACATCGACCGAGCCGTGCGGGTGTGACCCGCCGGAGCCCTCGGCCGGCCGGTTTGGATCTGCCGGCTCGCGCAGCCCGCTGGCGCGCCGCACCGGCCGTGTCACCGCCGCCCGCACCGCGTCCTCGGAGGCGATCAGGCGGACCTTGTCGCGGGCCCGCGTGATGGCGGTGTACAGCAGCTCCCTTGTGAGCAGTGGCGAGGACGCCGCGGGCAGCAGGACCGAGACCGAGCCGAAGGAGCTGCCCTGGCCGCGGTGCACCGTCATGGCGTACACCGTCTCGACCGCGGGCAGCCGGTGCAGCCGGACCAGGATGGGCGCAGCCGGGTCGCCGAAGGCCGCCGTGAGCCCCCCGACGGGGTCGGCCACGACGACGCCGGTGTCGCCGTTGTACAGGTTGGTGTCCCGGTCGTTGGCGCTCACCAACAGCGGCTGCCCTGGGTACCACGGCACGTCCGGCGGGATGGTGTCCGGGCCGACGGCCGCCCGCACCCACGCTTCGACCTCGGCCGCCCAGAAGGACACGCCGGCGGGTCCGCGCCGGTGTGCCAGCAGGACGCGGTGCGAGTCGAGCGCGGCGAGCGCGCCGGGCACGTCGCCGGACGCCGCGGCGCGCACGAGGGCCCGCCCGCCGTTCTCCGCGTCCGCCCGCATCCCGGCGAGTTGGCGCTCGGGCGGGCGGTCCCCGGCCAGTTCCACCCAGTCGACCGCATCGGTGCCGCCGCGCAGCCGTGCGAGCACGTCGTCGGCTGAACCTGCCCGCACGGCTTCGGCAAGCCCGCCGATCTCGCGGCCGAACCGGTGCAGCGTGGTCAGCCGCACGATCCCGTTGGACAGCGCTCGGCGTTCCGGCTCCTCGGTCAGCGCCGTGCCCGGTGCGACTGCTTCGACCGCGTCGACCGCGTCGGACAGCGCGCGACCGACCGGCGGCCGGGCCACCAGGTCGCCGAGCACGGCGCCCGCCTCGACCGAGGCCAGCTGGTCCGGATCGCCGACGAGGACGAGTCGGGCCTGGGGCCGCAGCGCCTCCAGCAACCGGGCCATCAAGGGCAGGGAGACCATCGAGCTTTCGTCGACGACGACCACGTCGTGCGGCAGGTGCCGGTGCCGGTCATGGACGAACCGGGTGGAGGTGTCCGGGCGCCAGCCGAGCAGCCGGTGCACGGTCGTCGCGGACACGGCGCCGACTCGGCCGCGGTCGTCCGGATCGCACCGGTCGATCTCGGCGCGCACGGCCTGCTGCAGCCGCGCGGCTGCCTTGCCGGTGGGCGCCGCGAGCGCCACCCGCAGGCCCGGACCCGCCACCGCCTGCAGCGCTGCGATCAGCCGGGCAACCGTGGTCGTCTTGCCGGTGCCCGGGCCGCCGGTGAGCACGGTGAGTCGGCTGAGCGCCGCGGTCGCCGCGGCTAGCCGTTGCAGCCGGTCGTGCGGCGCGGAGAACAGCCGGGCGAGCGCGCCGGCCAGCGCGGCCGGGTCGACGTCGAACGGCGGGGCGACGAGGCGGCCTTCGATCTCGGTGCGGACCAGTTGCTCGTCGCGCCAATACCGGTCGAGATACACTCGGGTGCCGACGACCCGGACCGGACGGTTGTCGGGTCCGTCGGCTCCTCGCGCGACGAGCGAGCTGGCCGCCAGCACGTCGGCCCACTCGGTGGCCGCTGGTAGCCCGGGCGCCTCGACCGGGTCGGCGCGATCATCGACCTCCGCGACCGCCAGCAGGTCGGGATCGTCGAGGCGTACGCAGACCGATCCGCCACGTACCGCCCGGACGGCAAGGGCAGCGGCGAGGAGGACCCGCTCGTCGTCCTCACCCGCGAGCCAACCTAGGCGCTGGGCGACGTGGACGTCGGCGGCGCTCAACACTCCGGCCTCGTTGTACCGGCCGAGCAGGGCGCCCGCTCTCACGACTCGGCGAGCGTCGACGGCGGTCACTCCGACCTCCCGTCGAGCAGAGCGGACAGGTCGCAGACGAGCGGCGTCGGCGCCCGCCACGCGAACACGCCGCAGCGTTGTCCGTCGATCACTGGCGTGTCGGCACCGCACATGCCGCGCAGGAACAGGTACAGCCCGCCGCCGAGGTGCAGGTCGGGGTCGTAGCCGGGCTGCCGCCACCGGAGATAGCGGTGCAGGGCGACGGAGTACAGCAGCAGCTGCAGCGGATAGTGCGCGGCCACCATCGCCGACACCAAGGCGGCCGGTCGGTAGTGCCAGGCGGTGAGCGGCGTCTCGGCCGGGGCCAGCCGGTTGGTCTTGTAGTCGACGACGACGTAGCGGGTGGCGCCGTCGACGGGCACCCGGAGGACGGCGTCGAGGCTCCCGGTGAGATAGCCGTGCAGCCGGCGCGGCGGCAGGGCAGCGATCCGCTCGGCGTAGCCGCCCAGCACGTCGGTGCAGGGCACGTGCTCCGCGAACAGCCGCGCGATCGCGCCCAGATCGGCGCCGGGTCCCCGCGGCCGGTCGCCGCCGGCCAAGGGGAGCTCGAACTCCAGCTCGGCAAGGCGGTCGCGGGGTGAGAAGTCGCGGAGCCGACGGTCGCCGCTTTCGGGGCCCAGCGGGGTCATCACGACGTCGACCAGCGCGTCGGCGAGTTGTTGCTGGGCCTCACCGTCGAGCTGCCTGCCGTCCACCTCGGCGCAGCGCCGGGAGATGTCGGTCTCGAGATCGACCGCCGTCGGGTCGACGCGTTCGAGCACGGCATGGACGAGCGTGCCGAAGGACGCGCCTGCCGGCAGCCGGGCCATCGGCGACGCCAGGGCCGCGGCGGAGCTGCCGCCGCCCGTGACGTCGGCTGCGGGTAGGTCGGGCTCGTCCTCGACCGCGGTCGTCTCCGGCTCGCTGTGCACTCCGGGTGGGGGACCGGCGCCGGCCGGCTCGGCGGTGATGCGCGTGTAGGAGCTGCGGGTCCACCCGAGGTGCGGCCGGTGATCGAGCCGGGCGAGCAGCAGGTCGGGCGCCGACAGGGCGGGCGGCGCCCACCGGGAGACCGCGGGAACCGCGTCGACCCGTTCGAGCGCGATCGTGCCGCCGGAGCGCGCGGCGAGAGCCGCGAACACGCCGGCGGCCGCGTCATCGGTGGTCAGCGGGACCCGCGGCGGCGGAGCGCCTGCGGCATCTCGGGTGCCGAGCAGCACCCGTGTGAGCGGACCGCTGGGAGAGTTGCGCGAAGCCAACGCCCAGGTCACCACCACCTGCGACTTGGCGCGGGTGAGCGCGACGTACATCAGCCGCAGCCCTTCCTCCGCCGCCTCCCGGGAAGAGCGCGCGCACGCCTCGCCGTACCCCTCGCCGGTCGGGCCGCCGACGTGCAGGCAGCGTGCACCGTCGTCGTCGTGGTAGCGGGGGACGGGCGGGGCCGCCCCGTCGTACTGATCCCACGCGAAGGGGACGTAGACGACCGGGAACTCCAGCCCCTTGCTGGCGTGGACGGTGATCACCTGAACTGCGGCGGAGTCGGTCTCGAGCCGCCGGCTGCGCTCCTCGGCGTAGTCGTCGGCGGCTTCGGCGATGCGCCGCCGCAACCAGTCGGTCAACGCCGCCGGCCCGAGATGCTGACGCAGGGCCGCCTCGTGCGCCGCCTCCCCGACGTGGCGCAGATCGGTGAGCATGCGCTCGCCGTCGACCGACTTCAGCAGCCGCTCGCCCAGCCCATCGGCCATCGCGGCCTCGAGGACGGCGCTGATCCCCTGGGTGGCGAGCAGCCCCGCCCAACGCCGGACGAGGTCGACGAGAGCGTCGAGATCTCCGGGATGGGCGCCGGCGAGACGATGCCCGTCCCATCCGAGGAACGGCGTCAGGGCCACAGCGGCGCTGCGGTCGCGGGAGTTGGGCCGCTCCAGTGCGGCCAGCAGGGTGATCCAGTGGCGAGCGGCGGGGGTCGCGAAGACGCTTGCCGCGCCGGAGATCACCGAGGGCACGCCCGCAGCGAGCAGCGCATCGCGGACCGCCATGGCGTCCTGGTTGCGCCGGGTCAGCACGGCGATATCGCCCGGAACCAGGCAGCGCCGGCCGCGGTCGCCCTCGATCCGTACGCGATCCAACTGGGCCACTATGTCGGCGGCGACGTCCTTGACCACGGCCGACCGGACCGTCGCGACCGACGGTCCCTTGCGCGCGTCCGCGCCGAACACCGGCTTCCGGAGGTGCCGCAGCCGCAGCGGGGCGCCGCCGTCGAGTCGACGCTCCGGATGGGCCGCGCGGACCGGCCGGACGAGGATGTCCGGGCCCAACGCGCTGCCGCCGATGAGAGCGTCGAGGGCGGTGAGCAGCGCTGCGTCGCTGCGCCAGTTGCGGGCGAGCGTCGCGACGGTGGCCGCGGCCGACCGGGCGCGCAGATAGGTGGTCACGTCACCGCCGCGGAAGCCGTAAATGGCCTGCTTGGGGTCTCCGATCAGCACCAGCGTGCGGCTGCCGTGGAACGCCTCGCGCAGCACGTCCCACTGCACCGGGTCGGTGTCCTGGAACTCGTCGACGAGGACGACGCGGTAGCGCGCGCGGAGCCGGTCACGGGCCGCGGGGCCGTGCTCTGGGTCGACCAGAACTTCGCGCAGCAGCACCAGGAGGTCGTCGTAGTCGAGGATCCGCCGCGCCCGCTTGCGGGCGTTGAGCTCGCGGCGGACGGCATCGGCGAACGCGACCCGCTGCGCGGGCACGGAATCGGGATCGACGGGATGCCGCGGGTCGAGAACGGCGTGCGGGTCGCTCACCGCCGCCTGCGCCCGCTGCCGGGCGTCGTCGACCAGGAGCGCCGGCGCCGGGTCGTCGGCGTACCGCCGGAGGTACTCGTCGTCGATGACCTCGGCGGTGAGGTCGGCCAAATCCGGAACCAGCACCGCGTCGAGGTCGAGGTCGCCGAGAACGCCGAGCGAAGCGAGCATCTGCTGGCAGAAGCCGTGGGTTGTCGCGATGCTGGCCGCGTCGAAGGCGGCGACCGCGTGGGCCAGCCGGAACCTCCGCCGGGTGAGTTCCGCGTCGTCGACCGCGGCAAGGTGCCGCACCAAACTGTCGCTGCAGGTGCGTGGGTCGCCGACGCGCAGTCGGCGTTCGGTCTCGACGAGGCGCTCACGCACGCGATCGCGCAGCTCGCTCGTGGCCGCGCGCCCGAAGGTCACGATCAGCAGTTCGGAGAGTTCGGCGACACCCTCCGCGACGTAGCGGGTCGCGAGCGCGGCGATCGTGAAGGTCTTGCCGGTGCCCGCGCTTGCTTCGAGCACCGTCGTGCCGCTCGGCAGCGGGCCGCAGACGTCGAAGGCGACGGGGCCCATGGCCGGCGCGCTCATGTCCCGGTACCCACGGTGATCAGTTCGCGGTCGAGCAGCGGATCCCAGATGCACCGGCTCAGCGCGCCGAAGCGGGACGGCTCCTGCGGGTGCCTGGTGTGCTCTACGGCGGACGGCTCGCCGGCCAGCTCGGCGAAGGCGGCGTGCTCGCCCCAACACGCGACGTAGTACGGGTCGGTGCGGTCGAAGCCGTCGGCCCACGCCTTTCCCGCGCGCTGCAGGGCGTCGTCGGGCTGAGCGCCGGCGCGGCGCCGCTCGGCGTAGGTCGCCGCCGGTCCGACCGGCACTGGCAGCGGCTCGCACCAGGCAGCGGCACGGACGTCCAGCAGGTACTCAAGTTGGCGGCGCGCCTCGTCGGCGGCCGGGGAGGTCAGCGTCGCGACCTCTGCTTCGTCGCCGTTCCTGCCGCGGCCGACGGCGACTGCCTCGCGCGGACCGTCCGGGACCGCCGCCGTCAGGGCCAGCAGCCGGATCCAGGAGCCCAATCGATGCTTCGGGGCCAGCCGCGCGTAGCCGGCCCGGAGAACGGTCCGGCCGTGCACGCCGCGGATGGTGCCGGTCAGCCGGCGCCCGCCCGCCAGGTCGACGGCGACGTCGACCGAACGTGCGGGGGTGGTGCGGCGGCGCTGCACTGCCCCGGCGAGCGGCGCCACCGACGCGTCGAGCTCGCGCAACAACGACCAGCCGAGCTGTCGTGGCGGCACCTCGCCGCGCCGGTACTCGGCCTGGAACACCCGTTCCGGGGCAACGCCGTCGAGGTACTGCTGCAGCAGTCGCTCCCCGACCGTCCACGCGCGCAACGGCGGCAGCGTGAGCGGGATGCGGTCGTCGACGTCGTCCTGCTCACCGGGGAGCACAACCGCCAGGCGGCGCCGCAGGAACCATCGGGGTGGGTGTTCGAGCATGCGCACCAGGTCGTCGAGGTCGATCTCGGCTTCGGGCTGGTCGGGCGCCGCAAGCGGTTCCCGCAACAACCGGGACGGGGGTCGGCGGGCGCCCCGCCCGGCGACTGCAGCGCGGAACGCGGCCGTGTCGAAGCTGAACGGCCGTGCTCGCCGCAGCTCGCCCGGCTGGAAGTTGCGCTCATCGACGGGCTGGAGCGGCTGCCGGACGACGACCTGCTTCCGGGCGGGCTCCCCGTTCGGGAGCCGAGCGCTGCGGTCGAGCGCGTCGAGCAGCTCGGCGACGGGCACCGCGGGCGGGCGCTGCGCGCCGGTGCGCTCGTCGGCGCCCGAGTAGAGAACGATCAGGCGTTCCTCGGCCGCGCAGACGGCGTCGAGGAACAGCTGCCGATCTTCGCTGCGGCGCTCGCGCTCGCCGAGGCAGGGATCGCGCAGCAGCAGGTCGTCGCCGTCGGCGGACGGGGCGCGCGGGAAGACCCCGTCGTCGATGCCCAACAGGCACACCACCCGATGCGGCACGGCGCGCATGGGCTCGAGAGTGCAGACGGTGAGTGAGCCGGTGCGGAATCCGGCGCGGGTCGGGCGGGGTTCGAGGGCGCGGCCGAGTAGCGCCCGGACGTCAGGCAACCGCAGCGGGATGCCGCCGGCGGCCTGTCCGGTGCGCGCCGCGCGGGTCAAAACGGCCCGGGCCTGCACCGAGGCCCACTGCTCATGGGGACCCGAGTCGGTCAACAGGTCGAGCGCCCGACCAAGCTGATCGACCCATTCGGCCAATGGATGCACGCCGCTCAGCTCGCGGAGCACCATCGCGAGCCGGTCGAGGAACTCGGCGAGCCGCCCCGCGAGGTCGAGTTCGGTGCTGTCGACGTCGTCGAGCGGCAGCGCCGTACCGACAAATCGCGATCCGTCCTCGGTCATCGCGGCGCCGAGAAGCAACCGGTCGAGAGCCGCTTGCCAGGTGCCGAGCCGCACCTGCGGCAGGCCGAAGGCGGCGCGGCGGGGCTCGCCGTCTCCCCAGTGGACGGGCGCCGCGATTGCCCACTGCCGGATGCGCTCGAGTTCATCGTTGTCGAACCCGAACCGGCGCCGCACGGGAGGGCTGGCGGCAAGATCGAGAACCTCCGACGCGGTCACCCGCCCGTCGGCCAGTTCCAGAAGCGCCGCCAGCACCGCGAGCTGGGGATTGGTCGGGCGAAGCGCCCGGTCGGCGAGGGCGACCCGCAGCAGCCGACCGGGATGAACCTCGCCTCGGGGGTCGGGATCGGGAGCCGCGTCGAAGCTCGCGGCGAGAAGCGGTGCGAAGGTCTCGATGTCGGGACACAGCACGATGACGTCACGCGGCTCGAGCGTCGGGTCATCGGAGAACAGCCCGACGAGGACCTCGCGGAGCACCTCGACCTGCCGGGACCGTCCGTGGCAGGCATGGACTTCGATGCTGCGGTCGTCGGGGTCGAGGATCCCCGGCATCGGGTCGGGGTCGTCGGCGCGCAGAGCGCGATGCACGGCACCGAGCAGGTTGCGCGGCGGCTCGGGCGCCGGGTGATGCCTGTCGGCGCCGTCGATCAGCGCTCGCAGCCGAAGTTCGAGTTCCGTGGCGTCGCGGGCCATGGAGGAGAGCAGGGCATGGCCGGCCGGCACCGGCGCCATGCGGCGGCGCGGCGAGCAGACCTCCGCGGCGGCCGTGCGGTCCCACAACCCCGGGGACGCATGAACCAGCCACAGGTGCACCTCACGGTGCGCCGCGACGGCGTGCAGAAGGGCGAGTTGCTCGGCCGGGAGGCGGGTCGCGCCGAAGACGGACAACCGGGGCGGCAGCGCAACTCGCTCGGGAGCCTGTCGGCACAGCGCACCGGCATCCTCGATGCGCTCGGCCGGGCTCGCCACACCGATCCGCGCGCGCAGGCGCCGCCAGAGCTCCGGCTGCCAGGTCAGCTCGGCCGCCACGACGCTGCCGGCGCCGTCGGTGTCGTCGCCGACGAGCCAGGCGCGCAGCATCGCCGGACGTTGGGTTCCGTAGGACGTGAACAGCCGGACGAGATGCTGCGCGGCGGCGAGCCGGCGGCCGCGGCGCGGATCGTCCTCGTCGCTGTCGCTGCCCAGATGCCGGCCGAGCGCAGCGCACCAGGGCTGACCGGCGCACTCGTCGAGCAGCCGCAGCACGGGCCAGACCAGGCGTTCCGGTTGCCACGGATCGTCGTCGCCGGGCATCCCGAGGACGGCCGCCAACAGGTCGGACACGACCCGTCCGGGCGGGTCGAAGCGCACGTTGGCGCACACGCCGCCCTCGCCGTCGGTGGCACCGAGATGCGCCGACAGGCGCTGCGCCAACCACCGCTCCACCCCGCGGGTCGGTACCGCCACGAGGTCGGCCATGAAGGGGTCGGCGAGGGGCTCGCCGAGGAGGTCCGCGAGCGGGGGGACGAGCGCGTCTGCGCGCTCGGATCTATGCACGTGCAGCACGGGCCCCTCCTTCCGCCGTTGCCAGGAAGCGTCACCCTACGGCGGCGCTCAGACACTTTCCGGCTGCCTGTGGGGAGCGCGGAGACCCGCGCCGGCTTCGGATTCGCCGACATCGGCCGATCGGAACGGGGTTCGCGGATGAAAGGCGGCTTGAAGGTGCAAAGCAGATCGCGTCTGGTGGTGGCCATGATCGCGGCGGCCCTCGTCCTCAGCGGATGGGCGGCAACCGCGGACGCGCAGGTGCAGCCTCACGCGACCCGAGCCGTGCCGACCTGCCCGGGCATCGGGGTGCCGTCCAACGGTCCGCGGATGCTGCAGGACGAACACGGCGGTGCCGAGTCGGAATTGGCGCGCGGCATCAACGCACTGATCTGCTCGGCGGCCGACGGCGCAACCATCGACATCAAGTCGTGGTTCATGACGGCACCAGGAGCGGCGATGGGCCGGATGGTGGCCGCCCTGCGGCTGATGCACAGCCACCACCACGTCCGCGTCAACGTCGTCGTCGGCAAGTCTTGGTACTCATCGCAGAAGTGGCAGCTGTTTCGCCGTGCGTTTTCCTTCGCGACCGTGTGGTCCTGCGCCCGGGCGTGCATGTCCGGCCTCCCTGGCAGCATCGACCACAGCAAGTGGATCACCGTCAGCAGGCTGCGGTCGCGCAACGGCGGCGGCACCGCGGTCCTGTCCACCTCGCTGAACCCGACCGCCGAACAATTCTCGTCCGGGCAGTCGGGAATCGCCATCTTCCGGGATCCAACGGTGTACGGCCCCTTCCTGCAGGAATGGAACGCGTATGTCAGGTGCGCCGTGGGCCGCGGCTGCACCCACGCCATTCCGACCGGCCGCTGGCAGGGTCGCTACCGAACCCAGGTGTGGTTCGAGCCTTCACGGCTCGATCCCACGCATGAGGCGCTGAAGACGCTGAGCTGCAGGCGCGGCGGAAGGATCGGCGTGATGTCGCTGTATCTCTACCGGAGGCCTGTTCTCGACGACCTGCTGCGGTTGCGCGGGCAGGGATGCAGTGTCGACGTCCTGCTCGAACACTGGGATTCGACTCAGCCGGCGCCCTGGAAGCAGCTGCACCCACGGTGCGCGTTCAACCACGACAAGATGGTGCTGATCGACGTGGGCTCGACGCACCAGGTGATCGCCGGTTCCCAGGACCAGCTGTCGACCGAACTACTGCACGACGACAACCAGATGGTGCGGACGACGAGTTCGACGGTGGTCAGGCGTTACCGGCAGTACTTCGAGCACGGATGGGCGGCCTCCTCAGCTCGGGCCTGCGCATCGGTCCGGTACGCCGGCGCGACCCCCGCGCTCGACTCGTAACCGTCCTGCTGTGTCAGTGCGACGCGTCGGCACCCAACGTCGGCATCTTCGCCGCGAACGCCGCCTCCCGAGCCCAGAACCGCACCTTGGCGCAGGCGGACAGGAAGCTCTCGAGGGATGCGTCACCGTCAAGCGCGAAGAACCCGCCGTCCACCTTGTCGGCGATGCCGATTGCGGAGAAGAGCTCGGCGGCCGCCTGCGTGTGCGCGACGAATTTGCAGTGCGTGAACGCGTCCGAGACGAAGTCGCGCGCGGCCGGCAGCTCGGCCAGCACCGCAGCGCCGCCCGGACCGGGAAGCAGAGCCACGGCGTCGTAGAGGACCGACGGAGCACCGTCGATCTTCTGGTCCACCTCGACCGGGCCGCCGTTACTCGTGGTGATGCCGGCGACCGTGGGGGCGATCACCTCGACGATGACCTGTTGCGCCTCGGCCAGCGCGCGCAGCTCGTCGAGCTGTCCCGCATCGACGCCGTCGGTGACCAGCGCGCCGATCTTGCGTCCCTGCGGCACCGTCGGACCGTTCGTCAGGATCGACAGGGCCGGTGACGGCTGCAGATCCTCGCGGGTCGGACGCGCCGCAGGCATCGGATCCGGCAGCGCCGACAATCCCAGGCCCGCGGCGACGCCGGCGGCCAGGTCGTCGTGGACGTTGCGAAGGCCGGACACCATCCGCACCCGGATGTCCTCGCGGTCGACCTTGCTCAGCTCGAACACGAACGCGTTGATGATGTGCAGCCGCTCGTTCGGTGTCTGGCTGAGATAGAACTGCCTGGCCTGGCTGTAGTGGTCGGCGAAGCTCTCGGCCCGCAGCCGTCGCTTGGCACCGGAGACTTCAGCCGGGTACGTCGTGAAACCCGTGGCCGGGTCCTCGCGCGGGCCGCCGACGTCGGCGGGCCAGGAGTTGGGCTCGTAGTTCGCCCGCGTCGACGGGTTGCGGAAGGCCATGTGGCCGTCCTGCTGGAAATTCATCACCGGACAGCGTGGCGCGTTGACCGGCAACTGGGTGAAGTTCGGACTGCCGAGGCGCTTCAGTTGGGTGTCCAGATAAGAGAAGTTGCGTCCCTGCAGCAGCGGGTCGTTGCTGAAATCGATGCCGGGCACGATGTTCTGAGTGCAGAACGCCACTTGCTCGGTCTCGGCGAAGAAGTTGTCGACGTTGTGATCGAGAACCAGTCGGCCGACTCGACGCACCGGCAGCTCGTCCTCAGGGATGATCTTCGTAGGGTCGAGGACGTCGAAGCCGAACGCATCCGCGAACGCGTCGTCGAAGACCTGCAGCCCGAGTTCCCATTCCGGGAACGCTCCGCGCTGGATCGACTCCCACAGATCCCGGCGGTGGAAATCCGGATCGGCCCCGTTTATCTTGAGCGCTTCGTTCCAGAGCACCGACTGCAGCCCGAGCTTCGGCTTCCAGTGGAATTTCACGAAATGCGACTCACCGGCTGCGTTGACGAGCCGGAAGGTGTGGACGCCGAAGCCCTCCATGAACCGGAACGAGCGCGGGATCGCCCGGTCCGACATGATCCACAGGAGCATGTGCGTCGACTCGGGCAAGAGAGACACGAAGTCCCAGAAGTTGTCGTGTGCGGTTTGCGCCTGCGGAAAGCCGCGATCCGGTTCCTGCTTCGCCGCGTGCACCACGTCCGGGAACTTCATCGCGTCCTGGATGAAGAAGACCGGGATGTTGTTTCCGACCAGATCCCAGTTGCCCTCGTTGGTGTAGAACTTCACCGCGAATCCCCGCACATCGCGGGCCAGGTCCGGCGACCCCTTGTTGCCGGCCACCGTCGAGAACCGCACGAACACCGGGGTGCGCTCCCCCGGGCGCTGGAACAGGTCGGCGCGGGTCAGGTCGGACAGCGACTCGTAGGGCTCGAAGAACCCACGGGCGCCGTAGCCGCGGGCGTGGACGACACGCTCGGGGATTCTTTCGTGGTCGAAGTGGAAGATCTTCTCGCGGAAGTGGAAGTCCTCGAGCAACGTCGGGCCGGTGGCCCCGGGGCGCAAGCTGTTCTGGTCGTCACCCACCACCACGCCCTGCTGCGTCGTGAGGTGCGGACGCTCACCTGCGACCTGGTGGGTCTCCCCGCCGGCGCCCCGTTGCACCTGCTCGCTGCCGTAGGTCACGTCGTCGAATTGCGGATCCACCATGGTGGCTCGCCCCGTCCTGTCGCCGGTCGACGACTGCTCCCCACTTCCGCGCGCCGTCGTGCCTCCGACCTACCCGATCCCTTCATCGAGTAACTGACACCCGGCGAGACGCGGTCCCGAAGCTAGCTCTTCCTTGCAGTCTGCAAATATCTTGTACTGGGTCCGGGGGGCGACGAAAGGGGCGGCGGATGGCGGCACGACGACGAGGCCGGTTGCGCGCGACCGGAGTGCGGCTCCCGGCGCCACGGCCCGGCGACGTTCCGACCACGGACGTCGACGATGCGGCGCGCCGGTACTTGCTCTACGTCCTCATGCCCTTCTGGACGGTGCCCGCGTTCGCCGACTATGTGTTCCACAAGCGCTCGCACATCGAGGACACGACCGGTCTCACCGAGGCGGCGCTGCACACCGCGATGATGGCCGAGATGGGCGCGGCCGTAGGGGCGGCTCTGACGCTGCGGATCACGCGGCCGGTGTTTCTCGCGATCGCCGGATGCACGCTCGCCCACGCGGTCACCTCCGCGGTCGACGTCCGGGTCGCCTATGACTCGCCGCGCGAGCTGCGCCCGGGCGAACAGCACGCGCACGGATTCCTGGAGGTTCTGCCATGGACGGCGCTGGGGACCATCGCGTCGTTGCACTGGCAACAGATCCGCCATCCTCAACCTGGCGCACCCCGGCTCGCGCTGCGCCGGCCACCACTGCCGCGCTGGTATCTGCTCAGCGCCGCGGGCGCCGCGATCGCCGGCGTCAGCGGCCCGTACGCCGACGAGATGCGCCGCTGCATACGCGCGCGCCGCCGCCGCGGCTGCGCTGCATTAGAGCGCGACGATCACCGCGGTGGCCGGGAGTCGTTCCAGCGGGCCTCCGAGTGAAGGCCATTTGCCAGGCATCCCTCGCCGTGGCGACCAGGGTCGTGGGTGGAGCAGTCCGAGGACGCTGTAGGTAGGCAGCTGAGCTAACCCGCGTAGCGTGAGACCACATGGAGCGACGCAGGCTGGGACGGCTGGGACACCAGAGCTCGGTGCTGATCTACGGCGCGGCCGCGCTGTCCGAGGTCGATCAGCACACGGCCGACCGCTCGATACAGGAAGCGCTCGACGCCGGGATCAATCACTTCGACGTCGCCGCCGACTACGGAGACGCGGAACTCAGGCTCGGGCCGTGGATGGAACGCATCCGCAAGGACATCTTCCTCGCGACGAAGACCGGCGATCGCGACCAGGAAGGCGCTTGGCGCTCGATCAATCGGTCGCTCGAGCGGTTGCAGACCGACCGGGTCGACCTGCTGCAGCTGCACGCTGTCGGTGACCTGGACGAGCTCGACAAGGTCACCGCGCCGACCGGGGCCGTCGCCGCAGCGGTCCGCGCGCAGGATGAGGGGCTCATCGGCGCCGTCGGGATCACCGGACACGGCACCCAAGCCGCCGCCACCCACCTCGAAGCACTGCGCCGGTTCCCCTTCGCGACCGTTCTGACCCCGCTGAACCCGGTGCTGTGGCGGGAGTCGTCGTTCCGCGACGCCTGGACCGCACTGGTCGACGAGATCCGCCGCCAGGACGCCGGTCTGATGACGATCAAGACCGTGTCGCGTCGGAATTGGCCCGAGGGCAGCTCGCAGGATTACGCGACCTGGTACGAGCCGTACCAGCAGGCCGATCGGATCCGGGCCGCCGTCAGCTGGGTCCTCGCGCACGACGAGATAACCGGGCTGGCAACGGCCGGCGACGTGCGGCTTCTCGGCATGATCGTCGAGGCCGAACGGTCCCGACTCGATCCGAGCGACGCCGAGCTCGCGCTCATGGACGACGCCGAATACTCGTCGCCCTTCCTGAACATGCCGATCTGAAACCCGTCAATCGCGGCCGAGCGCCGCGGCCTCCCGGCTGAGGGCGCCCGACGAGAAGGGCGCCACCGTCACCTCGCCTTCGAAGCCCGCGGCGGCGACCGCAGTGCGCACGGCACCGGCGGCCGACACGTCGGCCACCAGGCCGGCGTCGAGTTCCACGCGGGCACCGTCGCCCAGGTCCCGCACGCGCAGGTCCAGCGACGCCAGCCCCCGAGCGGCCAGCGCGGCTCGCGCGGCCGTCTCCGCACGGTCGATCCGGCTGAGCCGGAACGGGGTCACCTCGATCCCGTGCCGCACCCGGCTAGCCAGGCACGGTGACGCGGGCTTTGCCCAGGTGGGCAAGCCCCAGGCATGCGACACCGCACGGACATCGGCCTTCGTGAAGCCCAGCTCGCGCAGCGGCGCGTCGACGTTGCGCTCGTCGCCTGCGCGGATACCCGGTCGGAACCGGTCGCGCGCGTCGTCGGCGTTCGTGCCGGTCGCGACCCGGGTGATCCCGCGCTCGCGGGCGAGCGCGGCGACGACGTCGATGACCTCGGACTTGCAGAAGTAGCAGCGGTCGGTGCCGTTCGCGCGGTATCCCGGCACGTCGAGTTCATGGGTCTGCGGAAGGGCGTGTTCCACCCCGAGCGCGCGGGCGAACTCTGCGGCCGGCCGTAGTTCCGCGGCGGGGTAGCTGGCAGAGATCGCGGTCACGGCGAGGACGGCCTCGGGTCCGAGCGCCCGTGCCGCAGCGGCGAGGACGAGCGCGGAATCCGCGCCGCCCGAATATGCGACGGCGACCGGGTGCGGGAAACGAGCAACCAGGCGCTCGCCGAGAAGCTCAGCGCTCATCGTCCGCCTGCTCAAGGGCTCTTCGGACGACCTGACGCAGTGGTACGCCGAGCGCCCGCGCTGCTGCGGCGACGTCCTCGTGCTCGGGTTTGGCCCCGTAGGGTCCGCGCTTGATGCGGATCGGGTGACCGTCGATCTCGACGCTCGTCTCGTCGCGGCGCAGGGCGAAGCGCCGGACCGTCGTGACGCGCAGGCCGAGGCTGCCGGTCTCGCGCAACGCCAGCTGCCGGAGGGCAGGCTCGTCGGTCGGGCGTGAGAGCACGTGCAGGACGTGGGCCGGGCGGGACTTCTTCGTCACGGCCGGCGTGATCCACGCATCCAGCGCGCCGGCGTCGAGCAACCGCTCGAGCGTGTAGCCGAGCGTCTCGCCGCTGACGTCGTCGACGGTCGTGGCGAGCTCGGTGAGCAGCTGCGCTTCCGGATGAGTGAGCGATCCGAGCCGGATCACCGCGACGTTCGGCCGGTCGGGCAACCGGCGGCTGCCGGCCCCGTAGCCGGTGCGCCCGGCGACGAACGCCGGCGCCGGGTCCCACCGCACATCCAGCGTCGCCAGCAGCGCCGCAGCGGTCGGCGTCACGGTCTCGCCGGGCAGGTCGGAGCCGATCACCACGGCACCGGCGAGCAGGGCCGCCGTGGCGGGCGCCGGAACCGGGAGGACGCCGTGGCGGGTGCGGACGGCGCCGCGGCCGAGCGGCAGCGGCAGGCAGTGCAGGCGCTCGACGCCGAGGTCATGCAGCGCCGCGCACACCCCCACGACGTCGACGACGGTGTCGTGACCGCCTAGTTCATGCAGGTGCACGTCCTCCGGGGGCGTCCCGTGCAGCCTGCCCTCCACCTCGGCCAACGCGCGCAACACCGCCGCCGCGACCTCGCCGACCCCGGCCGGCCGGGCAGCGGCGGCCAGGTCGACGAGCTCGGCCGCGCGGCGCTGCGTGGCTGGATCGGTCACGGCGACGTGCACACGCGTCGCCGCCAGTCCGTGGTCGTCGACCTGCTGCGCCTCCAGCGCCCATCCGTCGAGCCCGGTGCTCGCCACGGCTGCGCGCACGGCAGCCAAGGACGCGCCCGCGTCGAGCAGCGCGGCCAGGAACATGTCGCCCGCCAGACCGGCGAACGGGTCGAGGACGGCGATCACGCCTTCGCCCCGATCCGGCTCAGCCGGAAGGCCGCCATCGCGGCTCCGAAGCCGGAGTCGATGTTGACCACGGTCAGGCCGGCCGCGCAGCTGGCGAGCATGGCCAACAGCGCCGTGACTCCCTCGAGCGCCGCGCCGTAGCCGGTGGAAGTCGGCACCGCGATGACCGGGGCGGCCACCAGACCGCCGACGGCCGACGCGAGCGCGCCCTCCATGCCGGCCACGACGATCACGGCGTCGGCTCCGGCAATGCGCGGCGCGCGGAGAAGCAGGCGATGGATGCCGGCCACGCCCACGTCGTTGATCCGTTCGACCGAAAGGCCGATCGCTCCGGCGACCGCCGCCGCCTCCGCGGCGACCGGGAGGTCGGACGTGCCCGCGGTGACGACGACCAGGTCGAAGTCCCCGGCCGGGGCGGGGCGCCAGACCAACACGCGCGCCTCGACGTCGTATCGGCCGTCGGGGACCGCATCCAGCACCTGCTCGGCGGGCTCCGGGTCGACTCGAGTGACCAGCACCGGGCCGGTGTTGTTCGCGAGCAGCGTGCGGACGATGCCGGTCATCTGGATCGCCGTCTTTCCCGGACCGTAGACGACCTCGGGCAGCCCCTGGCGCGCCTCGCGTTGGACGTCCACCTGCGCGAAGCCGAGATCGACGGGCGGTCCGCTCACTGACCCGAGGCTAGTCCGGCGCGAACATCGCTGATCGGCGGAGGGGCGTGCCGGACGCCTCCTGGAGCGGCCTGGCGGCGCTCCGTCTCGGGGACCGGCGCTGCGTCCCACACCGCTGGCCGCGCCCCGCCTACCCGGTAGGTAGCGGCGCTCGGCCTACCGGTAGCGGCGCGCTTCATACCGAGCGCGGTTGCGCGCGACCACGGTCCGCTGCGCCTCGTTGGCCCGGCGCTCCCGGAGCTGGCCCGCGATCCCGTACCGGTAGCCGGCCTTCTCCACGCGGTGTTCGAGGGACTCGGTCGTGAAGCACATGTAGCCGATCAGCAGGCTGGCTCCGGCGGCGAAGCAGGCGCCCACACGGATCGGCAGGGTCGTCGGCAGGAAGATCATGACCGCGGCGATCAGCGGCGCCACGATGACCAGGTAGCGCACGGCGTGCCGCAGGAGCCAAGTGCTGCAGGTCGCGTCGTAGAGGACCCACGCGCGGTTCCTCGGCGCAACCGTGCCGACGAACGTGTACCGCAGCCACTGTCCCGGGCTGGGGCGGACGATCGGCGCGTTGTCTTCCGCCACGGTCTTCATGCTACGCAATCATTGGTGCACCAATCATTGGTAGGATTGCGATCATGCCCGCATCGAGCGCCGTGCGCGATCCCTTGGCCCTCGACCGCCAAGTCTGCTTCGCACTCGCCGTCGCCGCTCGGGAGGTCGTCGCGCTCTACCGACCCGTCCTCGAACCGTTGGGTCTCACCCATCCGCAGTATCTCGTGATGCTCGCCCTGTGGGAGCGGGACTGCCGATCGCTGCGGAACCTGGCCGAGACGCTGGCCCTCGACCCCGGCACGTTGTCTCCGCTCGTCAAGCGGTTGGCGGCCGCCGGACTGGTCCGGCGTGAGCGCGATCCCCAGGACGAACGGTTGCTGGCCGTCACGCTGACGCCGGCCGGTCGGGCGCTGCGGCGCGAAGCGCAGCACGTCCCGGGCCAGATAGTGGGCCGCCTCGGCCTTCCCGTCCCCGACCTCGAACACCTGAACGACGTCCTCCGGGCGGTGATCCGGGCAGCCACCGGCGAGTGAGGCCCGGATCGCGGCTGGCTTACTGTCCGGGCATGGGTGACACGGCGGAGGAGATGCTCGCCGGGCTGATGGCCGCGGCGCGGGCAAGCGTGCCGGACGAGGTTGCCAGCTTGCTGGCCGAGCGCGGGCAGTCCCTCGGCGCTTGGAACGTGACCGTCTACCTGGTCGACCAGGAGCAATATCTGTTGGTGCCGCTGCCGCGCTCGGCGGCGGCCGGGGACGAGGCGCTGGGCATCGACTCGACGCTTGCGGGTCGGTGCTTCCGGCAGACCGCTCTGTTCGAGGCCGACGACGGACGGCGGGTGTGGCTGCCGCTCCTGGACGGGCTCGAGCGGCTCGGGGTCGTGCAACTGGACTTCCCCACCGCCGCGGCGCGCGCTGCGGAGGAGCATCTGCAGGCCTTCGCGGCCCTGGCCGCTGAATTGGTCATGGTGAAGGACGCGTACGGCGACCTGTTCGCGCGGGTCCGGCGACGGCAGCCGATGTCACTGGCCGGTGAGATCGCCTGGAACCTGCTGCCGCCGCTGACCTTCGGGACCGACCGACTGGTCATCTCCTGCGTCCTCGCGCCGGCCTACGACGTCGGCGGAGACAGCTTCGACTACGCCGTTGACGCCGATATCGCCCGGTTCGCGGTCTTCGACGCGATGGGACACGGCCTGGACGCCGGGTGGCTGGCCACAGTGGCAATCGCGGCGTACCGCAACGCCCGCCGGGAGGGCGCCGACCTGCCGGGCATAGTGGAGGCTGTCGACACCGCGCTGGCCGGCGCCTTCGGCAGCGGGAAGTTCGTGACCGCCGTTCTGGGCGAGATCAATCTCGCCTCCGGGCAGCTGCAGTGGCACGCCGCCGGTCACCCATCGCCGTTGCTGTTGCGCGGCGGCCGCGTGGTGAAGACCCTGCACGCACCGGCCGGCCTGCCGCTCGGGCTGATCACCAGTCTGGGCGGCACGGTCACCGTGGCGCAGGAGTCGCTCGAACCCGGCGACCGGCTGCTGATCTACACCGACGGCGTCGTCGAGGCGCGCTCCGCCGACGGCGAGTTCTTCGGCGTCCCCCGGCTGGCAGACCTCGTCGCGCGCCAGGACGCCGCCGGGCAGCCTGCACCCGAGACCATGCGCCGGCTCATGCACGCGATCCTTGCCCACCAAGCCGGCCGACTTCGCGACGACGCCACAACCATGCTCGTCGAGTGGCAGGGCGGCGGTGCCGAGCGCATCAAACCCTGAGCTGCCGGCAGCGTATTGTCGCACGCTCCCTTAGCGCTGGCGGGCCGTCGCCGGGGGTCGGACACGGCGCCGGCTGGACGCTCCACCCGATCCGTTATGCCGCGCTGCTCCACTGCACGGACTGACCTGCCGTCCCGGCGACGGGCATCGGCGCGGCCGACCCGGCGCGAAGCAGCATCAACCGCCGGATAGCAGCGGCAAGATCCTCTTCGACGGCCAGGATCCGGCGCGCGACGCACAGGTGACCGACCACGTCGTCATCTGAGTCGCCGAATGCGGCGACGCCGGTCAGCGCGGACTTGAGGTGCTTCGCGGCAATCGCGTCGGGGACCGCGTCGGCTGAGGCGACGATGCCCGCGGCGTCGAGCATGCGCTGACGGGCGGTATCGAGGCTCGCCGCGGTGTCCTCGTCCGGGCCCTCGGCTGCTCGATCCACGACGCTCGCGAACGTGAGCTCCGCGGCGAGAAGGAAGTCGACGGTCGATCCGTGCCGGGCCACCCAACCAGGAGCATCGGAGCATGGTCCCCCCGGGGACGCCGGTCGGCTGCTGGCGACGGAGCCGTCGACCCCAGCAGCGGCGGTCATGCCGCTCCTTCGGCTGCCTGCCGTCGAGCGCGGGTCGCTCTGCACGACGCCCGCTCGGCGCCGCCGTTCCTGTGAGCGTGGCACCAGGCTGACATGAGGACACTTTATGCAGACTTCGCGGACGGCCGAACCAGACGAAAGACCTCTGCGCGCACAGACCTAAGCCACATCCAACGTCTCAACGAAGACCGCGTACCTCAGCCCGCAGCGGGCCCGCCGACCGCGTTGCCCTCCCCGGTCCGCTGGGAAGGCGCTGATGTCGTAGTCCGCGCAAGTGGGCGTTGCCGCCGTGCGGCTCTCACGTCCTCTGCAGGTCGCTAAGAGAAGGATGAGCCGCCTCGCCTCAGGGAGGTCCGACGTGCGCTGGACCGTGCTGACCGTCGTGGCCGTCGCTACGGCGGGTCCTGCGATCACGGCCGCTCCGGCCGCGGCCGCCGCGCCCTCGACCGTGCAGGTGTCCGTCAGCGGCTCCGGGGGCCAGTCGGACGACGAGAGCATCCTCGGCGGCGAATGGCAGGGACTGCGGCCCGCCACGAGCGCCGACGGCCGCTACGTCGCCTTCACCTCCTACGCCGACGACCTGGTGCCCGGCGACACCAACGGCGCCGAGGACGCGTTCGTGCGCGACACCGTCAACGGGACGACGACCCGCGTCAACGTCTCGACCAGCGGCGCCCAGGACAACTCCAAGCTCGGTTCGGGCGCGGCCTCGATCAGCGCCAACGGCCGCTACGTCGCGTTCTTGTCCGGGGCCACCGACCTGGCTCCGGACATTCCCTCCGGCCTGGTGAACGTGTTCGTGCACGACCTGCGGACCGGGACGACGGTCGACGCGAGCGTGAACAGCGACGGCCAGCCGGCGGACGCCTCGAGCTTCGACCCGGTGATCAGCGCCAGCGGGCGCTACGTCGCCTTCTCCACCAACTCCTCGAATTTCGAGGACGCCATCGGGACCCTCGGCGCGGCGCAGGTGTACGTCCGCGACCGCAGTGAAGGGACGACGTCGATTGCGAGCGTCTCCGACTCCGGCGTCCCCGCCGATCGGTCCGTAACCGCCTCGACCCTCGCGACGGGGATCAGTGCCGATGGGCGGGTCGTCGCCTTCTCGACCGAGGCGAACAACCTGGTGCCAGCAGACACCAACTACGCCGACGACGTCTTCGTTCACGACATGGCGACCGGGGCCACACAGCGGGTCAGCGTGTCGAGCACGGGGGCGCAGGCCGCCTCCGACAGCGTGGGCGGCAGTCTCAGCAGCGACGGGACGAAGATCGTATTCGACTCCGACGCGTCCAACCTGGTTCCCCGCGACCACATCGCGACCTACGACGTCTTCTTCCGCGACCTGACCACCGGCAGGACCCGGCTGGTGAGCCGGTCATCCGGTGACAAGCAAGGCAACAACGCGAGTTCGTCGGGGATGCTCAGTGCGGACGGACGGCACGTCGTCTTCCGGTCCTTCGCGACCAACCTCGTGCCCGGCGACACGAACGGCGCGATGGACGTCTTCGTTCGCGACCTCGGACGCGGCCGGACGCAGCGCGTCGACGTCACCAGGGCAGGCGCCCAGGCGCCGCTGGGCTCGTCCGGGGATGACGTGGCGATCAGCGCACACGGCCGCCGGGCCGCCTTCGGTTCGGGCTCGGCGTTGGTCGCCGACGACACCAATTCCTATGAGGACGTGTACGAGCACGACCGCGGGTGACGTCGTAGCGCACGGTCTCGAGCCCCACCACAGCCGACCCCCGGCGAGCACGTGGCTCGCTCTGGCTCGCGGTTTCCTGAGTCCGGGGTGAGGACCGACCGCGCCTCCGCCAGAATGACAGGGTGCATACGGTGATCGTCTGGACCGCGCAGTACCTGCTCTTTGTGCTGGCGGCCGTGTTCGTGTTGGTCTGGCTCGTCGCGGAGCACGGGCGCGGGCGAATCGCCATGGCGATCGCTGCCGTGTTCGGAGTGATCCTCATGGTGGGACTGCTCTATGTCGCCAAGGACGTCCATCATGATCCACGGCCATTCGTGCAGAATCCGCACATCAAACCGCTGTTCGGGCACAGTCGAGACGACGGCTTTCCCTCCGATCACTCGATCGCGGCTGGGCTCATCGCCGGGCTCACGGCCTGGCGGCATCGCCTGATCGGGGCGCTGCTCGGGCTCGGCGCGGCCGCGATCGCGTGGGCCCGGGTCGCCGCGCACGTGCATCATCTGCAGGACGTGCTCGCCGGACTCCTGCTGGGAGTCGTGGCTGCGGTCCTCGCCAGCCTTGCTGCCGCGTGGGTTCTGACGCGCGTCGAAACCTCGCGACGGGACAACGCGACGCCCGCATCGACGACCGGCTGAGGACCGGCGCAGCGGGCCTGCGGGCCGCGGGCGTCTCAGCGCCGACCGCCAGCCCGCGGGCGGCCCAGGGTTCGACCCGGAGACGTCGCCGGTGCAGAACTGTCTGTCCGCCCGCGCGTGCGCCCGGAGACGATGGGCCGGTGAAGCTCGGACTCGCCTACGCACCCACGGTGCCGCCCGAGCGGCTGCGTGAGGTGGCCACCGCCGCCGAGACCGCCGGGCTG
>JAICIE010000027.1 GCA_025924515.1 Jatrophihabitans sp. | reverse complement strand
GCTGCGCTCCGGGCACGCCGGGCTCTCCGAGGTCGAACGGTCCCGGCTGCGCGACCTCGAGGCCCAACTCGACCAGGCGTGGGACCTGCTGCGGCAGCGGCGAGCTCGGGAGGACACCGGCGAGGATCCCGAGCAGGCACACGAACGCCCGCGCGGCGAGGTCGAGTCCTACCTGCAATAAGGAGAAGCTGAGCGATCTCAGGTTTGCACGGCAGAGAGGGAGCACGCTGAGCGCCGTCGTCACTCGCAGTGAGGAGAGTCCGGTGCGTCTGCTGATCGTCGAAGACGAGGTCCGGCTGGCGTCGGCGCTACAGCGCGGCCTGCAGAACGAAGGTTTCACCGTCGACGTCGCCCATACCGGACAGGACGGGTTGCACGCCGCGCTGGAGACCGCCTACGACGCCCTGATCCTCGACATCATGCTCCCCGGGCTGTCCGGGTACCGGATCATCGAGCAACTTCGCGCGGCGGAGAACTGGGCGCCGATCCTGATGCTCACCGCCAAGGACGGCGAGTACGACGAGGCCGACGCCCTCGACCTGGGTGCCGACGACTACCTCACCAAGCCGTTCAGCTTCGTGGTGCTGCTGGCCCGCATCCGGGCGCTGCTCCGGCGCGGCGTGCATCCCCGCCCGGCTGCTCTCCGGGTCGACGATCTGGTGCTCGACCCGGCGGCGCACACGGTCAAGCGGAGTGAGACGTCGATCGACCTCACCCCGCGGGAGTTCTCGCTGCTGGAATTCCTCATGCGCCGCGCCGGCGACGCGGTGAGCAAGGCGGACATACTTCATCACGTGTGGGACGCCAACTACGACGGCGACGCGAACGTCGTCGAGGTGTACGTCGGCTACCTGCGCCGCAAGATCGACGCTCCGTTCGGCCGGCAGACGCTGCAGACGGTGCGCGGCGCCGGCTACCGGCTGACCGCTGACATCCCCGCCGCGAGCGCGTCCGGCGCGTCGACGGGCTGATGCCGCCGGGCGTCCTCGGCGTGCCGGCGCGGTGGTGGGCGCGGCAGTCGCTGCGCGCACGGCTCACCCTCATCACCACCGCGTTGTTCGCGGTCGCGGTCGTCACCGGAGCCGTTCTCGTCCTCACCCTGCAGCGCTATTCACTGCTGCGGGTTCTCGACTCGTCCGCGGCGAAGGCGGCCGACGACGTCGGCAACCAGATCCGCCGGCACCCGCACGAGTCGACCGTGCGGCCGACGACCGGCGGGATCAGCGCGGTGCAGGTCGTCGACCGGGCCGACCAGGTGATCGCGGCCTCGCCGGGAGCCGACCGGGGCGACTCGCTGCTGACCGCCGACCAGCTCGCCCGGGCCCGCAGCGGAGCCCGCATCGACATCACCAGCGACACGACGCACGCACCGCTGCGGGTGCTCGCGCACGACGTCGGCAACCGCACCGTCCTCGTGGTCACGGATCTCTCCCGGGTGGACGACAGCATCCGGGTGCTCACGCGCGCGGCGCTGATCGGTGGCCCCCTCGCCGTCCTGCTCATGGGCGGCGCGACCTATCTCGTGGTGGCGCTCACCCTGCGACCGGTCGCCGCGCTCCGGCACGGCGCCTCGGACATCACCGCCACGGGCCTGGCCGACACCCGACTTCCCGTCCCCAGCGCCCACGACGAGATCTACAACCTCGCCGTGACGCTGAACGCGATGCTGGACCGTATCGACGCGGCGACCAAGCGGCAGCGGACCTTCGTCGGCGACGCCGCTCACGAGCTGCGCTCGCCGCTCGCGTCGCTGCGCGTGCAACTGGAGGTGGCGCAGCGGCTCGGCCCGGAGGAGGACTGGACGTCCTTCGTCGACGACGTCCTGCTCGACGTCGCCCGCCTCGACCGGCTGGTCAACGATCTGCTCGCGCTGGCGCGGATGGACGAGCGGGCGCCTGTCGTTGCGCGCCGGGAGCCCGTCCGGCTCGACCAGCTCGCCGCCGAACTGGTCGGCGGCTACCGCCGCGCGCGGGTGCCGGTGGCGCTCGGCGAGCGAGCGCCCGCTGCGGTGCTCGGCGATCCCGACGGCCTGCGCCGCGTCCTGGTGAACCTGATCGACAATGCGGTGCGGCACGCCAGCGGAGCCGTCGACGTCTCCGTGCGGGTCGAGCACAACCGCGGCGAGAACCCCGAGGCGGTGTTGGAAGTCGTCGACGACGGCCCCGGCATCCCACCCGCGGAGCGCGAGCGGGTGTTCGACCGCTTCTACCGGCTGGAGGCTTCGCGCTCGCGCGAGTCCGGCGGGACCGGCCTGGGCCTGCCGATCGTGCGCGACCTGGTCCGGGCGCACAGCGGGACCGTCCGGCTGGACGACCGTGCCGACGGCAAGGCCGGTCTGCGCGCGGTCGTGCGGCTGCCCGCAGCGGTCGGCTGACCCGCCGCTACAGGTTGTTCTGGTTGCTGGGCGGCGACCCGGAGCTCACCGGGACCGTCGTGCTGGCGCTCGAGACCGGCGGGATCACCCCTTGGCCTCCACCGGAACCTCCGGTGCGGGACGACGACCCGCTCGGCGACCCACTGGGCTTGGGCGACGAGGACGGGCTGCCGGACGGCGGAGGGCTCGTGGTCGGCGGCGCGCTCGTCGTCGGCGGCGGCGGCGGCACGTACTTGTAGATCACCAAGGTGATCGTGGTGCCCGGCGCGTAGGCGGTGCCGGGGGTCGGACTCTCGGCCGCCACCGTGCCGTCCTTCTGCTTGGCCGACGTCTGCTGGGTCTGCGACGTGTCGACGTTCGTGAACTGCAGCCGGTTCAGGTCGGCGACGGCCTTGTCGACCGGCTGGCCGACCACGTCCTTGAGCTTCACCTTCCCGGTGGAGACGTACAGCGTCACCTTCCTGCCCCGGGCGACCTGCGTGTACGGGGCGGGGCTCTGCTTCTCCACCGTCCCCGCCTCCGCCGCCGAGTTGTAAGGCTTCTGCTCGTAGCCCAGGTTCGCGCCGACGAGTTGGTCCTCGGCGTCGTTCGCCTTGACTCCTACGACGTTGGGAACCGAGACCTTCCCGGGCTGGAACAGCTGATAGCGCAGGGTGCTGCCGGCCGCGACCGTGGTCCCGACGGTCTGCTTTCCTTGCAGCAGCTTGCAGATCGTGCCGGCAGCGGCGCTGCTGCCGTTGTCGCAGGGACCCGCGGTGGTGGCCGGAGCGGCAGGCGCGAGCGACAGCTGCCGCCCGGCGATCGCCTGTTCGGCCTTGTCCGGTGTCATCCCGATCAGGTTCGGGACGGCGACCTGGGCCGGCTGCTGCGACCCGCTGTCACGCAGCAGCAAGAACGCGGCGATCGCGCCGCCTAGAACAACGAGCAATGCCACCACGATCGCCGCCCACAGCCACCCGTTGCGTCGCTCCTGGTCGTCCTCGAACGCCGCCGCGCGGACGGGAGCGGCCGGCGGCGTCGTCCGGATGAACTGGGTGCGCTCGGCGTCGGTCATCACCGTCTCGGCGGTGACGGGCTGGTCCTGCAGCGCCCGCATCAGGTCCGAGCGCATCTCGCCGGCGGACTGGTAGCGGTTGAGCTGATTCTTCGCCAGCGCCTTCATGACGATCGACTCGAGCGGGCGGGGCAGCCCGGGCACCCGACTCGACGGCGTGGCGGGGTTCTCCCGGACGT
This sequence comes from Jatrophihabitans sp., assembly GCA_025924515.1. GTDB lineage: Bacteria > Actinomycetota > Actinomycetes > Mycobacteriales > Jatrophihabitantaceae > JAICIE01. The sequence continues at coordinate 28,467 of JAICIE010000027.1, read as the reverse complement.
GCTGGTAGGCGACCGCGACGGGCGAGTCGCCTTGGAACGGCGGCGCCCCGGTGACCAGCTCGTACAGCAGGCAGCCGGTGGAGTAGACGTCGGAGCGTCCGTCGACCGTCTCACCGCGAGCCTGTTCCGGGGACAGGTACTGGGCGGTGCCGATCACATTGGCCGTCTGCGTGACCGTGGCGGCATTGTCGGCGACGGCCCGCGCAATCCCGAAGTCCATGACCTTCACCGCGCCGCTGCGCGTGATCATGACGTTCGCCGGCTTGATGTCGCGGTGTACCAGCCCGTTGCGGTGGCTGAAGTCGAGCGCGGCGCACACCTCGGCCACCACTTCCATCGCCCGGCGGGCGGGCAGGCGCCCTTCGGTCCGCAAGATCTCCCGAAGGGTGCGCCCTTCGACGAACTCCATCACGATGAACGGGATCGACGTCCCGTCCGCGGTGACGTCCTCACCGGTGTCGTAGACCGCGACGATGGCCGGGTGGTTCAGCCCGGCTGCGGCCTGCGCCTCACGGCGGAAGCGGGTGAGGAAGGACGGGTCGCGGGCCAGGTCCGCGCGCAATACCTTGATGGCGACGTCGCGGCCGAGGCGGGTGTCTCGGCCGCGGTGCACCTCGGCCATGCCGCCGTAGCCGATGAGCTCGCCGAGCTCGTAACGCCCGCCGACCAGTCGGGACTGGGTCATCGCACTGTCCTCACTAGCGCTGAAGGGTTGTGTTCCGGCATCAGCCCGATCCCTTCAGGTATGTCTCCATCACGGCCTTGGCGACCGGCGCGGCTGCTTCGCCACCGGTCGTCTCGTTGCCCTGGACCCCGCCGTTCTCGATGATCACGGCGACGGCGATCCTCGGCGCGCCGTCCTTCGTCGCGTACCCGATGAACCACGCGTCCGGTGGCTCCGGGTTGCCGTTCTTGTCGGTCCGTCCGGTGTCGGCGGTGCCTGTCTTTCCGGCCACGCTGACACCCTGGATGTCGGTGATGTTGGCGGAGTGCCCGGTGCCTTCCGGCGCGGTCACGACGCCTTGCATCATCGACTGCAGGTCATGGTCCAAGGTCGGGTCGAGCACTTGGCGCAACTGAGTGGGCCGCGTGTCGGAAAGCACCGACAGATCGGGCGCCAGTTCCCGGCGCACCAGGTACGGACGCATCAGCGTGCCGTTGTTGGCGACGGCGGCCGCGATCATCGCGCCCTGCAGCGGGGTCATCCGGACGTCCTGCTGTCCGAAGCCGGTGCGGGCGAGAAAACCGGGCGCGGTGAGGTCGGCCTCGGTGCCGACGGTGGAGCGTGCCACAGGAAGAGGTATCGACAACGGCGCGGAGGGCCGGAACCCGAACAGCTCGGCCTCGTCGGCGATCGGCCGCCCGCCGAGCCGTTCCACCGCCAGCGCCGCGAACAGGGTGTTGCAGGACTTCGCGAAGGCGAAGGCGAGCGTGGCGGTCTTTCCGTTCTGGCAGGTCTCGTCGCCGAAGTTCTCCACGCAGTCCGCACCGTGCGGGCACCTGGCGGCGGTGCGTCCGGTCTCCGGGAAGTAGGCGTTGGGCGCGAGGAGCGCTGCGTTCGGCCGGACGCCCTGCTTGAGCGCGGCCGCCGAGACGACCACTTTGAAGGTGGAGCCGGGCGGGTAGAGCTGGTTGAAGGCCCGGTTGAGCAGGGGCTGGCTGGGGTCGTTCGACAGCCGCCGGAATGCCTTGTTGATCGCCGTGGCGTTGTGCGAGCTCAGCACGTTGGGGTTGTAGGACGGCGTGCTGACCGCCGCCAGGACGGCGCCGGTGGTCGGGTCGAGCGCCACGACGGCGCCGCGGCGCGGCGAGCCGGTCGAGCTCCTGATCAGCTCGCGATACGCGACCTGCTGCACGGCCTTGTCGAGCGTGAGCTCGACGCTGCCGCCGCGCGGATTCCGGCCGGTCAGCAGGTCGGCGAGGTTGGCGCCGAAGAACTGCGGGTCCTTGCCGGACAGGACGGTGTTCTCCGCCGTCTCGATGCCGGTGGTGCCGAGAAATCGGCTGGGGGTCGCGACGAAGGAGTAGAAGCCGGTTACCGGCGCGTAGAGCGGGCCCTGCGGATATCCCCGCAGGTACTTGAGCTCGTCGTTGGTCGCCCTCGACTCGGCGATGGCCCGTCCTTGCACGACGATCTGACCCCGCGCGCTCGCGTACTCGTTGAGCAGGACCCGTGCGTTCTGCGGGTCGTTGGAGTACCGGGAACCCTGAACGACCTGCACCCAGTTGAGGTTCAAGAAGATCGCGGCGAAGAGGACGGCCAGGAAGGCCGCCACCTTTCGGATGGGTTTGTTCATGCCGGCACCGTCACCTGGCCGGCCGGGCGGCCGACGGCCACATTCGTGGGTCGGCGGGCGGCGTCGCTGATCCGCAGGAGCAACCCGAGCAACAGCCAGTTCGACAGCAGCGAGGAACCGCCGTAGGACAGGAACGGCGTGGTCAGGCCGGTCTCCGGGAGCAACCGCGTGACGCCTGCGACGACGACGAACAGTTGCAGCGCCACCAGGAAGGCCAACCCCATCGCAAGCAGCTTGCCGAACGCGTCGCGCACCGCGAGCGCCGCCGATGCGCCGCGGATGACGAAAACCCCGTAGAGCGTGAGCAGTCCGACGACGCCTACCAGCCCGATCTCCTCGCCGAACGACGAGACGATGAAGTCGGTGGCCGGCAGCGGAACCAGCTCCGGATGGCCCGCGCCGAGCCCGGTGCCGAAGATTCCGCCGGTGCCGAGCCCGAACAGCGACTGGCGCAGCTGATACCCGTCGGCCGCGTGCGCGGACGCGAACGGGTGCAGCCACACGGCGACCCGCACCTGTACGGTGCCGAAGATCTGGTAGGCGATGTATGCCCCGACGGCGAAAAGCAGCAGTCCGACGACGACCCAGCCGACCCGCTCGGTCGCGATGTAAAGCAGGACGACGAACAGGCCGAAGAACAGCAGCGAGGTGCCGAGGTCGTGCCCGCGCACCAGCACGCCGATGCAGAGCAGCCAGGCAGCGAGCAGCGGGCCGAAGTCGCGACCGCGTGGCAGGTCCAGCCCGACGAAGTGCGAGCCGAACCGGACGCCGAGGCGGCGCCCGGCCAGCGCCAGGACCTCCCGCTTCGAGACCAGGTAGGCAGCGCCGAACACGGTGAGCAGGATCTTCGCGAACTCCCCCGGCTGGAAGGAGAAGCCGGCGACACGGATCCAGATCCTGGCTCCGTTGACTTCGCTGAACCGGGCCGGAAGGACGGTCGGCAGGAGCAGCAGGACGAGACCGAGGAGTGCAAGGGAGTAGGCGTAGCGCTGGAGCACCCGGTGGTCGCGGATGGCCACGATGACGGCGACGAAGAGCGCCACGCCGATCGCCGTCCAGACCACCTGCGTGGGCGCCGCCGCACCGGCGAAGGTCGTGCCGTTCTGCACCGCCTGGTCCTTCAGCCCCAGGTCGAGACGGTGGATCATCACCAGGCCGAGTCCGTTGAGCAGCACGGCGATCGGCAGCAGGAGCGGGTCGGCGTACGGCGCGACCCGGCGGATCACCACATGCGTGATCACTCCGATGCCGACGGGCACCGCGGCGTAGGTGATCAGGTGACTGGACAGGCGACCGTCACGCGCGGCCTCGACCGCCGCTTCGGCGGCCACGACGATGAGGACGGCGAACAGCAGCAGGAGCAGTTCGGCGTTGCGCCGCGTCGGCGGCCGGGCGGCCGGGGAGGTGCGGGTCACGACGTTCTCCGGCAATCGCTCGAGCTGCCGCCCGTGGTCGCCCCCGTGGGCGCGGCGGAGGCAGTGCGGGCGGGCGCCGTCGACGACGTGGCCGGACCGGTCGATCGGCCGGCCGTCGCCGCAGCCGACGTGGTGACGCGCGCGGGTGCGGCCGTGCGGGCGGAGCGCACCGCCCGCGTGCCGCGCCGCGCGACCGACGTGGCGGTCACCGGACGGGTCGCCCGCCGCGTTGCGGTCACCGCCCGGGTGCGCGTCCCGGCGATCCGCCTCGAGGCCGACGGGGTGGATCCTGCAGTGCCCGACGAGCCGGTCGCCGGACTACCGCTGGGCGACGCCGACGGTGATGCCGTCGCGCCGACCGGGCGACACGGGGGTTTGCGCTGGTCGTGCAGCCGCCGCACGATGCGGTCGGCGTCCCCGCGGTCGTTGGCCGGGATCCCGGAGCGCACCTGCGATTGGACGGACGGGTTGAGGTCGTCGACCTTCAGCGCGGTGCGCTGCTCGACGCGGCTGAACCTGATCGGGCCGACCGCGGCGTTGACCCCCCGGTAGACCGCCACGTCCGGCCCCGCCACGCCGACGTAGTACTGGGTCTGGGCCCAGGCGTAGGTGCCACCGAGGCCTGCGGCGATGAGCGCGAGGACGCCCAGCAGGATGATCAGGCCGCGCCAGCGACGCCGGTTGCGGGGGCGCTCGGGCTCGGCCGGGTCAGCGCGGGCCGGTCGCGCGATGGCGGCCGCCCGCTCGGCCGGACTGTCCTTGCCGGGCAGCTCGGCCGCCGACGGATCGACGAACGCGCCGGCCACTACGGGCACGTCGTCGACCGCGTCGCCGGGACGGGCGAGCACGACATCGGCGACGATCACCGTGACGTTGTCCGGGCCGCCGCCGCGCAGCGCCAGCTCCACGAGCCGGTCCGCCGCCTCCTGCGGGTCCGGAGCTCGCAGTGTCTCGGCGATCGTGTCCGGCGAGACGACGTCGGTCAGCCCGTCCGTGCACAGCAGGTAACGGTCCCCGGCGCGGGCTTCGCGGATGGAGACGTCGGGTTGGACCTCGCCGCCGTTCAGGGTGCGGAGAATCACCGAGCGGCGCGGATGGTCCTTGGCCTCGTCCGGGGTGAGCTTGCCGGAGTCGACGAGGTACTGCACGTAGGTGTCGTCGTGCGTGATCTGGCTGAGCCGGTCGCCGCGCAGCAGGTAGGCGCGCGAGTCGCCGACGTGCACCAGCCCGACCTTCGACCCGACGAATCGCAGCGCGGTCAGGGTCGTGCCCATCCCGTCGAGCTCGGCGTTGGCCTCGACCGCCTCGCTGATGCGCGAGTTGGCCTCCCGCACCGACTCGCGCAGCGCGGCGATCAGGTCGACGACCGAACGGTCGTCGTCGAGGCTCTCCAACGTGGAGATGACTATCTTGCTGGCGACCTCACCGGCGGCGTGGCCGCCCATGCCGTCGGCGATCGCCAACAGCCGGGGGCCCGCATACACGGAGTCCTCGTTGTTGCCCCGAACCAGCCCCAGATCGGACCGCACCGCGTAACGGACGATCAGCGCCACGGTCGCGTCCTCGGCGCTGTCCGCGTCGGCCTCACCGGAGCTCCAGCACAGTGCGTCCGATCCGCAGCGCGACGCCGGGTTCCATCGGTGTCGGCCCCGCCAGCTTGTGGGCACCCAGATAGGTCCCGTTGGTCGAGCCGAGATCCTCGACGATCCACATCCCGTCCTGCTGGCTGATGCGGGCGTGCCGAGTGCTGGCGTAGTCGTCGTCGAGGACGAGGGTCGAGTCGTTGGCGCGGCCGATGAGGATCGGCGCCCCGGAAAGCCCGATGCGGGTGCCGGCGAGACTGCCCTCGGTGACTATCAGCTGACTTGGTCCGTGTCGTGGCCCCACCGCGGTCGACGAGCGGCTTCCGCGCCGGCGGGCGGGTGGGTTGGCGGTCGCTCGGACCGACCCGCTCAGCCGCAGGTCGGCGCGCATGACCCGCATGCAGGCGAAGACGAACAGCCACAGCAGCGCCAGGAAGCCGAAGCGCATCAGCTGCAGCGCGAGGGCCGAATTCATACCGTCCCGATCACGGTGCCGGCGCTCACCCGTCGGCCTGCTGGAAGACGAGACGGGTGTGGCCGATGCGCACGACGTCGCCGTGCCGAAGCACATGGCTGCCCACGTCGTGGCCGTTGACGTTGGTGCCGTTGGTCGAGCCCAGGTCGTACAGGGTCGCGTGGCGACCGTCGAACTGGATGTCCAAGTGGCGGCGCGACACGCCCTGGTCGAATAGCTGGACGTCGGCGTCGCTGCCCCGCCCGACCACGTTGCTCCCGAGGCGCAGCTCGTACTGCTCGGAGGATTGGTCCACAACCAGCCGCGCGCCGCTCATCGGTCGCGGCGCGCCCTGCTGGGAACGGTCCGGGTACGACGGCGCGTAGGAAAGCGGCGGGCCCGCTTGGTAGGAGGGCTGCGCGGCGTAGTGCGGCTGCGGCGGTGCGGGTTGGGGGCGTTCCGGCTGCTGCGGCGGATATTGCCCTGCCGGCGCGCCGTTGGGTACGGGAAGCGACAGCGAGTCGTACGGCCGCCGTCGGGGTGGGGCGTCGGACTGCATCCGTGAGGCCACCCCGAAGACGCCGGTGTGCAACTGGTCGTCGCGCTGGAGATAGACCTCGATGTCGCCGATGGTCGACCACTGGTTCTCGTCCAGGAAATCCTGCACGAGCTCGGCCAGCGAGGTCGTGAGCTGCACCTCCCACGGAGCGAGGCGCTCATGGTCGCTCGGCGACAGGCTGACCCGGTAGCGGTTCGGGCAGAGGACGCGCCCGTTGCCCATCACGTTGCGGCGGTCGCTCGCCTCGCGCTGCAGCGCGGTGCCGATCTCGGCCGGCTCGACCTGGCCCTTGAACACCCGGGCGAAGGCCCCGCCGACGAGGCCCTCGAGGCGGCGTTCGAAGCGTTGAGCCAGGCTCACGTCGGCCTCCTCTCCGCTCGGGGTCCACGGTGCGGACAACGCGTGCACGGGCCAGCGGCTGCGCGGGGGCGCAGCACGTCAGCGGACAAGTCTATCGACCGCGGACTTGAGGGGCGCCCAGTCGCCGGAGCCGGCCGTGCTACGGTTCCTGAGGCTGTTCGCGGGCAAGTGGCGGAATGGCAGACGCGCACGGTTCAGGTCCGTGTGTCCGTAAGGACGTGGGGGTTCAACTCCCCCCTTGCCCACATCTCCTGGACCTCTCCAGGGCTTCGGCTGCGTCGCAGCACGCGCTCGCAGCTCACATCGCCGGTTCGGGCGGCGTCAACCTCGCCGGCGCGTCGGTCGCCGCCACCAGCGCATCGTCTCGAAGGGTCGCCGGGATCGGCGCTAGGACCTCGAAAGCGAGCACCCCCTCGGGCTCGGTGTTGCGGAAGCCGACCAGCGCCCACCGCCCGTCGCGCTAGGCGCAGCACCGGAGCTCCAGTGGTCTGCGAAGCCGCCACCGTATCCGGCTCCGGTGCCGCGCCAGGGCCGGGAACGGGCGGATGAGATAAAGGGTTGGCCCAGACGGACCGTTCCGCGACCCGGACGGACCGTCCCGCGAACCGGTGAAGGAGAAGTGGATGGCGCTCCTCCTCTCCTTCGTCACGGTGTTCAGCACGCTCGCCGGTGGAACCTTTGCGCTCCGCAACCGCGACCGGCTGCACCTGGCACTCGGCTTCAGCGCCGGCGTGATCCTCGGCGTGGTCGCCTTCGACCTGCTCCCCGAGGTCGTCGATCTGTCCGAGCGGACCCACACCGAATTCCGGAGCGTGATGATCGCGTTCGCGGTGGGGTTCCTCGCCTTCCACCTCGTCGAGAAGGCGCTGGTCCTCCACCATGCGCACGAGCACGAGTACGGGGCCCATCACCATCCGTCGGTGGGGTTGGCCTCGGCGATGGCGCTGTCCGGGCACAGCCTCGCCGACGGCATCGGCATCGGACTGGCCTTCCACGTCAACCACTCGATCGGCATCGCAGCGGCGCTCGCCGTCATCAGCCACGACTTCGTTGACGGGCTCAACACGGTCTCGCTGATGCTGGTGAACGGCAACACCCGCCGTCGCGCCTGGGCGCTGCTGGCGGTCGACGCCCTGGCTCCCGCGGCCGGCGCGGGCCTCACGTACCTGTTCACCGTGCCGGCGCGCTACATGCTCATCTACCTCGGGATGTTCACCGGCTTTCTGCTCTATATCGGCGCCAGCGACGTCCTGCCCGAAGCGCACGCCAACCACCCGTCCCGGGCGACGGTCGCGCTGACCGTGGCCGGGGCGGCGGCGATGTTCGGGCTGACCGCGGTGCTGCCCTGACGCAACCGGTGGGTCACCCGCCGTGCTGGTACCGCCAGGCCGCCCAGGCCGACCGGACCATCTCCCGCAGGTCGCCGGTCGCCCGCCAGCCGAGCACCGCGGCGGCGCGGTCGACCGCGGCGACCACGCGGGCCGGGTCGCCGGGCCGCCTCGCAGCCACCGCCGGTGTGGTGTCCAGCCCGGTCACCTCGGCGATCACGTCGAGCACCTGACGCACCGAATAGCCCTCGCCGCGCCCGACGTTCAGCGCCACGGGCTCGGCGAACCCGTCGATCTGCTCGGCAGCCGCCAGGTGCGCCGAAGCCACATCCGCGACGTGCACGAAGTCGCGCACACACGTGCCGTCGGGTGTCGGGTAGTCGTCGCCGTAGAGCACCGGCCGGTTCCCGGCCGTCACGCGCTCGAAGACGAGGGGCACGAGATTCAGGGCGAACGGGTCACCGAGCGACACGGCGGCCGCGCCGGCCACGTTGAAGTACCGCAGCAGCACCGTGCGGAGGCCGTGCGCATGCGCGGCAGCTTCGAGCAGCCACTCCCCGGCCAGCTTCGTCTGGCCGTACGGGCTCATCGGCGTGCAGGGCTCGTCCTCGTCGACCCGCTCCGCCTTGGGCATGCCGTAAACCGCTGCGGACGAGGAGAAGACGAAGCGCTCTACGCCTGCCGCGACGGCCACCTCGAGCAGCGTCCGCAACCCTTCCACGTTCTCGCGGTAGTACAGCAGCGGATGGGCGACGGACTCGTCGACCCGTTTCTTTGCCGCCACGTGCACGATGCCGTCGACATCGTGCGCCGTCACGACCTCTCGTACGGCTTGCTTATCGAGTACGGAGCCCCGCACCAGCGGGACGCCGGCCGGCACGCGGCTCCCGTCCCCGGTCGACAGGTCGTCCAGGACGGCGACGCGGCGCCCGGCGCCCAGGAACGCGGCGACGACGTGCGAGCCGATGAATCCGGCACCGCCCGTAACCAGCCAGGTCACGTCGGCCGGTCCAGGAAGAGCATGCCGGTCAACGTACCGGAGTCGGCGCGCGCTCCGGCCGGGCCCGACAGCGTCCCCACTAGCATGGAGGGCCGTGCCAACCCCCGGACCGTCGGAGACGCCACCCGTTTCGGTGATCATGACGGCGCTGAACGAGGAACGGCACTTGCCGGACGCCGTAGCGAGCGTCTTCGCGCAGGACTATCCCGGCTCGCTGGAACTCGTGGTCGCCGTCGGCCCCTCGCACGATCGCACCCGCAGCGTCGCCGACGCGCTGGCCGCCGCACACCGGCGGATGAAGGTCGTCGACAACCCCAGCGGGCGCACTCCCGCCGGCCTGAACTGCGCGATCGCCGCCATCGACCCGGCCTCGACCGTCGTGGTGCGAACCGACGGGCACGCCTCGCTGCCGTCCGGATACGTGCGCCATGCGGTGGAGGTGCTGCTCCGGACGGGAGCGGCCAACGTGGGCGGGATGATGATCCCCGAGGGCGTCACCGCGTTCGAGCGAGCGGTTGCCCGGGCGATGACCAAGCCGATCGGTCTCGGCCCGGCGCGCTTCCACGTCGGCGGCGAGGCCGGGCCCGCCGACACCGTGTACCTCGGCGTCTTCCGGCGCTCGGTCCTGGAGAAGACCGGCGGGTTCGACGAGTACTTCGCGCGGGCCCAGGACTGGGAGCTCAACCACCGCATCCGCCGCCTGGGCGAGGTGGTCTGGTTCGACCCGAGCCTGCAGGTGCACTACCGCCCGCGTTCGGATCTGGCCCGGCTCGCCTCGCAGTTCCACGGATCGGGCGCCTGGCGTTGGCAGGTGATCCGGGTGCACCCGTCGACGGTCAACCTGCGATACCTGGCGGCCCCGGTCGCGACCGCGGTTCTCGCCGCGTCCGGGCTCGCCCTCGTGCTCGACGCGGTCGTCCTGCGCAGCGCCCGGGTGGCTGCGGCCGCCGCGCTTCCCCCGGTCGGGTACGCCGCGGTCGTCCTCGCGGGAAGCGCCGCCACCGGCGACGGGCTCGACGCGGACGCCGGCCGTTGGTATCCGCTGGTGCTGGCCACCATTCACCTGTCCTGGGGCTCAGGGTTCCTGCTCGCCGCCGCCGACGACCTCACCCGTGACGCGCGGCAACGGATCGCCGACTGGTGGACGAAGCAGGTCGGGCTCCGCAACACCGCCGGCAGGCTGCGCTCGCTGGTCGCCGACGCGCCGACGCGCCGGGGATGACAGCGACCCTGGCAGCCGGCCGAGGAACACTGGGGGGAACCTCAGGACGTCGCGTGCTGCGCGGCGCCCGCTCGCTGAATCCCGCCCGACTGTGATCGAGGAGTATCTGGTGGTCCGGCACCGTCCCCTGGCCCGCGGCGGCCGTTGCGTCCCTTTGCCGGCGAGGACGGTGACCCGGTGAGCGCGTCGGCGGTCTCCCTGCGCAGCCGGCCGCGCGGGTTCAGGTCCGGACAGGGCAACGAGCGGCTCGTCGACCGGGTCCAGCGGGTCTGGGAGTTCCGGCGGATCCTCCGGCTTCTCGTCGGCCGCGACCTGAAGGTGCGTTACGCCGGCTCGGCGCTCGGCTACCTCTGGACGGTTCTCGAACCGTTGATCATGAGTCTGGTCTATTGGTTCGTCTTCGTGAAGCTCATCGGGCGGCACATCGGCTACAACCCCTACATCGTGTTCCTCATGTCGGGCCAGCTCGCCTGGTTCTGGATCAGCAGCGTGATCACCGGCTCGATGCGGGCGCTGCGCAGCGAGGCGCAGATGGTGCGGTCGTCCAACGTGCCGCGAGAGATCTGGGTGCTCCGGGTCGTCGGCTCGAAGGCGATGGAGTACCTGTTCAGCCTGCCGATCCTGGTGGCCTTCGCGCTCATCTACCGAGCACCGGTGACCCTCGGAATCCTGGTGTGGCCGCTCGGTGTGCTCATGTCGGCGCTGCTCGCCACCGGACTCGCCCTGATGCTCGCCCCGCTGGCCGTCTTGGTGCGTGACGTCGAGCGGATCGTTCCGCCCATCCTTCGCGTGCTGTTCTACCTCAGCCCGATCATCTTCAGCGTCGAGAAGCTCGACGAACGGCTGCAGCACGTGCACCTGGGCATCCTCCGGCACCTGCAGGCGCTCAACCCGTTCACCGGCATCATGGAGGTGTTCCGGGCCACCTTCTTCAAGCCGGAACTGCGATGGGACGACGTCGCCATCTCCACGGGAGTGTGCGTGCTGATCTTCGGGCTCGGCGTGCGGATCTTCGCGCGCCTCGAGCGGCAAGTCCTGAAGGAGATCTGATGACTGCGCCGACCGCCACGGAGCCGCTCGTGTCGGTGCGCGACCTCGGCGTGCTCTTCTCGCGCAAGCGGCGCCGGCACCGCAGCATCCGCGAGCTCGTCCTCAAGGGGCAGACCGGCGGCATGCGTGGCGATGAGTTCTGGCCGTTTCGGCACGTCAATTTCGACATCTACCCCGGCGAGGCGATCGGCGTCGTCGGCCGCAATGGTCAGGGCAAGTCAACCCTGCTGAGCGTCATCGCGGGCGTCCTTCTCCCCGACGAGGGCACCGTCGACGTCCGGGCCGGCGTCGCCCCCCTGATCGCGCTGACCGGCGGGTTCGAGGGCGAGCTCACCGCCCGCGAGAACATCTACCTCGTCGCCCAGCTGCACGGCATGACCGCCGCGGAGATCGCCGGCGAGTTCGACGAGATCGTCGGCTTCGCCGAGATCGGGGACTTCCTCGACACGCCGTACAAGCACTTCTCCTCGGGGATGAAGGTGCGGCTGGCGTTCTCCGTGGTGTCCCGGCTGCACGAGCCGATCCTTCTCGTCGACGAGGTGCTCGCGGTCGGCGACCGAGTCTTCAAGCAGAAGTGCTTCGAGCGCATCGAGTCGCTGCTCGACAACGGGCAGACCTTGTTCTTCGTGTCGCACTCGGAGAACCAGCTGCGCCGGTTCTGCCGCCGCGGGCTGTACCTGGAAAGCGGGGAGATGCGGGCCGACGGTCCGATCGACGAGGTACTGGCCCAGTACGAGGCCGAATCCGAGCAACGGCCGGGCGCGCGGCGCACCCGGCAGAAGGTCGCCGCCGCGGCGGTTGATTGATTCGCGCCCCCGCCGTCACACCGGCGCGCTGCGGAGCCGGCTCGAGGCAAGGATGGCCGCGAGGTGTCCGGCCACCGTGAGCACCGACAGCGGCAGCAAGGCGGCCACGAGGATGCGGGTCCCGGCCAGGCCGTGCAGCGCGCCGCCGGCCAGCGCATCGACGACGGCGGCGGCGAGCGCGAGAATCGTCAGCTCGACCGAGTGGTAGAGCCGATGGATCGGCAGCAGGCGCGCGACACGACGCAGCAAGGCCACCCGACCCGGCCGGGGGCGGGCCGCCTCCGGTGAGTCGGCGATCCGGGGCAGCCCGGCGAAGGCCCGCGACACGTGCACCAGGTCGTTGAGCACCTTGTTGAGCACGATGACGAGCCCCAGCAGCGCTCCCAGCGTGGTCCAGCCGTAGTCGCCGCGGAAACCGCCGGCGGCCCGAACCCCGAGCGCGACCGGGATCAGCCCTTCCGTCGTGTAATGACCCACCTTGTCGAGGAACACACCGGCAGGCGAGAAGCTGCGCCGCCAGCGGGCCACTTCGCCGTCGGCACAGTCGAGATACATCTGCAGCTGGCCGAGGACGAGCGCCGAAAGCGCTCCGGGAAGCCCCGGGACGAGCAGCGCCACGGCCACGCACCAGCCGCACCCGATCATCAGGCCGGTGACGGCGTTCGCGCTGAAACCGCCCCGGACCAGCGTGCGACTCAGATAGGGCGACAACCGGCGCAGATAGAGATCGGCGACCCAGTGCTCGGCACTGCGCCGGGCTCGGATCTCCGGCGGCTGGGCCACGGCCCGGAACTCGCTCATCGTCGGGCGCGAAGCTACTACCGGCATGCCGCCCAACGTATCGCCGGGCCCGGCGCGGGCCCGGTTATCAGTCCTCGGGGTGCAGCAGCCGGTCCATCAGGTCCACGACCACCAGGCTCGAGCGCAACGCGAAGGCTCGCAGCACCGCCGGATCGGATGTACCGGCGTCGACCGTCGCGCGCAGCTCCTGGACCAGACGCTGCACCAAATCGCGTGCCTGTTCGTCCGGGACGGGAGGCAGTGCGGCGACCGCGCGGCTCTCCTCGAGCAGTCGCACCGCCGCGGCGGCGATGCGGTCGCCCTGACCAGGAGCGGGCTCCTGACCTCGGACGGTCCCGCCCCGGAAGTCGGACACTGCGTCGACGAACTCGGCATGCGCGGACACCAACTGCCGCACGGCCGACCCGTGGCGAGCGGTCCACGATCGGACCGCGTTGGGCTCGCCTGCGTACATAGAGGTGTCCTCGGGGATGGCGTCAGAACCGGCAGAGACCGCACCGAATTGCTTTCGGCAGAAATGGTTCCACGGTGCCGGACTTGGTGCCACGCGAACGGAGGTCAGACGATCGGCGGTTGTCCGAGCCGGGCGAGCCTGGCGGCGGTCCGCCACCGCATGGGACGACGCGGGCCGGGATCCGTGCGCCATCCCTCGCGAAAGCCGCCGAGCCACACCCGCACCGCGGCGGGATCGCCAGCCAGCCGGGCCAGGGTCAGCGCCGCCCGCAGCAACAGGTACACGGGCACCAGCGGGACGGGCAGGTTGCGCCGCGCCACCCAGACGCGATTGCGCGCGTTCAGGCGGTAGAACAGGTCTCCGTGCCGGGATGCCGCAGTGCGCGGATGGCGGGCCACCAGGTCGGCGGCGTAGCGGACCTCCCAGCCGGCGTCCCACAGCCGCCACGTGAGGTCGACGCCCTCGTGGCAGAAGAAGAACGAGTCCGGCCAGCCGCCGACCGCGTCGAAGGCCGCCCGGCGGACCATCACCGCCATCTCGCACAGGGCGAACGCCGGCCCGCTCGCAGCCGGGTCGCCCACGCGCAGCCGCGGCACCCAGCGCCGCTGGGTCGCGCCGTCGGGGTCGACGATGCGGAACTGCGCCGCCCCCCAGCGCGGAAAGCCGGCGAACAACCTCGCCGCCCGGGCGAGGACGGTGTCGTCCTCCAGGGCCGCGTCGTCGTCGAGGAAGAACAGCAGGTTGCCGGCGACGGCTGGAACGCCTGCGTTCCGACCGGCCGGAGGCCCGAGGTTGTCCGGCAGGGCGACCGCCCGCACCCCGTCCGGCAGCCCGGACGGTTGCCAGCCGTTGCCGACGACGACCAGGTCGAGCGCGACGCCGCGCTGACGGCGCAGGCTCCCGAGGCAGCGGGCGAGCTCGGCAGGCCGGGTGCCCTGGGTGACGACGACGGCGGCGACCGACGCGACCCCCGGGTCGACCGCGCCGCTCACGCCGCGAGGGTCACTGGGCGACGCCCAGCGCCGACAGGATCTCCCCCGTGACCGCGTCGGGATCGCGGTCGGCATCGATGACCCTCAGCAGGCCGCGGCCGCGGTAGTACTCGATCAGCGGCTTGGTGACCTCGTCGAAGATCGCCAGCCTGTTGCGCACCGTCGCGGGGTTGTCGTCGCTGCGGCCCTGTTCGGCGGCGCGGGCGAGGATGCGCCGTACCAGTTCGTCGCGCGGAACGTCGAGATAAAGGACGACGTCCGGCGAGGCTCCGGCCCGGTTGGCGAGCGAGCGCGCCTCTTGGGCCTGCGGCACCGACCGGGGGAAGCCGTCGAGGAGATAGCCGCTGTCTGCCGCCGCGGCCACCACCCGCGGCAAGACCAGGTCGAGGATGACCGCGTCGGGCACCAGATCGCCCCGGTCGATGTAGGCCTTGGCCTCGCGCCCGACCGCCGTGGCGGCCCGGACCTCCTCGCGCAGCAGGTCGCCGGCCGCGATGTGCGCCAGGCCGAGCCGCTGTGCCAGGCGCTCGCCCTGCGTCCCCTTGCCCGCACCTGGCGGACCGATCAGGAGCACGTTCACCCGGTCAACCCTGGCATAGCCGCCTGCGCGGCCTCCTGAGGGGCGCGGAAGGAGCGCTGCCCGTCACAGAGCCGGCTGGCGCGCCGTGCCCTCGGAAACGACAACCCGAGCCGGGCTACGCCTCGGGCTGGCGATCGGCGGGGCCGTCCTCGTCCTCGTCCTCGTCGCGCCCGGCCGGCGGCGCGCCCTCGTCCACAGCCGGCTCCACGGACTCGCCGTCGGCGTCCTCGCCGGGTCTACGCCGACGCTGGATGGTGACCTTGCCGGATTCCAGGTCGATGCGCTTGCCGCCGGAGGAGTCGCCGGCCTCCTCGCGGGTCGACTGCAGACGCTGCTTCTCCTCGTCCATGTGTCGCTTGGCCGGGTTGAAGAGGGTGTCGAGACCCCACTGCGTCATGACCTCGAGGGTACGTCGATCTCGGCGTTCGGTAAGGGTTCGTGCCGGGTTCTGCCGCTGGCAGTGATGGTGTCGTGCTCCGTAACCTCGAAGCATGCTGTTCTCCCGCACGAAGACCACCATGGTCGATGCCGACCGAGCGATCCCGGGCCGGCCGGACTACCCGTTCGCCGTGCCGACGACGCACTACGTCAACGGACGTCCGATCCGGCCACCGTTCCCGGACGACCTGGCGACGGCGGTGTTCGGGCTCGGCTGCTTCTGGGGCGCCGAGGAGGTGTACTGGCAGCGCGACGGCGTGTTCACGACCGCGGTCGGCTACGCCGGCGGGCTCACCGCCCATCCGACGTACGAGGAGGTCTGCACGGGGCTGACCGGCCACACCGAGGCCGTGCTGGTCGTCTTCGACCCCGCCGTCGTGAGCTACGGCGAACTCGTCGCGACGTTCTTCGAGATGCACGACCCCACCCAGGGCATGCGCCAGGGCAACGATGTCGGCAGCCAGTACCGCTCTGCGATCTACTACACTTCGCCGGCGCAGCGGGCCGTCGCCGAGCGTGCCGTGGCCGCCTATGCCGAGGAGCTCACCGACCGCGGCTACGGCGCCATCACCACGGAGGTCGCGCCGCTCGGCGAGTTCTACTACGCCGAGGACTACCACCAGCAGTACCTGGCGAAGAACCCGTTCGGGTACCGGTGCCACAGCACCACGGGACTGCGGTTCCCGCGCGAGGCGCTCGCCGCTCGTTAGGACGAGCCCGTGCCCGAGCTGCCCGAGGTCGAAGCGCTGGCGACCTTTCTGCGCGAGCGTGCGACCGGACGAGCCGTGGTCCGCGCCGACGCCGCGGCGTTCAGCGCGGTTAAGACGTTCGATCCGCCGCTGTCGGCTCTGGCCGGGGCGGTGGTGAGCGGAGCGTCCCGGTACGGCAAGTTCCTGTCCGTCGACTTCGACGACCTGCACCTGGTCACGCACCTGGCCCGGGGCGGCTGGCTGCAGTGGCGCGAGTCCCTGCCGCCGGCACCGCCGCGGCCCGGCAAGGGCCCGCTCGCGTTCCGCCTGCACCTGTCGCCCGAGTTCGAGGGCGGAGCGGTGTCCGGCTTCGATCTCACCGAAGCGGGCACGCAGAAGCGGCTGGCCGTCTACCTCGTTGCCGACGTCGCCCAGGTTCCCGGCATCGCCCGGCTCGGTCCGGACGCACTCGAGGTCTCGCGTGACCGGCTCGCCGAGCTGCTGCGCGACGAGCGCGGGCAGCTCAAGCGCGTTCTCACCGACCAGAGCGTGCTCGCCGGCATCGGCAACGCCTACTCGGACGAGATCCTGCACGTCGCCCGGCTCTCCCCGTTCAAGATCGCCGGCAAGCTCGGCGACGACGAGCTCGGCCGGCTGCATGACGCGATCCGCTCCGTCCTCGTCGATGCGGTCCAGCGCTCGGTCGGGCAGAAGGCGGCGACGTTGAAGGGCGAGAAGCGCAGCGGGTTGCGGGTGCACGCCCGCGCCGGACTGCCGTGCCCGGTCTGCGGCGATACTGTCCGGTCGGTCTCGTTCGCCGACCGGTCGTTCCAGTACTGCCCGACCTGCCAGACCGAAGGACGGGAGCTGGCGGATCGCCGCCTGTCCCGACTGCTGAAATAGCGGCTCTCGCAGCCGCTCCGACAGTTCAGGAGATCGATGAGCTCCGTCGAGGTCCCCAGCGTGTCCGTCGACGACCTGCCGGCCGGCGCGGTGCTCCTGGACGTCCGCGAGGACGAGGAGTGGGCAGCCGGGCACATCGACGGCGCGGTGCACCTGCCGATGACCCAGGTGCCGAGCACGGTCGCCTACAACGGCGACGCCTTGCCGGCCGACCAGCCGATCGTGGTCGTGTGCAAGATGGGCGCCCGCTCCGCCGCGGTCACCGCCTGGCTGGCGCACAACGGCTACGACGCACGCAACCTCGACGGCGGGATGCTGGCCTGGGCCCGGGCCGGGCACCCGATGGTGAGTGAATCGGGTGGCGCGCCGGTCGTGGCCTGAGAAACACCCCGTCGGGTCTACCGCGCGGCGGGGGAATAGCCGCCAATATGAGCATTGTGAGACCCGCGGCGCGCCGCCAAGCGGTGCCGGTGCCGGCCCGCCCACTCGTCGTCGCGCATCGAGGTGCGTCCTGGCGGGCCGCCGAGCACACCCTCGGCGCATACCGGCGGGCGATCGAGAGCGGGGCTGACGCGCTCGAGTGCGACGTGCGACTCACCCGCGACGGGCATCTGGTGTGTGTGCACGACCGGACGGTCGACCGCACGTCCGACGGACGCGGAGTCGTGAGCGAATTCGACCTCAAGACGCTGTCGGAGCTCGACTTCTCGTCCTGGCACCAAGATCTGCCCGACTCTGCCGACGAGCTCGTGCTCGGCGACTCCTCCCTGCAGGGCTCCTATCTGCAGGGGGTGGCGCCGGACCGCGGCGAGGAGGGCCGCGTACTGACCCTCGACCGGCTGCTGGAGCTGGTGAGCGACTCCGGCCGCCCTCTCACCGTCTTCGTCGAGACGAAACACCCGACCCGCTACAAGGGTCTCGTCGAGCGCCGGTTGGTCCTGACGCTGCGGCGCTTCGGGATGGTGCCCGGCGTGCGGCGGAGAGGACGCCCGGCCCCCCGCGCGATGGTGATGAGCTTCGCTCCCATCGCGCTGCGGCGGGTCCGGCTTCTCGAACCCGAACTACCGGTGGTGCAGCTGTTCGAGCGGGTCCTCGCCCCGGCCGCCCGGGTGGTCGTGCCGGGAGGGGTGCCGATCCTCGGACCGTGGGTGGGGCTGCTGCGGGCCAACCCCGATCTGGTGCGCCGGTCGCACGCGCGCGGCCGCCGGATCTACACGTGGACCGTCAACGAGCCGGCCGACTTGGACGTCGCCTGCGCGTTGGGCGTCGACTACATCGCGACGGACCGGCCCGCCGACGTCCGGGCGCAGTTGCAGTCCCGGCCGCGCCTACCTGCGTCTTGACGGGCGTTTAGCGCGCCGCGAACGTCGGGAAGGAAGCCACAAAGGGCGACCGCACTCGACAGGAAGGCAGGAGGCGATGACCGGAATGCTCGTACGACGCGCGCCGATCAGCGCTTCCGTCATCCGGCGCAGCCTCGTCGCCGACCTGACGCCGCTGTCCCTCGACGAATCGTCGGTGCACGAGGTGACCCTGGTGGCGACCGAACTCGTCGGCAACGCCATCCGACACGGTGGCGTGGGCGACTCCGACGGGTTCGATGTCAGCTGGGTGATCGAGGGGTCCTCCGTGACCATCGTCGTGGCCGACCCGAACCCGACGCGTCCCGAACCGCGGGTCGCCGATCCCGACGCCGAGGGGGGCCGGGGTCTCACCATCGTCGCGGCTCTGTCCGACGAGTGGGGGGTCGACTCGGACGACGAGGGCAAACGGGTGTGGGCGCGGGTGCCCGTCCGGCGGCGTTAGGCCTCGTCCGACGGCCGGCCGCTACCTACAACGGCCCCTTCTCCGGCAGCTCCCTATCACGGCAGCTCCCTATCACGGCAGCTCCCTACAACGGCAGTTCCCTACAACGGCAGTGCGCGCATCGTCCGCAGCGCCACCGACAGCGGCGCCAGGTCGACCTCGTCGGAGTCCAGCGCCGCCCGGATGGTCGACCGCGTCCGCTCCACCCGCTCGGCGTGCAGCTCGGTCCATCCCGTCACGCGCTCGTCGGCGCTCGCGGTATCCGGGGTGCTGCGCAGCACCGCCGTCGTGATCGCCGACAGGGCGGCGTACACGTCATGCCGCATGGCCGCGCGGGCGAGAGCCTCCCAGCGGTCCTCCCGCGGCAGGTTGGTGACCGCGGTCAGCATCTCGTCGACGTAGAAGTAATCGGATAGCGCGAAGTGCAACTCGGCGATGTCGGCCGGTTTGTGGTCGCTGGCGTTGGCGATCTCGACGACGTCGAGGAGCAGGAACGTGCTGAGAAGCTCGGCCAATCGCCGCCCCAGATGCTCCGGGATGCCGTAGCCGACCAACTTGTGCGTCTCGAGCTCGATGTCGGCCCGTTCCGCGCCACGCACCAGCGACGCGATCCGCGGGCCGACGGCGCGCAGCGTTGGAGCGAACCGCTGCACCTCGCTGGTGACGTCGGTGATCGGGAACCGGACGTCGACCAGCCACCTCGTGGCCCGGTCGACGAGCCGGCGGACCTCCGAGTACGCGGCGTGCTGCGCCTCGGTCGGGACGGCGTTGTCGAGTTCCTCGATCGCCGCCCACAAATCCGCCAGGCCGAAGACCTCCCGGACGATGCTGTACGCCCGCGTGATCTGCGCCGGATCGGCGCCCGTCTCCTCCACCGCGCGATGCACGAACGTGGTGCCGCTGCGATTGATCATGTCGTTGACGACGACGGTGGTGATGATCTCGCGGGCCAGCGGATGCCGGCGCAGCTCGCCGCCGAATCGCTCGGAGATCAGCGGCGGGAAGTAGCTCGCCAGCGCCCGGGAGAACCACGGCTCGTCCGGGAGCGAGGACGACTCCAGCGCACGCGTCAGGCCCATCTTGACGTACGCCATCAGCACGGCGTTCTCCGGCGACACCAGGCCGGTGCCGTTGGCCTCGCGCTGGGCGAGTTCGCGGTCGGACGGAAGGAACTCCAGGGCCCGGTCGAGCTCACCGCTCGTCTCGAGCGCCTCGATCACGCGGCGATGCACGCTGATCATCGAGGCGTCGAGCTTGCGGGCCATCCCCAGCAGCACGTTCTGTTCGTAGTTGTCGCGGAGCACGTGGCGGGCCACGTCCTCGGTGACCGACGCGAGCAGGGCGTTGCGCTCGTCGCGGTCGAGACGTCCGGCGGCGACGTCCCGGTCGAGCAGGATCTTCAGGTTCACCTCGTGATCGGAGGTGTCCACGCCGGCGGAGTTGTCCACCGCGTCGGTGTTGATGTGCCCACCGAGCCGGGCGAACTCAACCCGCCCCAGTTGGGTGAACCCCAGGTTGCCGCCCTCACCGACGACCCGGCAGCGCAGGTCACTGGCGTCGGCGCGCAGGGCGTCGTTGGCCTTGTCCCCGACGGCCTGGTCGCTCTCGGTGGAGGCCTTGACGTAGGTGCCGATCCCGCCGTTCCACAGCAGGTCGACCGGTGCGCAGAGAATCGCGTGGATCAGCTTCACCGGCGGCAGCGCCGAGACGGAGTCCGGCAGCCCCAGCGCGGCCGCGGTCTGCGCGGAGACGGGAATGGCCTTCATCGTGCGGGGATAGATCCCGCCGCCGGCGCTGACGGTCTCGGTGTCGTAATCGGCCCAGGACGAGCGGGGCAGTTCGAACATCCGCTGGCGCTCCGCGAACGAGCGAGCCGGGTCGGGGTCGGGATCCAGGAAGATGTGCCGGTGGTCGAACGCGGCCACGAGCTTGATGTGCGGGGACAGCAGCATGCCGTTGCCGAACACGTCACCGGACATGTCGCCGATCCCGACGACGGTGAAGTCCTGCGACTGGGTGTCGAGCCCTCGCTCGCGGAAGTGGTACTTCACCGACTCCCAGGCGCCGCGCGCGGTAATGCCCATCGCCTTGTGGTCGTATCCGACCGAACCCCCGGAGGCGAACGCGTCGCCCAGCCAGAACCCGTACTCCGCCGAAATCTCGTTCGCGAGGTCGCTGAATGTCGCCGTGCCCTTGTCCGCCGCGACCACCAGGTACGGATCGTCCTCGTCGTAACGGCGGACCTGCGGAGGCGGCGCGATGCGCTGGGTGCCGTCGGCCCCGGTGACGTAGTTGTCCGTGACGTCGAGCAGGCAGGAGATGAAGGTGCGGTAGCAGGCGACCCCTTCGGCCAGCCAGGCCTCGCGGTTCTCCGCCGGGTCGGGCAACTGCTTGCAGACGAACCCGCCCTTGGCCCCGGTCGGGACGATGACGGCGTTCTTCACCATCTGGGCCTTGACGAGGCCGAGGATCTCGGTGCGGAAGTCCTCGCGCCGGTCGCTCCACCGCAGCCCGCCGCGTGCCACCGCGCCGAAGCGAAGGTGGACGCCCTCGACGCGAGGCGAGTACACCCAGATCTCATACTTCGGCCGAGGCTGCGGCAGAACTGCGATCTGTTGCGGGTCGAGCTTGAAGGCCAGCGCCGCGCGGCGACCCAACGGCGCTTGCGACCCGCGCCTGGTGTCCGCTCGGACCTGCGAGGCGAGCGTGTCACCGGCCTGGACCTGGGAGCCGAGCGACTCGGGACCGTCGGCATCGGTGCGGTAGGCGTTGGTCCGCACGGTCGCCGTGATCAGGCCGCGCAGCGAGCGCAGGATCGAGTCCTGATCCAGGCTGGCCACCTCGGCGAGCAGCCGGTCGAGGCCGCGGAGCACACCCTCGCTGCCCTCCTTCTCGCGCCTCGGGTCGAAGCGGCGTTCGAACAGCTCGACCAGGGCGGCAGCGACGCGCGGGTGCTCGATGAGCGCCTGCTCGATGTACCCCTGGCTGAAGGTGGTCCCGGCCTGGCGCAGGTACTTCGCGTAGGCCCGCAGGACCATCGCCTGCCACCACGTCGTGCCGGCGCGCACCACCAGCGCGTTGAACCCGTCCTGCTCGATCGAACCGCGCCACAGCAACTCCAGCGTCTGCAGGACGTTGCGCTCACGAAGGTCGTCGAGCTGCACCCCGGCGGGCAGCCGAAGCCCGAAGTCGTAGATCCACACGTCGTCCCGACCCGGGAGCTCGAGCTCGTACGGACGCTCGTCGAGGACCTCGATGCCCATTTGGGTGAACAGGGGCAACGCTTTGGCCAGCGAGACCGCTTGGCCGGTGCGAAAGACCTTCAGCCGCCGATCGGCGGCGTCGGCGTCGGCCGGCCGGTACATCTGGAACGAGAGCCCGTCGTCGGCCGACAGCGCGCTGAGAACGGCGAGGTCGTGCGCGCCCACCTGCGGTTGGAAGTCCTCCTTGTACGCCTCCGGCAGCGCCTGCCCGTAGGTCCGCAGAAGGCGCGCGGCCTCGTCCTCGCCGACCCGGTCGACCAGCACATCGCGCAGGTCGTCGCTCCACCGGCGCGTCACCCGGGCGACCTCGGCCTCGACCGCGGGCCGGTCCGGGGACGGCGGCTGCGTGCCGGGGCGAACCGCGATGAGCAGCTGCATCCGCGCCAGGCCCATGTCGACGATGCGGTCCTCGCGGCCGATGACCTCGCCGGGCCAGTACTTGGAGATCACCTCGACGACGCGGCGGCGGGTGTCCGGCCCGAACCGCTCGGCCGGGAAGTAGACGAGGACGGTGACGAAGTCCCGGTTGAGATGGATCCGGCCGAAGACGCCGACGGTGCCGCGGTCGGCCCGGTCGACGACGAGCTGCGCCAGGCGGAGCAGGTCGGCCGTCGGGGCCTCGAGCAGCTCATCCCGCGGCAGCGTGCGGAGGGCGGTGAGCAGCCGTCGACCGGTGTGGCTGTCGGCGCGCACCCCCGAGCGGAGCATGATCTCCGCGATCCGACGGCGCACGACCGGCACCCGGGCCACCGTGCCGTCCTGGAAGCTCGTGATCAGGCCGAGGAAGACGTGCACCGTCTGCCCGCCGGCGGACGACTCGGGAGTCACCACGGTGACGCAGTCATAGCGCGCCGACGTGCGGACCGTCGAGACGAGCGGCGACTTGAAGATCACAAGGGGTGCGCCGCTCCGGAACGCGGGAAGCAGTTCCAGGGGCGAGATCCGGGCCCGCCCGCTGCGAAGCACACCTTGTGCTTCTCCGTCGCGAGCCCGCGCGCGGGGATCGGCCAGATCGTTGGCCGAGTAGGCGGCGTGCCCCAACAGCATCATGTTGCCGTCCGCCAGCCACCGCAGCAGGTCGCCGGCCTCCCGGCTGGTGTCGCGGTCGAACTGCCCGGGATCGGCCTTGAGCTCGTCGGCGAGCTCCCGGACCAGCTCATACATCCGCGGCGCGTCCTCGATCGCATGGTGGACGTCGATGAGCACGTCGCGAAGGTCGGTGGCCAGTTGCTCCTGCTCCGCGGGCGGCACCGGGTCGAGCTCGAGGTGCATCCACGACTCCACGGTCGCGCCGGCCGGCACGTCGGCGTTGTCGTCGAGATCGTGGACGACCTGCAACCGCCCGTCCTCGGCGCGGGTGACCACCATCTGGGGATGCAGAACGGCCCGGGTCGCGCGGCCCTGGCGGTCGAGCTCGGCGCGCAGCGAGTCGACGAGGTAGGGGGCGTCGGCGGTGACGACGTCGACGGCGGTGGTGTCGGCATCGAGGTCGGCCATCCGGAGCAGGGTTTCGCCGGGCGGCCGCGCCGCGCCGAACGCGAGTTGCTCCTGCGCCAGCTTGCTCAGGAAGGCGTCGTCGCGCCCCGGCAGTTGGCTGCCCGCGTGGGCCAGATAACGGCGCTCGAAGGCGTCGGTGTCGATCGCCGTGTCGATTCCCGGCCCGGCAGAAGTCATGTCGCGGTCACCCCGTTGCGACGGCAACCCGTTGCGTTGCCATCCCGATCCGTCAGCGCTGACACACCCATCCTTTCACCGGCAGCGAGCTCGCGCAGGGCGAGCTCAGCGCGGTCCCCGGACGCCGGACGCGCGGTTCGTCGCTCAATCCAGCGGCCAGGTGTGCACCGGCTCGTTGCTGTGCATCAGGTCGATGTAGCGCGACAGCACTGCACGGAGCACGTCCCGGCGCTCCATCGAGCGGTGCTGCTCGCTGATGCGGTGGAACATCCGCGCCTGCCACTCGGCACCGTTGGTGCTCGTCTTGCACCGGCCCTCGATCACGCCGAGCAGGCGCTCGGACACCGACGGCTCGACGCCCCCGGCGTCGCGCCCGGAGCGCGCCATCGGCAGCAACCGGCGCAGGACCAGCTCGGTGACCGGAACCTCGCCGAGGCCCGGCCAGTAGACGTGGGCGTCGATGCCGTGGCGAGCGCCCGCGTCGAAGTTCTCCTCCGCCGTGGCGAAGGACATCCGGCTCCACAGCGGGCGGTCCTCGGTAGCCAGAGCGTGCACCAGCCCGTACCAGAAGGAGGCGTTGGCGAGGACGTCGACGACCGTCGGTCCGGCCGGCAGCACCCGGTTCTCGACGCGCAGGTGCGGGGTGTCGCGCACCACGTCGTACACCGGCCGGTTCCAGCGGTAGATGGTGCCGTTGTGGATGCGCAGCTCGGTCAGCGACGGGACGTCGCCGCGCTCGTGCACCTCGACCGGGTCCTCGTCCGCGCAGATGGGCAGCAGGGACGGGAAGTACCGGACGTTCTCCTCGAACTGGTCGAAGATCGAGGTGATCCACCGCTCGCCGAACCAGACGCGAGGACGGACCCCCTGGGCCTTCAGCTCCTCGGGGCGGGTGTCGGTCGCCTGCTCGAACAACGCGATCCGGGTCTCGCGCCAAAGTTCCTTGCCGAAGAAGAACGGCGAGTTGGCGCCGAGGGCGACCTGGACGCCGGCGATGCACTGCGCGGCGTTCCAGGTGGCGGCGTAGTGCTGCGGGCTCACCTGCAGGTGGCACTGCAGGCTGGTGCACGCCGACTCCGGCGCGATGCTGTCGGCGTGGGTGCGTAGCCGCTCGATGCCGACGATGTCGATCGGCATGTCCTCGCCGCGGGCATCGAAGATCTGCTCGTTCAAGATCGCATAGCGCGGGTTGGCGCTCAGCGACTCGCGGGTGAGGTGCTCCGGCCCGATCGTTGGCAGTATCCCGATCATGACGATGTGCGTTCCGATGCCGCGGGAGTGCTCTTCGGCCTGGTTCAGGCTCTCCCGCAGCTGCCGCTCCAGTTCGACCGTGTTCGCGGCGCCGATCGGGCGCGGCGGCACGTTGATCTCGATGTTGAACTGGCCCAGCTCGGTCTGGAAGGCCGGATCGGCGATCGCGTTGAGCACCTCGGCGTTGCGCATCGCCGGATCGCGCTTCTCGTCGACGAGGTTGAACTCGATCTCCAGGCCGGTCATCGGCCGGGTGACGTCGAAACGCGACTCGGTGAGCATCCGCGAGAAGACGTCGAGGCAGCGGCGGATCTTCGCGCGGTACCGCTGCCGGTCGGCACCGGTGAATTGTCGGCTTTCGACGTCCTGGCCCATCGGCTTCCAGCCTTCCCTCCGCGCCCGCTACTGACAACTGCGAGAATGCCGGATCGTGAACATGCCGGACACGGCGCGGCCTCGGCCGCTGCCGACGAGCGCCTCCTACGCCATCACGGTCCGCATCTACGCCAAGCCGTCGGCCTCGGTCGTCGGCGCCCTGGCGACCGCGGTCGGTCACGCCGGCGGGCTGGTCACCGCCATCGATGTCAGCGAGTCACGCGCCGACCGGATCACCATCGACGTGACCTGCTCCGCGGTCAACGGCGAGCACGCCCAGGAGATCGTCGAGGCGCTGCGGGCGGTCGACGGGGTGACCGTGCACCGGGTGTCCGACCGGACCTTCCTGCTGCACCTCGGCGGGAAGATCAGCGTCGAGCCGAAGGTGTCGCTGCGCACCCGTGACGATCTCTCGATGGCATACACGCCGGGGGTCGGCCGGGTGTCGCTCGCCTTGGCCGCGCATCCGGAGGACGTCGCCAAGCTCACCATCAAGGGCAACTCGGTGGCGGTCGTGACCGACGGGTCCGCGGTTCTCGGTCTCGGCAACATCGGTCCCGGAGCCGCGCTGCCGGTGATGGAGGGCAAGGCCGCGCTGTTCAAGCGGTTCGCGAACATCGACGCCTGGCCCATCTGCCTCGACACGCAGGACACCGACGAGATCGTCCGGGTGGTCCGGGCCATCTCGCCGGGCTTCGGCGGCATCAACCTCGAGGACATCTCCGCGCCCCGCTGCTTCGACATCGAGCGACGGCTGCGCGCGGAGCTGGACATCCCGGTGTTCCACGACGACCAGCACGGCACGGCCATCGTCGTCCTGGCAGCGCTCACGAACGCGCTGCGCTGCGTGCGGAAGTCCCTTGCGTCCGCGCGGATCGTGATCGCCGGAGGCGGCGCGGCCGGCACCGCCATCGTCGAACTGTTGCTCGCCGCGGGCGCCGCCAACGCCCTCGTCTGGGACCGGGAGGGCATCCTCTCGCCGGACGACGCGACGCTGAACCCGGCCAAACAGCGGCTGGCCGAGCTGACGAACCGGCACCGCACGCGCGGTGACCTGCACGACGCGCTGCGCGGCGCCGACGTGTTCGTCGGCGTCAGCGGGCCGGGGGTCCTGCCGGCGGAGTGGCTGCCGGACATGGCCAGCGACCCGGTCGTGTTCGCGCTGGCGAACCCGGACCCCGAGGTCGACGTGGACGCCGCCCAGCAGCACGCGGCGGTGCTCGCGACCGGCCGCAGCGACTACCCGAACCAGATCAACAACGTGCTGGCCTTCCCCGGCGTCTTCCGCGGCCTGCTCGACGCCCGCGCGCACGACGTGACCGTGCCGATGCTGCTCAGCGCCGCGCGGGCCCTCGCGCAGTGCGTCACGGCCGAACAGCTCAACGCCGCGTACATCGTGCCGTCGGTGTTCGACCCGAAGGTTCCCCAGGCCGTTGCGGCTGCGGTCCGGGAAGCGGCTCTCGGCGGAGTCGAACGCGACCGCGGGATCGAGTGAGGTCGTACCGTGAGCGCCGTGGCACAAGAGGAGTACCGGGTCGAGGGGATGACGTGCGAGCACTGCGTCGCCGCGGTGACGCGCGAGGTGAGCGCGCTCCCGGGCGTGCAGGAGGTCGAGGTCGACCTCGCCAGCGGACTGCTGCGGGTGACCGGCGAGCAGGTGTCGGACGACGCCGTTCGTGCCGGCGTCGAGGAGGCCGGGTACTCGCTGGTTCGGTGAGCGCTCGAGGCGGGCGCCCGCAGCACAGCTGCCCCCGGCGGCCCATCACCCGGCGAGCGCACCACTGACCCGGTCGCGAGAGCCCGCCGCGGTTGGCGCGTCAACCGGTCAGCGCGACCGGTGCCAGCTCCTGAGCGGCGGCGAGGAACGCGTCGTTCTCGGCCGGGGTGCTGACGGTGACCCGCGCTCCCGCGCCGGCGAACGGACGCACGATCACTCGCCGCTGCTCGCACCCGGTCGCCCAATCGACCGTTCGCTCCCCGAGCGGCACCCACACGAAGTTGGCCTGCGTGGGCGGCACCTCGTAGCCGAAGTCCCGCAGCGCGTCGCGCACCCGAACACGCTCGCGGGCCACCTCGTCGGTGCGCATCCGCAACTGCTCCTCGGCAGGCGCTTCCAGGCTCGCCAGCGCGGCCTCCTGGGCCACCGTCGTCACCGCGAACGGCACCTGGGTCTGGCGCAGCGCCTTGGCGAGCGACGGGTCGGCCGCGATCGCATACCCCACCCGTAGCCCGGCCAGCCCGTACGCCTTCGAGAACGTCCTCAGCACCACCAGGTTCGGGTGTCGATCCAGCAGCGTCAGACCGTCCGGAACCTCCGGATCCCTGACGTACTCGTGGTAAGCCTCGTCGAGCGCCACGACGACGTCCTCGGGCACGACGTTCAGGAAGTCGAGCAATTCCTCCCGGCGGACAACCGTGCCGGTCGGGTTGTTCGGGTTGCACACCAGTACCAACCGGGTCTTGCCGCTGATCCGCTCGGCCATGGCCGCCAGGTCGTGCCGGTAGCCCTGCAGAGGCACCTGCACGGACGATGCGCCGCTGACCGCCGCGATGATCGGGTAGGCCTCGAAGGACCGCCAGGCGTAGACCACTTCCTCGTCGGCGTCGGCGACGGCCTGCACCAGTTGGGTGCACAGCGAGACCGAGCCGCAGCCCACGGCCACCCGCGAGGGGTCGACGCCGTGCCGGTCGGCCAGGGCCCGGGTCAACTCGGCCGCCGACGCGTCCGGGTACCGGTTCGCCGTGGCGGCAGCGGCGGCGATGCGCTGCACCACGTGCGGCAGCGGCGGGTGCGGCGTCTCGGTGCTGGCCAGCTTGATCGCGCCGCGGACGGTGCGCCCCGGAACGTACGCCGGCAGCGAGGACAGGACGGGGCGGAGGCGCACGCTCACAGCGGCCAGTGTCCTACAGGTTGCCGCGCCGGGACTGCTCGCGTTCGATGGCCTCGAACAGGGCCTTGAAGTTGCCCTTCCCGAACCCCAGGGAGCCGTGCCGCTCGATGAGCTCGAAGAACACGGTCGGGCGGTCGGTGACGTTGGCCGTGAAGATCTGCAGCAGGTACCCGTCCTCGTCGCGGTCCACCAGGATCCGGCGCTTCTGCAGTTCGTCGATCGGCACCCGGACCTCGCCGATGCGCGCGCGCAGCTCCGGGTCGTCGTAGTACGAAT
>JAICIE010000026.1 GCA_025924515.1 Jatrophihabitans sp. | reverse complement strand
GAACATCTACATCGCCATGGGGCAGACCGCGGAGAACGTCGCGCTCCTGAAGGACGTCAGCCGCGAGGACATGGACCGCTTCGGCGTCCGGTCGCAGAACCTCGCCGAAAAGGCGATCGCGGACGGGTTCTGGGCCAAGGACATCACTCCGGTGACGCTGCCGGACGCGACGGTGCTGTCGAAGGACGACGGTCCGCGCGCGGGCGTCACCTACGAGGCGGTCGCACAGCTCAAACCGGTCTTCCGGCCGGACGGGCGGGTGACCGCGGGAAACTGCTGCCCGCTGAACGACGGGGCGGCCGCAGTCGTCGTGATGAGCGACGAGAAGGCGCGGGAACTCGGCATCACGCCCCTGGCGCGGATCGTGTCGACGGCGGTCTCGGCGCTGTCGCCGGAGATCATGGGCCTGGGCCCGGTCGAGGCCAGCCGCCGTGCGCTCGCACTGGCCGGGATGACGATCGACGACGTCGACCTGGTGGAGATGAACGAGGCCTTCGCCGCGCAGGTGCTTCCCTCGCAGCGCGAGCTGGGGATCGACATGGACCGGTTGAACGTCAACGGCGGCGCCATCGCGGTCGGGCACCCGTTCGGGATGACCGGCGCCCGGATCACCTCAACCCTGATCAATTCGCTGCAGTGGCACGACAAGCAGATCGGCCTCGAGACGATGTGCGTCGGCGGCGGCCAGGGAATGGCGATGGTGCTGGAGCGGCTGTCCTAGCCGGTCTGCACCGACAGGTTGGTGACGCGGCTGGTGGCCGGGCCGGTCGACCGCGACCGTCCGCGGGCGCGGGTGCTCGTCGCCGTGGGCGCCCGCCCTGCCGCTGTGCCGGTTTGCATTCGACAATCCGCTCGGCAAACGCGGCAAACCGAGCGGCGGCCCGTTTGCCGAGTGCAAACCGCGGCGACGCGCGGGTGGCCCGGGCGGCAGTGGCCGGGCCGGTCGACCTCGGCCGGGCGCGGGTGGCCGGGGCGCGGGTGGCAGGGCCGGTCGACCGCGAATGTCCGCGGGCGCCCGCTGTGCCGGTTTGCATTCGGCAATCCGGTCGGCAAACGCGGCAAACCGAGCGGCGGCCCGTTTGCCGAGTGCAAACCGCGGCGACGCGCGCCGTGCCGACCCCTAAGGCGCGCCGGCGCAGCGCGGCCTACTCATCGCGCGGGCGCGGTGCGGACATGCGCGGCGGGCGGCCGCTGCGGCGACCGCCCGCTACTCGTGCTGCCGGATCAGTTGCTTCGCAGGTTGCCCAGCAACCGCAGGATCTCCAAGTACAGCCAGATGAGGGTCACCATCAGTCCGAAGGACGCGAACCAGGCGAACTTCTGGTCGGCGCCGTTGCGGATGGCCCGCTCGACCATGTCGAAGTCGAGGACCAGGTTCATCGCGGCGACCACGATGCACACCAGGCTGAAGACGATCGCGAGGGAGCCGCCGGACCGCAGCCCCAGCCCG
Organism: Jatrophihabitans sp.; assembly: GCA_025924515.1. Classification (GTDB taxonomy): domain Bacteria; phylum Actinomycetota; class Actinomycetes; order Mycobacteriales; family Jatrophihabitantaceae; genus JAICIE01. The sequence continues at coordinate 31,230 of JAICIE010000026.1, read as the reverse complement.
TTCGGCGTGAAGAAGTAGGCGATCCCGTTGGCGACCATCAGGCCGAGCAGGCCGATCATCGCCCCGACGACCACGCGGGTGAACCGGGGCGTGACCCGGATGGCGCCGATCTTGTAGACGAACAGCATCCCGGCGGCCACCATGACGGTTCCGGTGAGGGCCTGGACGACGATTCCCGGATAGGCCCGCTCGAACAGTTTGCTGATCGTTCCGAGCAGCACGCCCTCGAACGCTGAGTACAGCAGACACAGCGCGGCATTGGCGCGCATGGTGAACGAGATGTAGAGCCCGAGGCCGAGGCCCGCGAACAGCGACACGAGCAGCAGCGGCCCCGCGCTGGCGATCGGCACGGCGACCCATGCCAGCGCGCCGGCGGCAAAGAGGACCGCCAGCATGGCACCGGTGCGCTGCACCACGTCGTCGAGCGTGAGATAACGCTGCCCCGGACGCGGGCCGGTGTAGGCAGGCGCCTCGTACCAGGTCTGCAGCTGCTCCGCGCTCGGCGCGACAGCTCCTGATTTCGACGCGGCGCCGAACTTGCGGATAACTGGGTTTTCGGCCATCTGGCCATCCTCCTCGAGGATCCGTCGATCTAGTGTATGAACGCCGTCTGGCCCCGGTCCGTTCCCGGGACGCGGTGACACACATCGACGCGGTGACACCCGTCGACGCAATGACATCCATCGACGCGGGTGACATCCATCGACGCGGTGACATCCATCGACGCGGTGACATCCATCGACGCGGTGACATCCATCGACGCGGGTGACATCCATCGACGCGGTGACATCCATGGAGGCGCTGAGCCGGATCGTCGGCACGGCGTGATGGGATCGGCCCCGTGGACGCCCCGGTCGTCGCCTCGATCATCACTGCATCGGCCGCGCTGGTCGTCGCGGTTGGCAGCGGGATCCGGGCCGAGTACTCCGCCGCGCTCGAGCGACGCTACGAGCGCCGGCGGAATTTCCTGATGGAGGCGCAGGACGCCGCTCTCGACCTGCGCAACGCGCTGCGCAACTACGGCACCGAGCTGGACCGGCAGGCCAGCGAGGGGAGCGAGGAGGACGGCTCGTTCGCGCTACGCGTCACCGACTGGGTCGACGACCAGGTGGCGCGGGCGCGGGGGCGGCTCGAGGTCGCGGAGTCGCGGGTGGACGACCGTGCCGTCCGAGCTGCGCTGGGCCAGTGGGCGGACCTGGCCCGGCGCAGCCTGATCGGCCAGGAGGAGGACGCCGCCGCGGAGCAGCAGGCCTTCGACGAGGTGAACCGTCTCACCGGTGCGGCGCTACGCACCACACGCGGCACGATCCGCGGAGTAGGACACCGGTGATCAGGACGCCGCCGGCAGCCGCTCCGACGACAGCCGCAGCCGATCGGCCGCGCCTATGCGCTCGGCAGCCTGCCGGGCATCGGCGCGGAAGTCCTCCGGCCCGCCCACCACGGTCAGCGAGCTGGCCTGGGCGTCGACGAGAGCGGTACGGACCAGCTGCGCGGCGAACGACGGAGTGCCGCTGACGAGGGCTCGGGCGTCGACGACGACGTCCTCGCCCGCGACCGGGCCGAGTCGGCGCACGGCGGCGTCCGCAAGTTCACGTCCGGCCACCAGCTGCGGGAGCGTCAGCGTCGCCATGACCTCCTCCTCCGGTTTCCTGCGACTGTATCGTGCCGCCCCGTCGTCGCAGCGGTTTTGCCCAGGGCCATTCGGGCTCACCAAGCAAGGCCGCTACGCGGCGTCGCCGGGGGTTCACTGCAGCGCGATGCGCGCCTCGACCAGCGTGCCCGGGTACGTCAATGGCGACGCCAGGAACCGCCGGGTCCGCGGGAAGTGCCGCACCGACGCCGTTCCGCTCGCGATGTAGACGCTGCCGCCGCGTCCGTTGACCAGCCGCAGCGCGGTCGACAGGCCGACGCCGCGGTCGGGGTCGTCGAATCGGCTCACGTGGTCGCGGGTGGCCAGGACGATCGCCTCCTCGTCGGTCCGGGCACCGCGGGCCGCCAGCGTGGCCTGCATGCCGAGCCCCGCGTCACCCACCGCAAGCCACAGCTGCCGTCGGCGGGGCAGCGTCTGCGCCGCCATGAAGCCCACCGACGCGGCGTGGTCGGGAACGTTGTCGGCGATCTCGCCGACGCTCTGATGCAGCGCCTTGGCCAGCGCCGCATCGATGGGGCGGGTCTTGCGGTAGACCAGCGCGGCAAGCCGGTCGGCGGCCGTGCCGCTGTCGATCTCACGCAACTCGATGAGGTGCTCGCTCTGGTCGCGCTCGCGCCGGCTCGGCAGATCGTGGCGGACGTCGAGAGCGTCGAGCAGGCGGCCGAGCCGCATCCGCGCCGCGTAGGACGACAGCTCGCCGCGCGGCCCGCGGACGGCGAAGTCGCGCCCCGCCGCCCGGGCCCGAGCCGCCTGGGCGATGGTGGCGACGATCGCCGACGGCGGCACCCAGCTCAGGCTGCTGAGGTCGACGGTGAGGATCCCGTCGCGGTCGACGGCGCACAGGGCCGCGAGCGCCGCGTCGGTGGCTCGCGCCGGCATGGCCCGTCCTTCCCGTCGTCGCTGCGGGCGACGTTACGGACAGTGTCCGACGAATCGGTCGATGCTGACTCGACCTGCGTCAGTCGACGCCGATGTCCTCGTTCCAGAGGTCCGGATGCTCGGCGATGAACTGGGTCATCATCTGCACGCACTGCGGGTCGTCGAGCAGGACGACCTCGACGCCGCTCTCGGCCAGCCAGTCGTGGCCGCCGGAGAAGGTGCGCGCCTCGCCGATCACCAGCCGTGAGATCCCGAACTGGCGGATCAGCCCGCTGCAGTACCAGCACGGCGACAGGGTGGTGACCATCGTGGTGCCGCGGTAGGAGCGCTGGCGCCCGGCGCGGCGGAACGCGTCGGTCTCACCGTGCGTGGATGGGTCGCCGTCCTGGACCCGGCGGTTGTGTCCGCGTCCGAGGACGGCGCCGTCGGCGCCGACCAGCGCCGCGCCGATCGGGATCCCGCCCTCGGCGAGCCCGGCGCGGGCCTCCTCCACGGCTACGGCGAGCCAGGCACGGTCGTCGGTGGACGTCACGGGCGGGCGTACTCGACCGCGGCCGGGGCGTCGTCGAGGCTGGCGCGGGGCCGCAGCACCCGGAACAGCACCAGGTACAGGACGGCGGAGATGAGGAAACCCACCTCCGGGGTGAGGTCGCCGACCGCTGGATGCGCGGACGGGACCACGCCGACGTACTTGGTCTGGTTGCAGAAGAGCCAGATGGAGACCACGATCCCGACGAACATCGCGATCGGCCCGGCCCAGTTCCGGTAGCCCGGAGTGAGCGCCCAGACGCCGGTCGGCTTGCCGCGGCGCAGCAGCCGGTCGACGAAGACGACCCCGAGCCAGGGCGTGATCCAGTAGGCGATGATCAGCAGGAAGTCCTCGTAGTTCTGCCCGGCGTTGCCCAGCCCGAACGACGCCACCACGAAGCCGACGACGCCGAAGACGACGGCTACGACCGCGCGGGCGCGGTGCAGCGGGAGCCGCACGCCCAGCGCCATGAAGGACATCGCGCCGGAGTAGACGTTGAGGACGTTGGCCGCGATGGCCCCGAGCATCACCGCGAGCAGGGTCAGCTTGCCGATCACGGTCGGGGTCAGCCCGGTGAAGGTCCCGGGGTCGATCGCGGCCTTGGCGCCGACCGCGGACACCGCAGCCGCGCCGGCAACCTCCAGCAGCACGCACGAGGCGAAGACGCCGAGCCCGGCGGCCAACGCGATCGCCGGCCGCGACGCCTCTCGCGGCAGATAGCGGGTGTAGTCCGACGCATAGGGGTTCCAGCCGGCGGCATAGCCGAAGGCAGCCCCCACAGTGAGGAGGAACCCGCCGACCCGGGGCGGTGCGAACTGGGTGAACTGCGCGGCTCCGTCGGACTTGGTGAGGACGATGATCACTGCGATCACGAAGATGACGCTCAGTATGGGGAACGCGATCCGCTCGAAGGCGTGCACCAGGTTGTGCCCGAAGAAGGCAACCAGCAGTTGGGCCGCCACGACGATGACGAGCGCGCCTTCGCTGGGAATCGAGTGGACGAGCGCGTGCAGCGCGAGTGCGCCGCTGATGCTGTTGACCGCGAACCAGCCGATCCCCGCCGTGGCCGCATTGAGACCGGCCGGCAGCAGGTTGCCGATCCGGCCGAAGCCGATGCGGCTGAGCATCATCTGCGCCAGCCCGTCCCGCGGACCCCAGGTCGAGAGGAAGGCGTGGCTGATGGACCCCAGCGCGGTCCCGACGATGATCGCTGCCGTGGCCTGGGCGAGGTTCAGGCCCCAGTAGAGGACGGCGAGCATCCCCACCGCGACGGTGGCGAACTCCATGTTCGGCGAGACCCAGGTCCAGAACAGTCCCAGCGGGCGGCCGTGACGCTCGTCCAGCGGGATGGGCTCGACCCCGCCGGGCTCGACAGCGACGACCTTGTCGCCGTAGTCGCGGGACGGATCATCGACAGGCACGACATCAGCGACCGGCACGAGGTCAGCGTCCTGGGTGTCGTGTTACGAGCATATTTCCCGCCGCCGCAAATCCCCGGGCGCGGCGCGGATGCACGAGGCGCCGACCAGGACGCAGCCTGCCCGGCACCGCTCCTCTAGGGTCTGGGGAGCCGGGACCACCCCTGTCGCCGTGCCGCCTGAAGGAGTAGCCGCATGTCGTCGGATGCCGTCGCACCCCGCCTCGTCCTCGCCGATCTCGTTCCGGGCGCGTTGGCGCGCGACGCTGCACTGGCGGCGGGGGGAGCCGGGCTCGTCGGTCTGAGTGCGCAGTTCTCGATCACGATCCCGCAGCTGTCGCCGGTTCCCTTCACGCTGCAGACGCTGACCGTCCTCATCGTGGGAGCCGCGCTCGGGCCCGCGCGCGGGCTGATCTCGTTACTGCTGTACCTGCTGGTCGGCATGGCAGGACTGCCCTGGTTCGCCGGACACGCGTCCGGGTGGGGGTTCCCGAGCTTCGGCTACCTGCTGGGGTTCGTGGCCGCAGCGGGGGTCGTCGGCGAACTGGCCCGGCGGCGCGCGGACCGGCACGTCCTCACCACTGCGATAGTGATGGTCGCCGGTATGGCGTTCATCTACCTGTTCGGCGCGACCTGGCTCGCGGCCGACCTGCATCTGTCCGCAGGCGCGGCCTGGCGGCTCGGTGTCCGGCCGTTCCTCGTCACCGACCTCGTCAAGATGGCGGTCGCAGCGCTCGCGCTCCCCGGCGCGTGGAAGATCGTCGACCGGTTCCGCTCAGCGCGCTAGCCGCACCCGCGCCGCGTCGAGCTGCGCGCGCGTCGGTGGGTTCGCGCCGCGCTGCTCGCAGGTGTAGGCCGCGACCAGGACGGCCTGGGTCAGCGCGGCACCGATCGTCGCCGAATCGGTGGCGACCGCCGCGCGCAACTGCTGGGGACGCTGCAGCCCGGCGTCGGCGAGGGCGGCGAGCAGCCCGCCCATGAAGGAGTCACCCGCGCCGACGGTGTCGACGACGGTGATCCGCGGGGCCGGCGAGCGGGCCAGCTCACCGCGCGGGCCGTACGCGACGGCGCCCGAGCCGCCGTGGGTGACCACCACCAGGTCGGCGCCGCCGGCACACCACCGGGCCGCGACCTCGCCCGGGTCGTCGTCCGGGTGCAGGAACGCCAGGTCCTCGTCGCTGACCTTGATCAGGTGCGCGGCGCGCAGGCCGTCGGCGAGCGTCGCCCGAGCGGATGCGTCCATCAGGTTCGGCCGGACGTTGGGGTCGTAGCTCACCAGGACGTCGCCGGATGCGTGCGCGCGCTGCTGCACCTCGAGGACGAGCGGGGCGGACGGTTGCCGCCAGCTGGCGATGGAACCCACGTGCAGGAACGGGGTACGCGGCTGCGGCAGGACGGTCCACCCCAGGCCGGCGGTCGCGTCGAAGTAGAAGTCGTAACGGGCCGAGCCGCGCTCGTCGAGCGTCGCGACCGCGAGCGTCGTCGGTTGCTCGGCCCGGTCGAAGCCGGACACGTCGACGCCGTCGCGCGCGGCGCTGTCGACCAGCAGATCGCCGAACCCGTCGCGTCCGGCGCGGGCCGCCAGCGACACGGACTGCCCCAGCCGCGCCAGCGTGACCGCGACGTTGAACGGACTGCCCCCGGCCCGGGCCACGAAGGTGGCCGGCTCGGTTTGCACCAGGTCGATGAGGGCCTCGCCGGCGACGGTGAAGGTGTCGGTCACGTCCGCATTCTGGCGCACGGGGCCGACGGTCCATACGGTGGCGAGGTGAGCGAACGTCCTGTCACCGACGCGTCGGCGAGAGAGCGCGTGTGAGCAACCTCGACCGGACTCCCGCGCTGAGCCGGCTGGGCGGCCTGGCGGCTGTCGCACCTCGGCCGGTGCACGAGCGCTACGCCGGCCGGCTGCAGCCCCTCGCCGGCGACACGACGGTCCGGCGGCTGCTGCCCAACCTCGGGCGGCGGCTCGTGGGCGCCTGGTGCTTCGTCGACCATTACGGCCCCGAGGACATCGGCGACCGCCCGGGGATGCAGGTGCCGCCGCATCCGCATCTCGGCCTGCAGACCGTCAGCTGGTTGCTCGACGGCGAGGTGCACCACCGCGACAGCCTCGGCAACGACGTCGTCGTGCGGCCTGGTGAACTGGGCCTGATGACCTCCGGCTACGGCATCGCCCACGCCGAGCACTCGCCGGTGCCGCACCCGGCGCTGCTGCACGGGGTGCAGCTGTGGGTTGCGCTGCCCTCACCGGTGCGCAACGGCGCCGCCGGATGGGAGCACCACCGGTCGCTCCCGGTGGTGGCGGACGGCGGGGTCCGCGCCACCGTGATCATGGGTGCGCTGGCCGACGCGGTGTCGCCGGGCTCCGCGCGATCCCCGCTGGTCGGCGCTGATCTGGAGCTCAGCGCCGACGGGAGCGGGCTTGTGCCGCTCGAGCCGGAGTTCGAGCATGCAGTTCTGGTGATGTCCGGGTCGGTCGAGGTCGACGGGGAGGCCCTGGAGCCGGGCGAGATGCTGTATCTGGGCTGCGGACGCCGTGACCTGGCGGTGTCCTCGCCGGCCGGGGCTCGCGTCCTGCTGCTCGGCGGCGCGCCGTTCGAGGAGCAGGTGGTGATGTGGTGGAACTTCGTCGGGCGCACCCACGACGAGATCGAGACGGCCCGCACCGAGTGGGAGTCGGGGCTGCGGTTCGGAACGGTTCCCGGCGCGGGTAGGGCTTTGGCAGCACCCCCGCTGCCCCCGGGACCGTTGAAGCCAGGAGGACGTACTCGATGACCCAGCAAGTGCTGTACGGCAAGGAGCATGTCGAGCGCTATCTCGCGACCGGCGGCGAGGAGGGCTATCACTGGCGCGAGGACACGACGATCCTGGTGCTGTTCACCCGCGGGCGGAAGTCCGGAAAGGACTACACCACTCCGCTGATCTATCGCGACTGGGGCAAGCACGCCTATCTGGTCGTGGCCTCGAAGGGCGGGTCCCCGGAGCCGCCGGACTGGTACCTGAACCTGCAGGCCGACCCGGACGTGGAGGTGCAGATCCAGGCAGAGCGCTTCCGCGCGCGGGCACGCGACGCCGGACCGGACGAGCAGGCCGACATGTGGAAGCACATGGTGGAGGTCTGGCCCCACTACGAGGAATACCAGGACAAGACCGACCGGCAGATTCCGGTCGTCGTGCTCGAGCGGACGGAGCTGGTGTAGATGGGTTCGGCTGATTCCCGCGACCGAGGCATGGCGGGCGACCCGCTGCTCGAGGAGGCCGAGGAGGACGGCGTCGCCTCGCCGAAGGACCGGTTCCGCGCGGCGCTGGACCGCAAGCGCGCCTCGCAGGCCGCCGGTGAGACCGGCGGCGCCCACGGCGACTCCAAGATCCACGGTGCGCACGGCGCCGTGGGGGGCAAGCGAACCTTCCGCCGCAAGTCCGGCTGAAGCGACAGGCCGCGAGGCCGGCGGTCATGGTCTACACCGTCGCCGTCGCTGCCGCGGTCTTCCTCGGCGTCGGCTGGGTCCTGCAGCAACGGGTGGCCACGGCCTCGGACTCCGGGGGGCTGCTTTCCCGGCACGTCCTCAAGGCCCTGATCAGTAGCGGCCGCTGGTGGCTGGGGATCGCGGCGATGACGGCCGGGCAGTCGTTGGCGGCGTGGGCGTTGCAGCTGGGTCCCGTCAGCACCGTCGAGCCGGTTCTCGTGGGCTTTCTTCTCGTCGCCTTCGTGCTGGCGGGCGGCTTGTCACACCGCCCGCCGAGCTGGGAGGAGGTCGTCGGGCCGATCGTGCTGGCCGTCGCGCTGGCCGTGTTCCTCGCAGTTGCGGATCCGCACGCCGACCTACGCGCCGAACCGGGCTGGCGCGGGATCGCTGTCGCCACCGCGGCATCGGCCGCGGTCGCCGCGGGGTTCGCGATGGCCGGGTGGGGCCTCGCCCCGCGGACGTCGATGGTCGTCGAGTCCGCGCTCTTCGCTGCTGCCGCTGGGGTGATGTACGCCCTGCAGGACGCCGCGACGCGTGGAGCGATCGTCGCCGCCCCGCGACATCCGCTGCTGCACCTTGCGGCCACCCTCTGGCCCTGGGTCGTGCTGGCGGCCGCCACGGCGGGGGTCCTGCTCTCGCAGGCGGCGTTCCGGGCCGGACGGCTCGACTACGCGCTGCCGCCCACCGCGGCGACGCAGGCGGTCGCCGGGATCGTCCTGGCGGTGACCCTGCTCGGCGACAAGCTGTCCGCCACCGGGTCGGCACTGTCCGGTGAGGCGCTGTGCCTGCTGGCGATGCTGGTCGGCGTGCTGTTGATCGGACGCTCGCCCCGGTTCACGTCCTGAACCGCGGGATCCGAGTCGTCGGAAACGCATAACGACTGAGGACGGCCGGAGCCGGTCCTCAGTCGTGATGCGTCGAGAAGGGTCAGGGCGTCCACCCCGCGTCGGCCGGTGCGCTGTAGTACGCCACCCAGTCGACATCGAGGTCGACCTTCGCCGGTGTGGTCGCGTCCGGCTTCACCTGGCCGCCGATCGCCGTCTGCAGGCCGAGCCACATCTGCGCCGTGGGAACGTGCCCCTTCATGATCGCAGTCGTCTTCCCGTCGAGGAAGAAACGCAGGTAGGTCGGGGTCCAGGCGACACCGAACGTGTGCCACTGGGTGTAATCACCCGACACGAAAGCCTGCTGCATCGAGTTCAGCGGCCGGAAGTGGTTGGTGAGCAGCAAGCTCTTGTGGTGGGCGTCGCGCGCGTCGTACTCCATGAAGTCGACCTCCGGCGGCCAGTGATTGCCCGACGGCCAAAGCAGCGCGACGGCTTTCACGCCGAGCCCGCTCATGAAGCGGGCGCGGACCATGTACTTGCCGTAGGTCCCGGTCGTCATCTTCGCCGAGCAGATTCCCGAACCGGCCCAAACACCGTTCACCTTGGTCGTCCGCAGCGTCGCCATTCCGTCGTGGACGGACACGTTGCTCGCGTATTTCGGTCCATGCGGATTACGCGGGTCGTGGTTGTCGTAGACGCCCCACGCTGACTTGTTGATCGCCGTGCCGTCGAATTCGTCGACGAACGACGACTGCCACCAACCGCTCGCCGGCGGCGCCTCACCGGACGGGTCGGGGGTCGCGGTTGCCGCACCCGCACTGACCTGGGGGAAGAGCGCGACGGCCGCCGCGGCGACGGCGACGGCTGCCGCGATGACCGACTTTCGCCGGCGATCGCCCCGGAAGAAAGAAGGCATGGGGGAACTCCGATCGTCCTCGCAGCGCACCGTGCGGGAGGGGTGTGCACTGACTTCGGGAGGACCATCGGCGCTCTCCTAGCGCGGATGAGGCCGACTTTGCTGTCGGCAGGCGACGTGGTCACGAGGTTCACACCGTGGACGCGCGGTGCCCCCGGTCGGATTCGAACCGACACTGCAACCCTTTTAAGGGGTCTGCCTCTGCCGTTGGGCTACGGGGGCCCGGGCGTGTTCGGCCGCACACGCCCGGGTTCATTCTCGCTCAGGCCGCCCGTTCGGTATCGGCCTGCGTGACCGGTTCGAGCGCGACGGCCAGGATATCGGCGACATCCGAGACCGGCCGCACGTCGACATCCGACAGGACATCGGCGGGCACGTCGTCCAGGTCGGGCTCGTTCCGCGCCGGCAGGAACACGGTCTTCAGCCCGGCGCGCTGGGCGGCCAGCAGTTTCTGCTTGACGCCGCCGATCGGCAGAACCCGGCCGTTCAGGGTCACTTCGCCGGTCATGCCGACGTCCGACCGCACCGGTCGTCCGGTCGCGAGCGATGCCAGCGCCGTCACCATCGTGACCCCGGCCGAGGGTCCGTCCTTGGGCACCGCGCCGGCCGGCACATGCAGGTGCACCGCCTTGTCCAGCGCGTCCGCGGCCACACCGTTCGCCGTGCCGTGCGAGCGAAGGTAGGAAAGCGCGATCTGCGCCGACTCCTTCATCACGTCGCCGAGCTGGCCGGTGAGCGTGAGCCCCGCCGGGCCCGGCAGCGCCGCCGCCTCGATGAACAGCACGTCGCCGCCGGTGCCGGTCACCGCGAGGCCGGTGGCCACGCCGGGGACCGCGGTCCGTTCCGCGGATTCGGGGATGAACCGTGGACGGCCCAGGTAGGTCTGCAGCGTGGTGGCGTCGACCGTGACCGGTACGGATCCGCCGGCAGCCAAGGACGTGGCCACCTTCCGGAGTACGCGCGCGAGGGATCTTTCGAGCTGCCGAACCCCTGCCTCGCGGGTGTACTCGGCGGCGATCAACCGCAACGCGTCCTCGGTGACCAGGACATCTGATGGATCGAGAGCGGCTCGGGACAGCTGGCGAGAAAGCAGGTGATCCCGCGCGATCGCCACCTTGTCGTCCTCGGTGTATCCGTCGAGTGTTACGACTTCCATACGGTCGAACAGCGCGGACGGGATGGTTTCGGCCACGTTGGCGGTGGCCAGGAAAACGACGTCGGACAGGTCGAGCTCGACCTCGAGGTAGTGGTCGCGGAAGGTGTGGTTCTGGGCCGGGTCGAGCACCTCCAGCAGTGCCGCCGCCGGGTCGCCGCGGAAGTCCGAGCCGACCTTGTCGATCTCGTCCAGCAGGACGACCGGGTTCATCGATCCTGCCTCGGCGACCGCTCGGACGATCCGGCCCGGTAGAGCGCCCACGTAGGTGCGCCGGTGACCGCGGATCTCCGCCTCGTCGCGAACGCCGCCGAGGGCCACGCGGACGAACTTCCGGCCCAGCGCACGCGCGACCGACTCGCCGAGCGACGTCTTGCCGACGCCGGGCGGCCCCACCAGCGCGAGGACGGCTCCCGAGCCGCGGCCGCCGACGACGGCCAGGCCACGATCGGCGCGCCGGGCCCGGACGGCGAGGTATTCGACGATGCGATCCTTGACGTCGTCGAGCCCGTGGTGGTCGGCGTCGAGCACCGAACGCGCCGCGGCGACGTCGCGGTTGTCGTCGGTCCGCACGTTCCACGGCAGGTCGAGGACGGTGTCGAGCCAGGTCCGGATCCATCCCGCCTCGGGATTCTGATCGCTGGCCCGCTCCAGCTTGCCGACCTCCCGGAGCGCCGCCTGGCGCACATTGTCCGGTAACTCGGCCGTCTCCACGCGGGATCGGTAGTCCTCGGCACCGTCGGGCTCGTCCTCGCCGAGCTCCTTGCGGATCGCGGCGAGTTGCTGGCGCAGCAGGAACTCCCGCTGCGACTTGTCCATGCCCTCACGCACGTCGTCGCGGATCTTCTCCGTGACTTCGAGCTCGGCGAGGTGCTCGCGAGCCCAACGGGTCACCAGCCGAAGCCGCGCCTCCACGTCGGGCGTCTCGAGCAGCTGCCGCTTCTGCTCGTCGGACAGGTAGGGGGCGTAGCCGGCCAGATCGGCGAGCTCGGACGGATCGGTGACCCGCTCGACGGAGTCGATCACCTGCCAGGCGTTGCGGCGCTGCAGGACGGCGATGACCAGGCGCTTGTAGTCGGCCGCCAGCTCGCGAACGGCGTCGGTCACCGCCGGGTCGTCGACGGGCACGGCCTCGACCCACAGCGCCGCGCCCGGGCCGGTCACTCCCCTGCCGATGCGGGCGCGCTTGCCGGCGCGCAGGACGGCGGCGGGAGCGCCGCCGGGGAGCCGCCCGACCTGTTCGATCTCCGCAATGACACCGAAGACGGGATAACGGTCCGGCAGGCGCGGGGCGAGGAGAAGCCGTCCGTCGGAGCCCGCGCGGGCGGCATCGACGACGGCCTGCGCCGCGTCGTCGAGTTCCACGGGAACGACCATGCCGGGCAGGACGACGACGTCAGGCAAGGAAAGGATCGGCAGACTGGACACACGCACTCCTATGGTTGAGTCCTATGCACTCAACCCGGCCGCCGCGGACGGGATTCCGGTGCCGCGTCCGCCCGAAGCGAACGGCAGCGGTTCCTGCCGGCCAACAGTCGACAGGGCCGGGACGGACCCGGCCCCGGGAGGAAAAGGTCAGTCGCGCGGGTCGCGGGCGTTGCGCGGCACGTGCGGCATGATGGCATCCGGCGGGATGACGCCGAGGCGTCCGGCCTGGTAGTCCTCGAGCGCCTGCACCAGCTCGTCGCGGCTGTTCATGACGAACGGACCGTAGTGCACCATCGGCTCACGGATCGGCTCGCCGCCGAGCAGCAGGACCTCCATTGAGGAGCTCCGGCTGTCCTGCCGGGCGTCCGCCTGCAGGGTGATCCGGTCGCCTGCACCGAACACGACCAGGTTTCCTGGTGACACGTCCTGCCGCTTCGGGCCGACGGTGCCTGACCCCGCGAAGACGTAGGCCAGCGCGTTGTAGGTGGGTTGCCACGGCAGCGAGAGCTGGGCGCCCGCTGCCAGGGAGGCATGCAGGAAGGTGATCGGCGTGTGCGTCGAGCCCGGGCCGCGGTGGCCGTCGACCTCACCGGCGATCACGCGCAGCAGCGCCCCTCCGTCCTCACTGCCCAACAGCAGGAGGTCTGATGCTTCGACAGGCTGATAAGCAGGAGAGCTGAACTTGTCGTTCGCGGGGAGGTTGACCCAGAGCTGGAACCCGTTGAAGAGGCCGCCTTCTTCGACCAGGCGCTCCGGCGGCGTCTCGATGTGGAGCAGGCCGGCTCCGGCCGTCATCCACTGCGTCGAGCCCTCGGTGATGATGCCACCGCCGCCGTGCGTGTCCTGGTGGATGAATTGGCCGTCGATCAGGTAGGTGACCGTCTCGAAGCCGCGGTGCGGGTGCCAGTTGGTTCCGCGAGGCTCGCCGGCGGCGTAGTCGACCTCGCCCATGTGGTCCATCATGATGAACGGGTCGGTGTACCGGTAGTTGATGCCGGCCATCGTCCGGCGCACCGGGAAGCCCTCGCCCTCGAACCCGGTCGGGCCGGTCGAGACGGCGAGGACCGGGCGCTCGGTGTCGCCCAGCGCGGCTCCGCGCACGCGCGGCAGGGTCAGGGTGTCAGCGGTGACGGCAACCATGTCGGCCAGCCTCCTAGTATGCGGTTGCGAGTGCAACTACCCTCGTCAACCGTCCGTCCTCGTCGGCTATTCCACGACCGGGACGACCCGCCGGCCCGCGGCCTGCAAGAACTCGTCGCGCGGCGACTGGATCTGCCCGAGCGCGACGACCTCGCGCCGGAACAGCAGGGCACCGGTCCAGTCCGCCACGATGCGTACCTTGCGGTTGAAGGTCGGCATGCGCGACAGGTGGTAGGTGCGGTGCATCCACCACGCCAACGGGCCGCGCAGCTTGACCCCGTAGATCTCGGCCACGCCGCGGTAGAGCCCCAGGGACGCCACCGAACCGGCGTACCGGTGCCGATAGTCGCGCAGGTTGCTGCCGCGGCACACGGCGACGATGTTGTCCGCCAACGTCTTCGCCTGCCGCACCGCGTGCTGGGCGCTCGGACCGCACAGCGCGTTCGGGTCCTTTGACGTGAGGTCCGGGACGGCGGCGCAGTCGCCCGCCGCGAACACGCCGGTCACGCCCTTGACCCGCAGGTTCGCCGCACAGGGCAGCCGCCCGGCGTCGTCCTTGGGCAGGTCGGTGCGCTGCAGGATCGGGTTGGCCTTCACCCCGGCGGTCCACACCACGGTGTCGGCGCGGAAGTCCTCGCCGTCGGACAGGCGCACGTGGCCGCCCTCGACCGACTCGAGCCTGGTTCCGAGCTTGACCTCGATGCCGCGCTCGTTGAGGCGGGCCACGGTGTAGTCCGACAGCCGCGGGGAGACCTCGGCCATGATCCGACCGGCTGCCTCGACCAGCACCCATCGCAGGTCCGTCGGCTCGACGCCGGGGATCTGCCGCACGGCGTATCGCGCCATGTCCTCGAGCTCGGCGAGCGCTTCCACGCCGGCGTAGCCGCCGCCGACGAAGACGAACGTCAGCGCCCGTGCCCGGACACCCGGATCGGGCGTCGAGGCGGCGAGGTCCAGGCAGGCGAGGACGTGGTTGCGCAGATAGATCGCCTCCCCGACCGTCTTGAACCCGATGCCGACGTCCGCGAGGCCGGGAATGGGCAGCAACCGCGACACCGAGCCGAGAGCGACGATGAGCAGGTCATAGGACAGTTCGAGTTCCGGGCCCTCGGCCGGCTGCACGACGACGCGGTGCTCGGCATGCCCGACGCTCGTGACGGCGCCCGCCACCACCCGGCATCGGGGCAGGACGCGGCGCAGCGGCACAACGACGTGGCGCGGCTCGAGGCTGCCCGCGGCCGCCTCTGGGAGAAACGGCTGGTAGGTCATGTGCGACTGGGGATCGACCAGCGTGATCGACGCCTCCCCGGCGCGCAGCGCCCGTTGCAGCCGGAGCGCGGTGTACATGCCGACGTAGCCGCCACCGAGGATGAGGATGCGCCGTGGGGCGATCTGCTCGGGCACAGCCAGCACGCTAGCGGAGATCGGTGGCGCCGGAGCCCGATTCGCCCAACTCGGCCGCCCGGCCGAGGACGCTGTCGAGCATGGCCTCGGTGAGCTTGCCGGTGAAGGTGTTCTGCTGGCTGACGTGGTAGCAGCCCAGCACGCTGCGACCGTCGACCGGCACCTCGGTCCCGTGGCCGAAGCTCGGCAGCCGCGCCGGTACCTGGATGCCGGCGGCGCGGAGCGCCGGCCAGAGCGCCGCCCAGCCGAACCCGCCCAGGACGACGACCGCGCGCAGCGCCGGCCACAGCAACTGGATCTCCCGGACCAGCCACGGGCGGCAGGCGTCCCGCTCCTCGGTGGTCGGCTTGTTCGCCGGTGGCGCGCAGCGCACCGCCGCGGCGATCCAGGTGCGGCGCAGCAGCAGACCGTCACCTGCCGCGAGCGACGTCGGGCTGTTGGCGAGCCCGACGCGGAAGAGGGAGGCGAACAACCAGTCGCCGCTGCGGTCGCCGGTGAAGATCCGTCCGGTGCGGTTCCCCCCGTGCGCCGCCGGAGCGAGTCCGACGATGAGGACGCGAGCCGCGGGGTCACCCCAGCCCGGCACCGGGCGGCCCCAGTACGGCTGGTCGGCGAAGGCGCGCCGCTTGGTATGGGCCACGTCCTCGCGCCAGCGCACGAGCCGCGGACAGGCACGGCAGACGGACACCCGGGCCCGCGTCCGGTCCAGGTCCGCGGCGGATCTCGCCAGCCGTCGCACGTCCTCAGCGTTCCTGGCGATCGGGGTGTCCGGCGTCGCTGGATCGTCCGGCCAGCCGGCACCGGGTCGCGCAATCACGTCCTCCAGCGTTGCAGCCCGTGACCCCGGGTAGGTTGCCGACCAGGAGGTGGATGATGGCGAACGTCCCCGGAAAGCTCGGTATGCGGTTGCTCACGGTGGTGATCGGGATGCCGGTCGGCATCCTGGCGCGCAAGGCCGTGGAGAAGACGTGGGAGGCCGCGCGGCCGTACGAGGCGCCGCCCAAAAAGATCAAGGAGAGTGGCGTCGACTGGGGCGACGCGATCGCCTGGGGTGTGTTGTCGGCGACCGGCATGGTCGTGGCGGACATGATCACCCGTAAGAGCGCCGAATCGACCTTCCGGGTGCTCACGGGCAACGAGCCGCCGCCTGCGAAGACGAAGGCGTCGAAGAAGGTCAAGCGGGCGAAGCCGGACGTCCTGACGACCAAGGACATCGCCGTCCGCTGATCATCCAGGCGCCGGAAGAGCGCGGAGCGACCGCAGCCCTGACGTCGCGGTGATCGCCGCGCAGGCGACCAGAGTGATCACGGAGGCGCCCACCGCGGTTTCGATCGGCCCGAGATGTGCAGCGATCGGGCCGACGATCAGAAACCCGAACGGCATCAGCGTCAGCGAGGCGAAGTAGTCGAAGGACGAGACGCGCGATTGCGCGTGCGCGGGAATTCGCTGCTGCAGCGCGGTCTCCCACACCGTGAACGCGACCGCCACCGCGATCCCGCTGAGGACCTGCAGCGCGGCCACCAGCCAGGTCGGCAACGGACTAGCGCAGATTGCCGCCTGCGTCGACGCGGCGCACAGGAAGCTGCCGAGCACAGCTCCCGGGCGGCGCGGTCGCCAGTGCAGGGCAGCGATGCTTCCGAGCACCGCGCCGACACCGAAGCCGGCGTTGATGGCGCCCCATGCGGTGGCTCCGCCCCGGATTTGTAAGGCGACCTGCGGGCCGAGGACGAACAGCGCGGGGAGCACGAGCGCGTGATAGGCGCAGAAGGCCACGAGGGTGCCGCGGACCCAGTCCCGTCGAGTGACCTCGCGCCAACCGTCGAGCAGTTCGTCGACGAAATGCTGCCGGTCGCGCGGTGGATTCGGTCGGACGCGGAGCAGCGCGAGGGTCGCGGCGCTGACGGCGAAGGTGGCTGCGTCCATGGCGACGGCGCCACCGGGACCGGCGGCGGCGACGAGCACCGCGGCCACCGCCGGCCCGAGGACGAGGCCGAGGTTCGCCGGCAGGACCAACAGGGCGTTCGCCGACTGCTCCTCGCCCGGCTCGACGACCTGCGGAACCAGACCGAGCACGGCCGGGCGGAAGAAGGCCTCCGCCGCGCCGTAGACGGCTTGCAGAGCCATCAGGATCCCGACGCTCGCCTCGCCGGTGAGCAGCAGCGTGGCCGACGTCGCCTGGACGGCCGCCCGGATCAGGTCGGAGGCGAGCATGGTGCGGTGACGCGGGAGCCGGTCGGCGATCACGCCGCCGGCCAGGACGAAGACGGCCAGCGACAGCGCCGACGCGCCGAGCACGAGGCCGACATCGCCGGCACCAGCGCCAGGAAGCGACAACACGGCGAAGGGGATGGCGACCAATACGACCCGGTCCCCGAACGTGGAGGTCGCCTGCCCCGCGAACAGGAGCGCGAAGTTCTTCCGGCGCAGAACGGCCATCCGCCCGGGCGCGGACACCGCCGGAGTGATCGGTTGCGGATCGTCTGCAGTCGAGGCGGGAACGCTCATGGCCGGTCGATCATCCCGTGCGGGCCAAGCAGATTGTCTCTGCCGGTCGTCAGGCGACCCACCGGATCGGCAGCCGTTTGACGCCGCGTTGGAAGTTCGAGCGCAGCAACGCCGGGGTGCCGTCGGGCTCCAGCGTCTTGGTCCGGCGCAGCAGTTCGGCGAACAGCGCCCGCATCTGCGCGCGGGCCAGTTGGGCGCCGAGGCAGAAATGCGGGCCGTGGCCGAAGGACAGGTGTGGGTTGGGTTGCCGGTCGATGCGGAGGCTGTCGGGGTCGGTGAACAGCGCCTCGTCGCGGTTGGCGGACGTGAAGGAGACGACGACCTTGTCCCCCGCTGCGATGTGGGCGTCGCCGAGCCGGGTGTCGCGGGTGGCCGTGCGCCGGAAGACCATGACCGGCGTCCACCAACGCAGCATCTCCTCGACCGCGCCCGGCAGGAGCGCGGGATCGGCTCGCAATCGGGCCGGTGCGTCCGGGTTCGCCAGGAGTCCGATCATCCCGCCCGGCATCCCGTTGCGGAGGGTCTCGTTGCCGGCGACGGCGAAGAGCCAGAACATGTTCTGGAACTCGGCGTCGCTGAGGCGAAGTCCGTCATCGTCGATCGCTAGCAGTATCGACATCACGTCGTTGCCCGGCGCCCGCCGCTTTTCCTCCGCCAGCAGCCGGGCGTAGGCGTACAGGTCTGGCATCCCCTCCCGGGTACGTGGATCCGGCATGTGCCCAGAGGCGTCCGGCATCGGCCGCAGCCGCAGCGCCTCGCGCGCCATCTCGGTCGCGCCGGACGGGTCGAAACTCGCCGATGACGCGTAGTCCGGGTCCTGCCAGCCGATGACACGGTTCGACCAGTCGAACATCAGCCCGCGGTCCTCGGCCGGCACGCCGAGAACGTCGGCGAGGGTGAGCAGTGGCAGGTCGGCGGCGACGTCCTTGGCGAAGTCGCACCGTCCTTCGTCGGCGCCGTCGATCATCCGATCGACCAGGCGGCGCGCGTTCTGCTCGATGGAGTCGGTAAGGGCGCCGACTGCCCGCGGGGTGAACGAACGGGTCAGCATGCGACGGAGCCGGGAGTGTTCCGGCGGATCCATGTTGAGCATCATTCGCCGGACCCATTCGAGATCCTGCGCGTCACGAATTTGGGTCGCACCCAGCCATGACGAAAAGGTCCTCGGGTCCTTGAGCACCCGTGCCACGTCCGCGTGTCCGACCACGAACCAGAAGCCGGGCCCGGCCGGAAGCCCGTGTAGTGACGGCTCGTCGACCCACAGGACGGGCGCGTCCCGGCGCAGCCTGCGCAGGAGGTCGAAGGGCGGGCCGACTTCGTAGGTCGCCGGATCGACGATGCTCACGAGTTCCGACGAGTCGGCGGCCTTCACAATTCGTCGAGGAACGACTCGATCACGGTCAAGAGTGCGACGGGCGTCTCGTACATCGAGTAGTGACCCGCGTTGGTCAATACCTCGAGCGTCGCATTCGGATACTGCTGCAGAAAAGTTTGCTTCATGACGGCGGCGCCCAGCGCGGGATCGTGTTCGCCCACCACCACCTTGACCGGCGTCTGGTTACCTTGGACCTGGGCCGAGAAATCGGTATGCGCCCAGGAGTCCAGATAGGCGCCGAAGGCCGCGGCTTCGGAATTGTCGAGCGAGAATTGCACCATCCGGTCGATCCACGTGCGGCTGAGCCGGTTGCCGGTGGTGAGGTCGATGATCGCATAGCGGTTGTCGCGGCTGGCTGCGGCGCCGTTGAACAGCGCCCAGCCCTGCTCGTCGAACGGGACCCCGGTCGACGGCACCGGGCTCACGCCGATCAACGCGGTCACCCGGTCGGGCCCGTCGAGCAGGACGCGCTGCATGGCCGTCCCGCCCATCGAGTGTCCGAGGACGGCGAACCGGTCCCAACCCAGTCCGTCGGCTACGGACAAGGCGTCCGATGAGATCTCAGCCAGGCTGTACTCGCCGGTGTGGTCGCGGCGGCGGCCGTAGCCGCGGTAGTCCACGAAGGCGTAGCTGTACTTGTCGCCGTCGATCAGGTCGGGAAGCAGTCCCCACCCCGTCGCCGAGCCGAACCAGCCGTGCAGGGCGAGGACGCGCCGGGGTCCGTTGCCGATGAGCACCGGGTCGTTGGTCATGGCCGCAGTCTGCCGTCAGGTGAGTGCGGGGACAAGACGGCGAAGCTCGGTGGGTTGCCGGTGGTGACAATATTGCCGCCGAGCGAGGACGGTGAAGGGCGCATGGCCCGGTTCGGCAGGGGCGACACGCCCGCTCCAGGTCGTCGGCTCAAGGCACGGAGTACCGATGTGTCGAGCAATCAGCCGTTCGGCGACTGAACGAGTCACCGACTTCGATTGAGCATCGACAGGCAACCGATGGGCGAAACGCAAGTGCTGCACCTGACGACGGCTATCTGCTGGTGTCGCGAGTTCGATACCGGTCACCTATCCGAGCCTCCCCCGCCTGAATAGGCGACGCAGCGCCCTGTTCAGTTGCTTAGCCACAGCGCTTCGTTTGCGGCCAGAAATTGTTAGAGGCTGTCGTTAGCGTTTTGCCATGGCTTTCGGTTTCGACGTCGACCGTTTCCCCCTTTTTCGCTGGGCGAGCGGATCGTCGCGGCCGGTGAGAGTGAGCGGGGCATCGCCCGGGTGCAGGCCCGGCAGCTGCGGTTCATCGCGGCGATCGCCGCCGACCCGTGCGAGGGTCCCCGGCCCCGGGCCTGGAGAGGCAGATGGTGACGGAGGAGCTGCGGGCCGTGATGGCCGAGTCGGCGCTCACCGTGGCCAACCGCATCGACCGGACAGACCTACACCACCCGCCGGCCAGCCACCCGCAGCACCACAATCCCGATGATCCCGACTTCCTTCACCGCTCCTCGTGGAGACTCAGAGCGATGCCGTCGAGAATGTCGTGCTCGCTTGCGATCACGACCCGCACCCCAGTGCGCTGAACCAGCGTGAGCAGCACCAGCGCGCCGGCCGTTATGACGTCGACTCGTCCCGGATGCAGGACCGGGATCGCAGAACGCTCGGCATGGGTCATCCGCAAGAGCCGCTCGGTGATCTCGTCGACCTGCGCGGCGGGCATCCGGCTGCCGTGAATGGCGGCGGGATCGTAGTGCGGCAGGTCCGCCGCGATGGCCGCAAGGGTGGTCACGGTGCCGGCGACCCCGACGAGCTCCCCCGCTCCAGTCAGCGGCAGCTGCTGGGCGGCGCTGTCGAGAGCGCTGTCGACGTCGGCGACGGCAGCCGCGACCTGTTGCGGCGTCGGGGGGTCGTCGTGCAGGTGACGCTCGGTGAGCCGAACCGACCCGACGTCCATGCTGAAGGCCCGCAGCGGCCGGCCCCGTGCGCCGAGGACCAGCTCGGTGGAACCGCCTCCGATGTCGGCGACGAGGACGGGCGGCGTCAGCCCATCGAGCGTTCCGACCGCACCGGTGTACGACAGCTCGGCTTCCTGAAGGCCCGTGAGCACCTCGGGTTCGACGCCGAGCAGCTTATGGACGATCACCAGGAAGTCCGACCGGTTGCTCGCATCACGAGTCGCGCTCGTCGCCGCCATTCGGATCCGCTGCGCGCCGAGTCCGCGAATCGTCGCCACGTACTGCTCGAGCGCCTCCCGGGTGCGGGCCAGCGCCGCTTCCCCCAGCCGCCCGGTACGGTCGACGCCCTCGCCGAGGCGAACTATGCGCATCTCGCGGTGCACGTCACGCAGCGTCCCGTTGGCGATGTCCGCAACGAGAAGGCGGATGGAATTCGTCCCGCAGTCGATCGCAGCGACCCTGGTCATCCGGATTCCGGAACGGTTACGCACGGCCCGTCCAGCCACCACGGCTGCAGCGCCGCGACGGCCTCGTCCCCGAGCGGATTGACTCCGGATCCGACCGCGAGTGAGTGAGCGACGAGCACGTGCAGGCACTTCACCCGGTTCGGCATACCACCGGCGCTGATCCCCGCGATCTCCGGCACGTGCCCCAGGAACTCCCGGCGGCTCAGGTAGGCCTCGTGCGCAGCGCGGTAGGCCGCGGCGAGGTCGTCCTCCGTCCGAAGCCGATCGCTCATCTCACGCATCAACCCGGACGCTTCGAGACGCCCGACGGCGGCGACGACCCGCGGGCAGGTCAGGTAGTAGAGCGTCGGGAACGGCGTGCCGTCGGCAAGGCGCGGCGACGTCTCGATGACCTCCGGGAGGCCGCACCGGCACCGGGCGGCGACAGCGCGGATGGCGCGTGGCTCGCGACCCAATTGCTGGGCGACCGCGGCCCGGTCGGCCGGTGAGTACGGCTCAGCCACCGGCCCGTTCGACGCTCTTCCAGAGCACCTCGTTCCAGCTGCCCTGGACGAGCACCCGCTTCGGCGTCGCTGTCGCTTGAATCTTGTTTTTACCGCTCTTGTCCACGGTGACGTAGACGGTGTCGCCGGGCATGGCGTACTGCAGCCGGTGCCGCGCCTGCTCCTGCACGTAGCCCGGGTCGGACCAGCGCTGCAACTGCGCCCGCAGCCGCGCCAGCTCGGCCCGGTCGCGCTGCAACTGGCTCGCCGCCGCATTGACGTCCCCGCGGCTGCCGAAGAACCGGTTGAGCGGCGAAGCGAGCAGGACGAGCAGCAGGACGACAGCGGCACCGAGCACCAACGCACGCCCGGTGAACACACGGCGCGGCCGCGGCCGACGCGGCCTGATCGGCGAGCTCACTCCGGGCTGCCGTCAGACATGAACCGTGGGAACGCCGCTGCGCCGGCGTACCGAGCCGCGTCGTCGAGTTCCTCCTCGATGCGCAGCAGTTGGTTGTACTTGGCGACTCGCTCGCTACGGGCCGGTGCTCCCGTCTTTATCTGACCGCAGTTGGTAGCGACCGCGAGGTCGGCGATGGTGGTGTCCTCGGTCTCCCCCGACCGGTGGCTGAGCATGCACCGATAGCCGTGCCGGTGCGCCAGGTCGACCGCGTCGAAGGTTTCGGTCAGGGTTCCGATCTGGTTCACCTTCACGAGCAGCGCATTGGCCGCCCCGATCTCGATGCCGCGCGCGAGACGTTCAGGATTGGTGACGAACAGGTCGTCGCCGACAATCTGGACCTGGTCGTCGAGCGACCCGGTGAGGGACTCCCACGCGGCCCAGTCCTCTTCGCCGAGCGGGTCCTCGATCGACACGATCGGGTAGGCGTCGACCAGAGTTGTGTAGTACTCGATCATCTGCTCGGCCGTCTTCGTGGAGCCCTCGAAGCGGTAGCCCTCGCCGTCCCAGAATTCGGTCGCCGCCACGTCGAGGGCGAAGACGATGTCGCTGCCCACAGCGAAGCCCGCTTGCTGAACCGCCTCGGTGATCAGGTCGAGCGCCTCCCGGTTCGAGCCGAGGTTCGGCGCGAAGCCGCCCTCGTCGCCGAGGCCGGTGGCCAGGCCCCTGCTCTTCAGCACCGACTTCAGCGCGTGGTACACCTCCGCGCCGGACCGCAGGGCTTCGGCGAAGGTCGGCGCCCCGACCGGTGCGATCATGAACTCCTGCACGTCGACGTTCGAGTCGGCGTGCGCACCGCCGTTCAGGATGTTCATCATCGGGACCGGCAGGAGATAGGCGTTCGGGCCGCCGAGATAGCGGAACAACGGCAGCTTGGCGCTCGACGCCGCAGCCTTCGCCACTGCCAGCGACGCCCCGAGCAGCGCGTTCGCGCCCAGCCGGGACTTGTCCGGTGTGGCGTCGAGATCGCGCAAGGTCTGGTCGATGTGGCGCTGCTCGCTGGCCTCGTAGCCGACCAACTCCGGCCCGATGGTGTCGAGCACGGCGTCGACCGCCCTGCGCACCCCCTTCCCGCCGTACCGGTCGTCGCCGTCACGCAACTCGACAGCTTCGAACTTTCCGGTCGATGCGCCGCTGGGCACGGCAGCGCGGCTCAGGGTGCCGTCGTCGAGGGCCACTTCCACCTCGACGGTGGGATTACCGCGGGAGTCGAGGATCTCCCGGGCGCCGACGGCCTCGATCGTGGCCAACAGGCATTCCTTCCGACGGACGTGCGAGACGAGCGCGCTGGCTCTCCGCAACCCTAGCCAGCGCCGGCTGTGACGCGGCGTCGCCCCGCCGTCGAGCGCCGCCGGGCCGTTGCGCGCCTCGCACCTGCGGTCAGTCGCCGGTACTGCCGTCGATCCGTTCCCTGAGGAAGTCGGCATGTCCGCAGTGCCGGGCGTACTCCTCGATCATGTGGACGAGAATCCAGCGCAGCGAGATGATCTCCCCGCGTCGCGTGAACGTGTCGTCGAGGGCGTGCGCCGACGTGACGTCTCGAGCGTGCGCGATCTCGTCCTGCCAGTAGCCATAGGCGTCCTCGACCTGGGCGGGATCCGCGGCCGCGTCGAGGAAGTCTCCGTCGGGATTGTCGTCGGTGTAGTACCGGTGGGCCACCTGCTCGCCGTTGAAGCGACGGAACCAGCCGCACTCGACCTCGCCCATGTGCCGTACCAGCCCCAGTAGGGACAGCGGCGACGGCGGTACGGCCCGTTCGGCCAGCTGCTCGGCCGACAGCCCGGCGCATTTGCTGGCGAGCGTGTCGCGGTAGTAGTCGAGGAATCCGGCGAGCAGGGGGCGTTCCACGGCGGTCAGATCGGGCTCGCGGCGCTCGGGCATCGGGATCGTCATGCCCGCGATCCTGCCGCGGGGGTCCGACGACGCGCGCGGCGTCAGCCCGCGCCCGTTCCGGTCACTGGGCGCTGGCGGATGGCTCCGGGTCGGCAGGATCCGCCTCGGCGGCTCGCAGCGCGGACAGGTAGCTCCGGGTCACCCGCCGCAGCGCGCCCTCGGGATCGACGCCGGCAGCGACTGCGTCGCGGACCACGGCGAACAGGCGGGCCCCGAGTTCGTCTTCCGCGGAAGATCCGGACCCGACAGCCGGGTCCAATCCCGCGCGGGCGGCCCGCGACACCAGCTTCGCCGAGAGAGCTAGTGCGGGCTGGGCCAGCGGAACCCCGTCGGCGACGGACGTGCGGCCCTTCTCGGCGATCTTCTGCCGCTCCCAGTTCTCGTTGACGGCCTGGGCGTCGGCGGCGTCGGTCCCCCCGAACACATGCGGATGCCGCCGGACGAGCTTGTCGACGAGATCTCCCGCCACGTCCTCGATCGAGAAGGCTTTTCCTGGCGGCAGCTCCTCCGCGAGGCGCGCGTGGAACAGGATCTGCAGGAGCAGATCGCCGAGCTCCTCGCGCAGCAGCGACACGTCGTCGGTCTCGAGCGCCTCGAGAACCTCGTAGGCCTCCTCGAGGAGGTACCGGGACAGTGACTGGTGCGTCTGCGCGGCGTCCCACGGGCAGCCGCCCGGCGAGCGCAGTCGATCCATGACCTCGACTGCGCGCTCCAGTCGGCTCATCGTCAGGGCTGCAGGGCCGGCGACGGCTGCAGCTTCACGATGCTCGGCAGCCCCGCGCCGTTGGACGTGGAGATGGACAGCGAGGCGGGGTCCCAGGCGCCGTAGCGCCGGTTGACCGACACCGGCACGTGCAGGTCGTTCACCGTCTTGGCCAAGGCCGCGATCGTCTGCGCCTTGGTGCGGTTGCCCAGCAGGGATTCCAGTGCGTGCACCCGGAAGTCGAACTCGGCCGCCTTCGCCTCGAAGCCGTACCGCGTGTAGCCGGCGCTGAGCTCCTTGGCGGTGCGTCCCTGCTTGAGCTGGTCCTCCACGTTGCGCAGGGTGGCGGCACTGGGCACGCCGCCGTGCGCGGCCAGTGCCTTGGTGAGGAGGGTCTGCAGGATGAGGTCCTGAAGGACGTACGAGCGCGGGATGATGGTGCCGCCCTGGCTGGGGATCGGCTTCGCCTTGTCGGTCAGGTACTGCTCGACCTCCGACTCGCGGATGGTCTGTGAGCCCACCGTCGCCGCGGCTCCCACCTTCGTGTCGCAGCCGGCGAGAACGGTCACGGTGACCGCTGCGGCGGCTACGGCAGCGAGCGGGCGGTGCTTCACGAAGAACTCCTTGCGGCTACGGGCGGTGGCGGCGTCCAGAATGTCAGATCAGCCGACGGGCTCGGGGACCCTGCCGGTCACCTGCTGCAGGACGTCCCCGCACCAGGTGAGCAGCGCGACGTCGCGCAGTGGCTCGCCGCCGAATTTTGCCTCCGAGAAGGTGCCGTCGGGCTTGCGCACTCCCTTGGGTCGCTGCACGGACATGGTCGACACCCCCTGCTTGTACAGCGCGCGGTCGTACAGGCGCTGCAGCCGGATCTGCGCGGACTCCGGCAGGTCGATCGGCGAGAAGCGGACCGAATTGCCCTGCAGCGACACCTCGCTGACTCCGTAGGCCCGGCACAAGACCTTGAACAGGGCCACGGCCAGAAGGTTCTCCACCTGCGGCGGGATGGGCCCGTAGCGGTCGACCAGCTCGGCCCGTACAGCGTCGACCTGGTCGTTCGTGGTCGCGGACGCCAGCGCCCGATAGGCCTCCAGCCGCAGCCGCTCCCCCGGCAAGTACTCGACCGGCAGGTTCGCGTCGACCGGCAGGTCGACCTTCACCTCGGCGAAGTCAGCCTCGGCCTCGCCGCGGAAGTCGGCGACCGCTTCCCCGACCAGCCGCACGTAGAGATCGAAGCCCACGCCCGCGATGTGTCCGGACTGCTCGCCGCCGAGCAGGTTCCCGGCGCCGCGGATCTCCAGGTCCTTCATCGCGACGGCCATGCCCGCGCCCATCTCGGTGTGCTGGGCGATCGTCGACAGCCGGTCGTACGCGGTCTCGGTCAGCGGGCGTTCCGGCGGATAGGTGAAGTAGGCGTACCCGCGCTCGCGTCCTCGTCCTACTCGTCCTCGGATCTGGTGCAACTGGCTCAGGCCGAACATGTCGGCGCGATCGACGATCAGCGTATTCGCATTCGGAATGTCGAGCCCGGATTCCACGATCGTGGTCGCGACGAGGACGTCATACTGCTTCTCCCAGAACCCGAGCATGATCTGTTCGAGCTGGTGCTCGGCCATCTGCCCGTGTGCCACGGCGATCCGCGCTTCGGGGACGAGTTCGTGCAGTTTCGAGGCCGCCCGATTGATCGACTCGACGCGGTTGTGGATGTAGAAGACCTGCCCGTCGCGCATCAGCTCCCGGCGGATCGCCGCCGAGATCTGGCGCGGGTCGTAGGCACCGACGAACGTCAGGATCGGGTGCCGGTCCTCGGGCGGGGTGAGGATCGTGGTCATCTCCCGGATGCCGGTGAGCGACATCTCCAACGTGCGTGGGATCGGCGTCGCCGACATGGTGAGGACGTCGACCGCGGTGCGCAGCGACTTCAGATATTCCTTGTGCTCGACGCCGAAGCGCTGCTCCTCGTCGATGATCACCAGCCCCAGGTCCTTGAACCGGACGGTCTGCTGCAGCAAGCGGTGCGTGCCGATGACGATGTCCACCGACCCGTCGACGATGCCCCTGCCGATCTCGTCGACCTCGCCTGCGGGTGTGAATCGGGACAGCTCCTTGATCCTGACCGGAAACTGCGCCATTCGCTCGGTGAAGGTGGAGAGGTGCTGGTGCGCGAGGAGGGTCGTCGGAACGAGGACGGCGACCTGCTTGCCGTCCTGCACCGCCTTGAAGGCGGCGCGGACCGCGACCTCGGTCTTGCCGTAGCCGACGTCGCCGCAGATGACCCGGTCCATCGGGATCGGCTTCTCCATGTCGGCCTTGACCTCTTCGATCGCGGCGAACTGGTCCGGCGTCTCGACGTAGGCAAAGGCGTCCTCGAGCTCGCGCTGCCACGGCGTGTCCGGGTCGAACTGGTGTCCCTTGGTGGCCATCCGGGCGCTGTACAGGCGGATGAGCTCGGCGGCGATCTCCTTGACCGCCTTGCGGGCGCGTCCCTTCGTCTTGGCCCAGTCCGAGCCGCCGAGCCGGTTCAACGTGGGCGCTTCGCCGCCGACGTACTTCGTGACCTGGTCGAGCGCGTCGGTCGGGACGAACAGCCGGTCGCCGGGCTGGCCCCGCTTCGACGCGGCGTACTCGATGATCAGGTATTCCCGCTCGCCGCCGTTGACGGTGCGGCGCACCATCTCGACGTACTTGCCGACGCCGTGCTGCTCGTGCACCACGTAGTCGCCCGCCTTCAGCGTGATCGGGTCGATCGCGTTGCGCCGCCGCGACGGCAGCCGGCTGGTGTCCTTGGTCAGCGAGCCGCGCTGTCCGGTGAGGTCGGCCTCGGTCAGGAAGGCGATCTGCAGGCTGGGCGCGATCAGGCCTCCGCTCAGGCGTCCGGTGGTGACGTCGACGATCCCCGGCGCCGCGGTCGGTTGGGCCACGAGGCGGGCCGGGATCTCCGCCGCTGCGAGCCGCTCGGCCGCGCGCTGAGCGCTGCCGTGCCCGTCGAAGACCAGGACGACGCGCCAGCTGTCGTGCGTCCACTTGCGCAGGTCGGTCATCGCGGCCTCGGCGTCGCCGCGGTACAACGGCGCGGCGTCGAATGCGCTGGCCACGGTGTCGTCGGCGTCGCTGGTGAGCGCGGTGATCCCCCACCAGGGCAGTCCGAGCTCGACGGCGTCGGCCTCGGCGTCCTCGAGATCGCGCAGGGACGCGCCGCTGAGATCGATCGGCGCCTGCCCGCCGCCCGCGGCGACGGCCCAGGACGCGTCGAGGAACTCCTGGCTGGTGCGGACCAGGTCGGCGGCGCGGGTGCGGACCCGTTCCGGGTCGCAGAGAACAACGTGCGCGCCGGCCGGCAGTTCGGCGAGGACGAGACGCATGTCGTCGACGAGGACGGGGGCGAGCGCCTCCATCCCTTCGGCCGCCTCGCCGCGGCTGATCGGGTCGAGCAGTTCGGCGAGCTCGGGATGCTCGGCCATCAGGTTCTTGGCGCGCTCGCGCACGTCCTCGGTCAGAAGCAGCTCGCGGCACGGCGGAGCCCACAGTCCGTGCTCGGCGACTTCCAGCGAGCGCTGGTCGACGACCTTGAAGTACCGGATCTCCTCGATCTCCTCGCCCCAGAATTCGACCCGGAGGGGGTGCTCCTCGGTCGGCGGGAAGACGTCGAGGATGCCGCCGCGCACGGCGAAGTCGCCGCGCTTCTCGACGAGTTCGGTGCGGGAGTAACCGGCGTTGACGAGGGCGATGACGATGTTGGTGAGCTCGCGCGCGGTGTCGCCGGCCCGGAGCGTGACCGGTTCGAGTTCGCCGAGGCCGGGGACCTGTGGTTGCAGGAGCGCGCGCACTGGAGCCACGACGACCTTGAGCGGGCCGCTGGCCGGGTCGTCGGCGGTGGGATGGGACAGGCGGCGAAGCACGGCGAGGCGCTGGCCCACGGTGTCCGCCCGCGGGCTCAGCCGCTCGTGCGGCAGCGTCTCCCAGCCCGGATATAGCGCGACCTCGTCCGGGCGGAGCAGGCAGCTCAGCGCGTGCACGAGCTCCTCGGCCTCACGCTCGCCGGCGGTGACGGCGAAGACGGTGCGGTCGCGCATCGCGGCGAGGGCGCCGATCGCGAAGGGCTGCGCCGGCGGCGGCGCGCTGATCGACAGACGAGGCGAACCGGCCGCGTCGAGCGCAGCAGCGACGGCGGGATCGGCCGCGGCGATGTCGAGCAGGGCGGAGAGGGACACGCGGAAAACCACCTCGGGGCAACACGAAAAGTCCCCGCGCCGGCGATCGGGAGGGGATGCTTCGAGAATACGCGGGCGGGCCGCGGCGCGGCCGGCCGGCAGGCCCGGGGGCGCGCCGGTTCTGGCGGCCGGCGACCGGCCGCGCCCCGTCAGGACTGCCGGTAGAAGTCCCACGCGTCGGCGACCATCTGCCGCAGATCCCGCGTCGGCCGCCAGCCCAACAGCTCGCCGGCCCGGTCGTTGGACGCGATCAGCGTCGCGGGATCGCCGGACCGTCGACCCGTCTCGACCACCGGCACTTCCCGGCCGGTCACCGACGACACGGTGTCGAGCACCTCCCGCACCGAGTAGCCGGTCCCGCTGCCGAGATTGATGGTGTGCGCCTCTCCCGGCGAGCCGAGGGCCAGCGCCCGCAGGTGCGCGTCGCCGAGATCGACGACGTGGATGTAGTCGCGCACGCACGTGCCGTCGCGCGTCGGGTAGTCCGTGCCGTACAGCGACAGGGTCGAACCGCTGCCGGCGACCGCGCGCAGGGCCAGCGGGATGAGATGCGTCTCGGTGGTGTGCCGCTCGCCGTAGCTGCGTCCGTCCTCGGTGCGGAGAGCACCGGCGACGTTGAAGTAGCGCAGGCTGACGGCCGTCATGCCGTAGGCGTCGGCGTAATTGCGCAAGGCCATGTCGACTGCCAGCTTCGACGCGCCGTACGGGTTCGTCGGCGCTGCCGGCGCGTCCTCCCGGATCGGCATCTCCACAGCCTCGCCGTAGGTCGCCGCCGTGGAGGAGAACACGATCCGCCCCACGCCGGCCGCGCGCATGGCGTCGAGGAGCGCGAGCGACCCGACGACGTTGTTGTTCCAGTACCGCGCCGGGTCCTCCACCGACTCGCCAACCAGCGATTTGGCCGCGAAATGCACGACCGCGTCGAGGTTCCACTCGCCGAGGACGGGACCGAGCTCGGTGATCCCCGTCCGGTGGAATTCGGCGCCGCGCGGCACCGCGTTCTTGTGCCCGGTGGACAGGTCGTCGACGACCACGACCTCATGGCCTTCCGCGAGCAATTGCGCCGCCACGACGCTGCCGATGTATCCCGCTCCGCCGGTGACCAGTACGCGCACGCTCCAAACCTAGCGATCAGCCGTAACACTGGTGCGCAAGGATGGCGGGGTGCATTCCAGCTTCGAACTGCCGACCGATCGCGCCTCCGCGGAGGACGCGGCGCTGCGCGCGGACGTCCGAAGGGTCGCCGCCCTCCTCGGCGAGACCCTCGTGCGACAGCAGGGACGCGCCGCATTCGAGCTCGTCGAGCGGGTGCGGGCTCTGACGAAGCAGAGCAAGGAGGACGGCGGCGCCGCGGCGGGAGCCGAGGCGCAGGCGTTGCTCGCCGGCCTTCCGATCGACACCGCCGCCGTCCTGGTACGGGCCTTCGCCGACTATTTCCACCTCGCCAACGTCGCCGAGCAGGTGCACCGGGTGCGCACGCTGCGCGGCCGCCCCGCCGATTCGGCCTGGGTCGCGCAGGCCGTGACGGACGTCGCCGAGCACAAGGGCGCCGCAGCCCTGACGGCGGCGATGGGATCGCTCGCGGTGCGGCCGGTCTTCACCGCCCACCCGACCGAGGCGAGCCGCCGATCGGTGCTCAGCAAGCTGCGCCGGATCGCCGACATCCTTGCCGTCGAGACCCCTGACGGTTCGGCGGCGCGAGCGCGCCAGGACCGGGAACTGGCCGAGCTGATCGACCTGGTCTGGCAGACCGACGAGCTGCGCCAACACCGCCCCACTCCGGAGGACGAGGCGCGCAACGCCCTGTTCTACCTTCAGGAGTTGATCGACGAGATCCTGCCGGATCTCACCGCGGATCTCGCCGCTGAGCTGCGGGCCCAGGGCGCCGACCTGCCCGAGGACGCCCGGCCGCTGACGTTCGGCACCTGGATCGGCGGAGACCGGGACGGCAACCCGAGCGTGACCGCCCGGGTGACCCGGGACGTGCTCCGCATGCAGCACGGTGTGGCGGTCCGCGCGATCACCCGAATGCTCGACCTGCTCATCTCGGAGTTGTCGTCGTCGACGACGGTCGTGTGCGTGAGCGACGAACTGCTCCGGTCGACGGAGGAAGACGTCGCGGCTCTCGACCTCCCCGCCCGGCTACTCACCATCAACGCCACGGAGCCGTACCGGCTGAAGCTCAGCTGCATGAAGGCCAAGCTCGCCAACACCCGGGCGAGGACGGAAGCCGGCTCGCCGCACGTCGCCGGTCGCGATTACCGCGACGCCGCCGAGCTCCTCAGCGATCTCGGCCTGCTGGGGGACTCTCTTCGCAAGAACGCAGGAACCCTGATCGCCGACGGAATTCTGTCACGGGTGCAACGCACCATCGCGGTCTTCGGGCT